>CAUWLJ010000046.1:0-27096 GCA_963559585.1 uncultured Eisenbergiella sp. | reverse complement strand
ATACCGCAAAGTGGGACGTGCAGATGGCGGGAATGAATTTTCAAACACGCTCTAGGCTCGAAAAGACCTCGCCAAGTGCCGGCGTTTTTGAGACAGCCCGTGCAGAGAATCCTGCCGCAGGCCGCAGACAAAGACGCAGGAGGCCGCGCAGGTTTATCGGAAAGGCCGAAGCGTTACGAGGATTGGGTAATAGGTGGATTTTTCTCTTGGCAGGGTTCACAGGTTGGGAAGGTACATTTATAGACAGGGCTGACTGGCTGGATTTTATTTTCGCTTTGCCGTTTTTACTCTGGGATGAAGGGGCTGTTATTTATCAGTTCTGCGGCAATCCATGACCTTTCCGTGGGCAGCGCGCACGGTGCGGGGGGCGGCTGTGAGCAGGAGGAGGTATATTTTCTGCTTTCCTGTAAGGAAGGGGGAGCAGACGGTGTCAAAAAGGTGGGCGCGGCAGTGCTTTTTTACGGCCTGGTAGAAGGAGTTTTCCCGGCTCATGCAGGGCACGGGGATGTGGAGGAGGTAGTCCAGGCGCTGGTAAAGACCGAAGCGGACGGCTTCTTTATGGAGGGAGGGGAAGCGGGCATCCACGATGCGCTGTGCGTAGTCCGCATTGTTCACGATGTCTGTGAATACGCGGGAAAAATCGTTTCTGTCCTTTCGGCGGGTGTTGCTTCCCATGCGGTAGTATACGTGGTAGGCCTGTTCCGGCAGGATGCAGACGCCCTCCGTCTCCTGAAGCATGTCCACTAGCAGGCGGAAGTCCTCGTTCAGCTCGCCTTCGGGAAAGCTTCTGTGATCAAACAGGCTGCGGTGGATGAGCTTGGTGCAGAAGGAGCAGTCGCCTCTGTGGAGAAGAAGCTCACGCAGAAAGGACTGGCTGTCCTGAAAGGTGATCCGCTCAGGGGGCGTGCATACGTCCGGGCGGCGTCTGCCGTCCTCATCGATCTCGTCCCGTGAGGTCTGCACGATCCGGCAGCCGTTTTGGCCCATCTGTTCCATCATGTGTTCATACATGTTCGATTCAATGTAATCGTCACTGTCCACGAAACCCAGGAAATCTCCTTTTGCCTGGGAAATACCCAGGTTTCTGGCTGAGGAGGAGCCGCCGTTTGGCTTATGGAATACGCGGATCCGTGCGTCCGTCTCCGCCAGGCGGTCGCACAGCGCCCCGGTTCCGTCCGTGGAGCCGTCGTCCACCAGCAGGATTTCCAGGTTCTCCCAGGTCTGAGCGCAGACCGACGCCACGCACCTCTCCAGGCAGTCCAAAATATTGTATACAGGAATGATCACGCTGATCAAAGGCTTGTCCATCTCTACCTCCATGCGCCCGGCCAGACCACCGGAGCCGGGGACAGCGGCCCTTCCTCATACCACCGCTCCTTCTCCAGAGTACCTGTCCTCCATTTTTCATAAAAATCAAGACACCGTGCAGCCGCTTCCTCTGCATTCCACAGGTTCACGATCGTTTCATAGGCCTTCCGTCCCAGCCGCCTGCGCTCCTCCTCGTGCTCCATCAAAAGGAGGACCTGGGAAAGAAATTCTTCATAATCGTTCCTGCGGTAGATCAGCCCGTTTTCCCCGTGCCGGATCAGACAGGGCACAGCTCCCGCCTCGGCACTTCCCACCACCGCGCAGCCACTGTTCATGGCTTCGTTCACCACCGCTCCCCAGCCCTCCAGATGGCTGCTGGTAAACAGATAGATGTGGCTTCGCTCCATGGCCTGCCGCACCTTTTCCGGGGGCTGGAAGCCGTGCAGGTTCACCAGCCTCTCCAGTCCTTCCTCCCGGATCCGGCGCTCCATTTCCTCCTGAAGCTCCCCGCCGCCGATGATATCCATCTGAAAAGAAAAGCCCCTCCGCTTCAGATCCGCCGCCAGCCGCAGTGCAAATTCCGGGTGCTTTAGGGGCATCAGGCGGCCGGCCCAGAGGATACGCACCGCTCCCGGCTCCGCCTTCTGCGCCTCCGGGAATTCCCTTCGTGTCTCCGGAAAGTAGCCGAAGCGCAGCTTTTTCCCCGGATAGGCGCAGATCAGCGCAAAATCGGAGGCCACATAGGCTCCGGCGCACAGAAGCCAGACGGGCTTGTTCCGGTAACGGATGTGTTCCCGGTATTTGGCCGCAAGCCCTCTGGGGGAGATCATTTTCCACTGTCCCTCCCGGTAGATCCGCTCGCTGATCCGAAACGCCGGGCGGCCGCAGCCAAGCCGCCTCTGAATCAGCTCAGGCTGCTCCATCCACCCGGCCAGAAGAAGGTCGCATTCCCAGATCAGCTCCCGGCACTCCTCCGGCTCCCGGTAGTAAAGGCGCACGTAGGGCAGAGCCGCCGCGTCCACGGCCCAGCCCATCCGCACCCGTTCCTCCTCCATGGGCTCGGTCTGTATGAAAGCAAAATCCCCGCCAAGCCGCCTGTAGAGCGCTTCGCAGAAGGGGATCTGATGATGGTTGATATAATTGGATACAAAGGTAAGTTTCACAGAGGTGCTCCCTTCTTCTGTTTTATGCCGCATCCTCCCGGGCTTTCTGCTGCGCGTTTATTTCCCGCCAAGGATCTGCCTGTAGGTCTCCAGCAGCTGCCTGTAATTGGCGTCCCCGTCATGGTTCCGCCTGGCCCTGGCCGCCGCGCCCGCAGACAGTCTCCGGGCCAGTGCATCATCCCTGAAAACAGCGGTCACGCACCGGGCAATCCCGTCCACGTCGCCTTTCTCAAAGAAAAGCGCTTCCCTGCCGTCCTCCGCCATGCTGGGAATCCCCCCGGTGCGCGCTGCGGCGCAGGGCACGCCCAGAAGCATGGCCTCTCCCAGGGAATTGGGGGAATTCTCCACTGCAGAAGGGCACACAAAAATGTGGCTTCCGAGAAAGGCCTCCTTCATCTGCCCCGCCGAAAGCTGCCCCGTCACCGTCACATGCCCTTCCAGGCCGTTTTCACGGATCAGCTCCCTCAGGTATTTTCCGTACCCGGAGATTTTCAGCTTCTCCTTCCAGCTCCCGTACCGGGTGATGCTGTTCCCCGCCACGCAGAGGCGGGCGTCCGGGAATGTACGCAGGATAGCGGGCATGGCCTGAAGCAGGTAATGCAGGCCTTTCAGAGGATAGTCGCCCTGACTGGCAAAGATCCAGTGGCTCCTGCAGGCTTCCCGGCTCCAGCTTCCCTCATAAAAGCAGTCCCGCATGGTTTCGTTCATGGTATGGTACACCGCTTTGGGATTCAAAGCCAGGCTCCCCTCCCTGTCAAATTCCGTCCTTCCGGCCACATGGCCGCACAGCGCCAGGGTTTCCCGCTCCCTCTGTGCGCGGAGGGCAAATTTTTCCTGCTGCTGCCGCAGGCTGTCCCTGCGCAGGCGGTCCCGCAGGGTGGCGCGGTTCTGAATACGCGGGGGAAGATCTGCCATATAATGAGCCGTACACTCCCCCATCAGCCCCTGCATCCCCACCAAAAGCCGTTCCGGCCTGGGAAACACACGCGCCATAGCCAGGGCATGGGGAAATTCCGTGCCGAAGATGTGCACCAGATCCGGCCGGAACTCCTTCAGGATCTGAGAAAAACGTTCCTCCATGGAAGAATCGTACACCTCGGGCCGCCTCAGGTCTTCATAAAAACCATAGAGACGCACCCTGCGGCCCGCAGCCTGAATTGCTTCTTCGGAAGAATTATGGGCTGTCTCACGAGAAGCATCCCGGGAAGCGCCGCCTGCCCCCCTGGAAGCATCCCTTAGGGAAGTCCCGCTCTGCGCCTCTTTTCCTTCACCGCCGCCGCGAAACGGCGTCAAAAACACATCCTCTCCCAGCCGGGCCGCCTCCCCCTCCGCAGGAAAACAGATGCCAAGCTCCAGCCCGGAGGCGGTATCCCTCCGTCCAGGAGCAGCGCTCTTCTGCTCCGTGGCAGCGCCTTCCTGCTCCGCAGCTCCAGCCTCCAGATACCGGTTCAGCGCCCCGGTGATCCATCCCTCCCGTACGCTGCAGGGAAGCCCCAGCGCCGCGGCCACGGCGGGAGGACAGATATTGCACAGCCATAAAACCCTCATCCCTCTTTTCTCCTTCCGTACAGCGCCGACTTCACCGCATTGTACCCTCTGGACAGTCTGGGGCTCTCCGCGATCCTCGTCCGCAGGGGAGCCAGAGTGAGAAGCATGGCCGCAGCGTACCCGGCGCTTCTGCACCTTCCCAGATACTGTCTGGTGATCACCTTATGCTCCAGAGCCGACCGCTTCCGGTTCTGCGCCGTCTCCGAAAAGCCGCCTCCCTCATACCGGGCCACCACCACAGGCATGGTGTGGGCCTGCGCCCCCCTGTCGTAGATACAATAGAGGAAATGCTCATAATCCGCCCGCACCCTGTAGTCCGTGTCGTATCCTCTCTCCTCAAACAGACATGCCTCATAGAAGCAGACCTGGTGGCAGGGCACATTCCGGTAACAGGCAAAATCCGTCATTTTCGGCGCCGAACGCACCAGGCTCTTCTGAAGCTCATTGTACTGATCCCCGTAAAAAATCCAGGGGCGCACTCTGCGTTTTCCGCCTTCCTCCGCCTCTTTTTTCCCGATCAGGTCTGCCACCTTCCCAAGCACGCTCCGGTCGTACAGGCAGTCCCCGCAGTTGAGAAAAAGCACATATTCCCCCCGGATATGGGGCAGCGCCTGATTCATCCCGTCGTAGATCCCTTTATCCTCCTGACGCACCACCCGTATCCTGCCGTCCTGCCTCTCCCGGCACACCGCAGGGATCCAGGCTCCCGTCCCGGTCTGGCAGAGAGACCCGTCCGTGGAGCCTCCGTCCTTGATGATGACCTCATAATTGCCGTAATCCTGAGCCAAAAGGCTGGTAAGCGTCATTCCCAGCCGCTCTCCGGGATTCAGCGCGGTCACGATGATACTAAAAAATGTATGACCCATTCAGCCACTCCCTTTCTGTAAAGATCCAGGTGTGATAAGGCAGTACGCGCACGCCCTCCCCGCTGGCCGTCAGCAGGAAATAGGCGAAATTAGCCAGCGCGAACAAAAATACCGCCCCATACGCAAGCTTCCTTTTCCTCCCCGGAGGAAGCGGGGCCAAAAGCCCCGGCACCAGAAGGATATGGGGCGTGATCAGGTAGTATCCAATCCTGGTCACCAGGGGAAGAAAGGAGGTGCACAGATACACCGCCAGCCCCAGCAGGTTCAGCTTCAGATAGAAAAGATTCGCCCGGTCCTTCTGTACAGCCTCCCGCCATACCGCAGCGGCCAGCGCCAGCACAGCCGCACAGCGCAGAATCGCCGCCAGGCTTTCCCCCAGTCCCACATCCTTCTCCAGATAAATAGTGTTCTGATAGGAGGGATACAGCCTCAGCGCCACCTCCGTCCAGAAATCCCGGAACAGGGGAAGGCTTGCCGCAAACACCGCCCCCAGCCCGATCTGCCATTTTTTCCAGGGCAGGGCAGCGATCAGATACAGGGGGATCACCACCAGCACCGATTTGTGGAACAGCGCCGTTGCGCAGATGAGCAGGACATATTTCCCGTATTCCTTCCGAAGCACATAGCGCAGGCTGTACAGGGACACGGCCAGCACCAGATAATAGCGCACCGTGTTGAACGTGCGGAAGTACAGCCCCAGCAGCATGAACAGCGTGAAGGAAAGGGCAAAATCCACGCTCTGCTCATACATGGCTTTCAGAAAAAGGAAGGAGGTGGCGGCCGCAAACAGGCCGAACACCAGCAGGTAATTCTCTCCTCCCGCCAGCAGGTACACAAGCCGCACCGCCAGATTAAAGCCCGGCTCCGTCACCACATAGCCGCCCACATAGATCTCATGAAACGTATTCACATAATTGCCGTAATCGTTGCCCACGTCGATCCGCAGAGCCGCCACTCCTGTCATAACGGTAAACAGACACAGCAGCACGGCGGCGTTTAAGGCACGGCGGCGGGTGAAGCCGGCATACTCCGCCGTTTCCCCCTTGATCAGCCAGGCCAGGCCGATCAGCCCCAGGCCCAGCGCTCCATAAAAAAGTATTCCAATCATTCCCTCATCCTGATCCCTTTTCTCATAAGGGCAAACGCCTCCGCCATGCCGATCCGGCAGGAAGCACCGGCAGCCTCCCCATTCCGGTTCTCCTGCCCGGCAGCTTCCCCCGCCGCTGCAAACATTGTATCCCTGTGCTTCACCAGGAACCGCACCGCCATGGGAAGGGCCAGCCTGCCGTACAGGAAGTGGTAGAGCACCCCCCTGTCATAAAAGAATTTCTCGTCGTACCCATGGAACCAGGTGGAAGGCCGCCCGTTCTCACGTCCGATGGTCACGGGGGCCTTATACACCTTCAGCCCCTTTCGGATGCACTCCGCCAGAAACAGGCTGTCCTCCCCGTTGCTGTACTTCGCTCCGCCTCCGAACAGCAGGGAGAAGGTCACGTTGGCCTCATGAAGCTTCTCTGTCCTGGCCGCAAAGCTGTAGGTGGGGTAGCGGCCGCAGTTGTACCACCGCACCCTGCCGTAGCCGTCTATGTGGTAGGTGGCCCGCTCCCTGGGCACGTCCATATTGAAAAGAATCATATCCGCCCCAGGGTTTCTCTCAAATTCCGCCTCAATGGCCGCCGCCGCGCCGGGCCGGTAGATAATGTCCTCATCCGCAAAGATACAAATATCCCCGTCGGAACGCATCAGACAGCTGTTCCGCGACAGGCCCACTCCCCGCTCCGCGAAGCTGTAGCATTGGATCCTGCTTCCCTGAAACGTATATTCCTCATATTCATTTTTTCCGCACTGATTGACGATCAGGGCGTCCGCCTGGAGATTCATCCGCTCTGCCAGGGTACGCACGTCCTCATTCACTGCGGATACCAGAAACTGCAGTCTCATTCTTCTCTCCCGTCTGCCTGAACCGCTGTTCTTCCGCTGCCGCCTTCTTCGCTGCCATTTTCTGCAGGAACCCTTTCCTTCCTTCCACCTTCAAACGCTTTCCTGCCGTAATAGGCCCGCAGAAACCTCTCATCCGCACCGCACAGGATCGCTCCCCGGACGCGGATCTGCTGTTTTTCAAGCTGGAGCAGGATGTGGCGGGCCATACGGCCGCTGCCCGCCCCCCAGGGAAGAAGCAGCACCGCACCGCCGCTTTGGCGCATGGCTTCCGCATCCTCTGCCCGGAAGGGCCAGGCATAAGCCGCCGTATCAGACAGGCTGCCGGAAGCTTCCCCGTCCAGACGGCTGCCCCGGACCGCCTCAGCCAGCTCCATCCTCCACTGCTCTGCCAGCCCCGGCTGAGCCTCCGCCAGGCACAGCGGCTTTCCGGCTGCCCGGCCAGCCGTTTTCCTGTTATCCGCTACCGCACCGGCCGTCCCCGCTCCTGTCTCCGTATCCTCTGCCGCCGATTCGGCCAGACTGCTCCGGCCAGTCTCCGGCTCCGCCACAGTCCCCAGGTTTGTACGCAGTTCAGCCCCAAAAAAATCCCTGAGCCCTGTTTCCTTCTGTCCCCCGGTAATCACTCCCAGTACCGGATAGGAATATCTGCCTGCAAAATCCTCCTCCAGATAAAAGGAATCGTCCAGGCAGTAAGCCACAGCCATCCCCAGAAATGCGGCCAGCGCGCCCAGAAGCAGCCCCGCCGCCGCCGCATTTACAGCCTTAGTCCCCCGCTCCACCTTCTCTGCAGGCTCCACCTGCCAGCAGTCCATGCCGTCCAGCCCTTCAATGGAGCGGCCGAACCGATCCAGTCCGTACACGTAAGCCTGAGCGATGGTTTCCGACAGAACGGCGTCATGGGTGGTTATGGTCAGGGGCATGATCTTAATATCGCTCATCGCCCCCACGCTCACCGACTCCTTCACCTGCTCCTTACTGATTCCCTCAGGCAGAGCCTCCATCACGAAGTCCACCACCTGATCCGTTTTCATGATCTCTCCCCAGGTGTAGGCGTTGTAATAATCCTTGATCTCCCCATACTTTTCATCGTCAAAATAGATCCTGTACTGGGAAAAGACCTGATACTCCGGCGGCCCTGCAAGGACAACCGTCACCAGCAGATAAAGCCCTGCAGCCGCTGCCGCAGAGCCTGCGGCCACCGCCGCCAGCACCCATATTTTTCTGAAAAGACAGAGGGCAAAACGCTTTCCGTCCATGCCCTCCTGCCAGAATTTCGCTTCCTTCATTATTTATTGTCCTCTTCTGCCTCCGACTTCATCGCCGTGATCTGCTTAGCGTCCACGCCCTCCGTGCTCTCCGGCTTGAACAGGATCTTCAGGGTCAGAAGCATCAGCTTCATATCCAGCCACACAGAATAGTGCTCGATGTAGGTCAGATCCAGCTTCAGCTTGTCGTAGGGGGTGGTGTTGTATTTGCCGTAAACCTGAGCGTAACCAGCCAGCCCTGCTTTTACCCGCATGCGGAAGGCAAACTCCGGCATCTCCTCCAGATACTGGGCGATGATCTCAGGCCGCTCCGGCCTGGGCCCGATAAAGGACATCTCCCCCTTTAAAATATTGATCAGCTGGGGAAGCTCGTCGATCCGCACCGCCCGGATAAACCTGCCGATAGGAGTGATCCTGGAATCGTTTCTGGCCGCCAGCCTGGCCACGCCGTCCTTCTCCGCGTCCACCCTCATGCTGCGGAATTTCAGGATGCCGAACTCCTTCCCGTCCCTGGTGCACCGGATCTGACGGTAGAGCACCGGGCCGCCGTCGTAAAGCTTGATCGCAATGGCCGTCACCAGCATGAACGGGGAGGCGATCACCAAAAGGATAAGGGCACAGACCACGTCGATCACCCGCTTGAGCAGTCTCTGCTCCACCGTCAGCGCATACTCCCTGGTGAGCAGGATCGGCGTATCGAACAGGTGGAGCTGCTCCGCTCCCTGGACGATCACATCCGGGATCTTCGGCATCATATAGATGCGTATCGACCTGCTGTAGCAGTATTTCATCAGCTTGTTGCGCACCTCCGTGGGCAGATCCCACAGCACCACGCCGCCGTAATCCTTTTCCACCTCGTCAAGAAGCGCCTCCGCCCCCTCCTTTAAATTCATACACTTTGTGATCTCGTACTTGTCCTTCCTGCTGGCAAACTTGTGCAGAATGTCCTCAATCGGACGGTCTCCGTAGATCAGCAGCAGCTTCCTGGGCGGGAAACAGCGCAGATAGATCCGGTTCGTCATATAAATCCACACCGCCTCAAAGAGTACCTGCCCCGCCATCATCCCTGCAAAATACTGGGGCGGGATCAGATTGCCGTGAATCAGGGCAATCTGGAAATAGGAGATCACGTTGACACACAGCAGGGCAAAAAACTGGGAGAGGAATACCTCCATGGGCTTCATATAGCCCACCCTCAGCCCGCCGTAGGTATTACAGAACAGAAGCAGCAGTACCGCATAAATAGCCAGTATCAGCACATGTCCCTTGAAATACAGCTTCGCGTCATATCTGATAATCACAGGATAATAGTATCCAAACCATGCCCACGCATAGAAGCCGATCATAGCCGCCAGACCTGCATAGGTCAGCAGCATGATCCCTGTCCGTTTTCTGGTTTCCGCCTGACTCATTCCGATTTTCCATGCCTTTCCATATATTCACAGCCTCCTGGCCACCGCCCGGTAAGCCCAGAAGCAGAAATACCATGCGCTCTTCACCAAAGACAGCCCCTCCTGCCTGCGGTAAAGATTCCAGATCCGTCTCACGGCCTCCAGCTTGTTGGAGGAAAGCGACTGAGCGGGCCTCCTGTAGATGACCAGGTTTTCATCCAGGCCCCAGGCCGTATATCCTTCGCGCAGGATCCGCCACCAGGTAGCCGTATCCTCGCTCTTTACCTCCGGCATGAGCGCAAGCCCGCGATCGATCTTCGTCAGGTCAAACAGAACGGTGCTGGTGAAGATCACCGTCCTGGAAAGCGCCTGCCGGTACATAAGCCGTTCCGGCACATGAACGATTTTGCCGTTTCCCCGCGCCTGGCTGTCACCGAATTCATAGGAGGTAAAAGCAAACCCCGCCTCCCCGCATTCCTTCTGCTTTTCTGTCAGGAAAGCCAGCTCCTGCTCCAGCTTCCGTGGCCGCCACAGATCATCCGCGTCCAGAAAGGCCAGATAGCGCCCGCGGGCCAGCTTCGTCCCGGTGTTGCGGGCCCTGGCCGCGCCGCCGTTTCCCTCCTGCCGGATGGGACGGATGCGCCCGTCCTTCTGCGCCATGGACGCAAGAAGCCGGAAGCTTCCGTCCGCAGAATCATCATCCACAGCGATCAGCTCCCAGTTGTCATATGTCTGCCCCTGCACAGAGCGTATCGTTTCTTCCAAATATTCTTCCGCCTGATAGACAGGCATCACAATACTGACCAGTTCGTTCATATACCCCTGCTTCTCATCCTCTGCCGCGCAGCTCCTTTTGCCCATAAACGGGCGCTAAACCCATATCGGCATGAAGGATCAAAAGCATGCGGGCATGTTTTGACCCTTCAAACCGGTATAGCTGAGCTGTTACGCCATCAAAGCTCCTCTTTGATAATATAGATCGGGCGCTTCTTCACTTCCATATAGGTCTTGGACAGGTACTGCCCCACGATCCCTAAGCAGAAAAGCTGCACGCCGCTCACCATGCAGATCACGCACATCATGGAAGGCCAGCCGCCCACGGGATCCCCGAAGATCAGGGTCTTCACAATGATAACGAAAATCAGCAGGAAGGCCACGATGCAGAACAGCACTCCCATGATGGAGGCCAGAGCCAGAGGCGCCGTGGAGAAGGCGGTGATACCGTCGATGGCGTAGAGGAACAGCTTCCAGAACGACCACTTCGTCTCCCCGTGCAGACGCTCCACGTTCTCAAATTCCAGCCATTTGGTGCGAAAGCCCACCCAGCCGAAGATTCCCTTGGTGAAACGGTTGTACTCCGGCATGGCCAGGATCGCATCCACCACCTGCCTGGTCATCAGCCGGTAATCCCTGGCTCCGTCCACGATCTCGGTCCTGGAAATCTTATTGATCAGCCGGTAGAACATGCGGGCGAAAAAGGATCGGATGGGAGGCTCTCCCTTCCTGGTCACCCTTCTGGTGGCCACGGAATCATAGCCCTCCTTCATGCAGGCAAACATTTCCGGCAGGAGCGCCGGAGGATCCTGAAGGTCTGCGTCCATCATCACCACATAGTCGCCCTTCGCCTTCTGAAGCCCGGCATAGATCCCTGCCTCCTTTCCAAAATTCCTGGAAAAGGAAATTAGATGCACTCTCTCATCCCTCTGCCGCAGCTCCTTCACTTCCTCCACCGTCCGGTCCCTGGATCCGTCGTCCACGTAGAGGATCTCCACCTCCAGCCCCTCCTTTTCAAAAAAGGGCTGCAGCTTCATCAATTCTTCATAAAAACAGTCTACATTCTCCTCCTCATTGTAGCAGGGAACAATAACACTCAGCAGACTCATTGCGTACCTCCTGCAGGCCGGGCAGCTCCATGTGGATCTTGTCCGCGATCCTGGCAATATATTCACTGTTGGTAGGCCGGGGCGCGCCTGAGGCGCCGCTGTAGCCGAACAGCTCCTCAAACACAGCCGGATTCCCTCTCTCCCAGGAAACCTCTATGGCATTGCGGATCGCCCTCTCCACCCTCTGCACGTTGGTATGGCTGCTCCTGGCGATGCCGGGATAGAGAAGCTTCGTCACGCTTCCCACCAGCTCCATATCCAGCGCGGTGCGTACTATGGCGTCCCGCAGATAATAATACCCCCTCAGATGCGCCGGAACTCCCAGCTCCAGCATAAGCTCCGATACGAAGCGCTCCATCTGTGCCTCAGTGATCTGTTCCATCATACTTTTTCCTCCCATCTGCCGTCTATACAGCATTGCATACAGAAGGAAACCGCACCCGGCTTCCTTCTGCCGCAGACCATGTCATTCTTTCCAGATCTATCTTAACACGTCCGCAGGAAAAAGCAGAACCGGAACCTGTCGCCAAATTTCGCGCTACAAATAAGAATCTTCGCCTTTTTCCGACAATGCCTCCACAATCTCCTTAACCCTCTGAGTCTGGGAGGCAGGGCATACCAGAACTGCCTCACCGGCCTGGACGATGACCAGATCCTCAACGCCCACCGCCGCGATCAGCTTGTCTACAGCATACGCGGTACAGTTGCGGCTGTCAAGAAGCAAAGTACGGCCCGACGTCAGGTTCCCGTTTTCATCCTTTGACAGAAGCACGTCAAAAGCGTCCCAGCCGCCCACGTCGCTCCAGCCGAAATCCCCGGTGAGCATCAGCACATGCTCCGCCCTCTCCATGATCCCGTAGTCCACGGATATTTTGGGGATCCCCGGGTAAACCTCCCAGAGCGTCTGCTCCTCCCTGGCCGTCCCGAAGCTGTCCGCCAGCTTCACCAGGCAGGCATGGATGTCGGGAAGCAGCCGTTTGAAATAATCCAGGATGGTGGAAGCCTTCCAGATGAACATGCCGCTGTTCCAGACGAAGCCCGCCTCCAGATAGGCCTTCGCCGTCTCCTCATCCGGCTTTTCCACGAATTCCAGCACCCTCCGGTATTCCTTCCCCTCCGCCTCCTCGCTGCGGATATAGCCGTATCCGGTGGAAGGATAGGTGGGACGGATACCGATGGTCACCAAAGCGTCCGTCTCCTCCACGGCCTTAACGGCCCTGCGGAGCGTCTCCTGAAAGCCCGCCTCATCCCTGATATAGGGGTCGGAGGGAACTACACACAGAATACCGTCCCCATACTTTTTTAATATGGTCATCGCCGCATAACCGATGCAGGCCGCCGTGTTCCTTGCCGCCGGCTCCCGCAGGATGTGGTCATCCGCCACCCTTCCTCTGGTCTGCTCCAGCATCACCTCCGCCTGAGCCGCATTGGTCACGATGAAAATATCCTTCTGCTCCGCTACCCCCGCCAGACGGTCAATAGCCTCATTTACCAGCGTTTCCTTCCCTGAAAGGTTTAAAAACTGCTTCGGCTTCTGCCTGGTGGACAGGGGCCACAGGCGCGTCCCGCCGCCTCCCGCCATCACCACTCCGTATGTTTTCATAGGCTTCTCCTTCCCTTACAGGCCCCGCGCCTGATCCACATTTTCGCAGAACCATTCATAGGCCAGTTTTACGCCCTCCTCAAGCTCCACCCTGTGGATCCAGCCCAGGCCGTGCAGCTTCGTCACATCCGTAAGCTTCCTGGGCGTTCCGTCCGGCATGGCCGTATTCCACACAAGCTCACCGGCAAAGCCCACCGTATCCCGCACGGTTTCGGCCAGCTGCCGGATGGTCACTTCCTTTCCGGTACCGATGTTCACATGCTGCTCCCCGCTGTAGTTTTCCAGCAAAAATACGCAGGCGTCCGCCATATCGTCCACGTACAGAAACTCCCTCAGCGGCGTCCCCGTGCCCCACAGCTCCACGGCGGGAGCGCCGCTCACCTTCGCCTCGTGGAATTTGCGGATCATGGCGGGCAGGACATGGCTTCCCTGCAGGTCATAGTTGTCATATGGCCCGTACAGGTTGGTGGGCATACAGCTGATAAAATCATCCCCGTACTGCCTTTTATAGAATTTACACATCTCCAGGCCCGCGATCTTGGCAATGGCGTAGGCCTCGTTGGTCTCCTCCAGAGGGCCTGTGAGCAGCGCATCCTCGGGGATCGGCTGGGGAGCCATACGGGGATAGATGCAGGTGCTTCCCAGGAACAGAAGCTTCTTTACCTTAAAGTCGTGGCAGCATTTGATCACGTTGCACTGGATCTGCATATTTTCATAGGCAAACTCAGCGGGAGCGGTATTGTTGGCGTTGATCCCTCCCACCTTTGCCGCAGCCAGCACCACCACGTCAGGCCGCTCCGCCTCAAAAAAGGAGCGCACCCCGGCCTGATCCGTCAGATCCAGCTCCCTGTGCGTCCTTCCGATCACGTTTTCATATCCCTTTGCCTTTAAATTTCTCACAATGGCGCTGCCCACCAGCCCTCTGTGGCCCGCCACATAGATCTTGTCATTTTTGCTTATTGTACTCATATTTACCTCCCTGCCGGAGCGCTTCTGGCTCCGGCTGCAGCGGGAAAACACGCATGCGGTTTCTCACCTGCAATACTCACAGCTTTGTGACGCTCCGGCCCAAAGCCGCCGCTCATTATTTCCGGTTCCGGTACTCCTCGCTGCTCATGCCCATGATCTCCTGCATGTCCGCGTTCACCATCATGCCCACCAGGCCTCTGAAGTCTACCTTCCGCTTCCAGCCCAGCTCCTTCTCCGCCTTTTCGCAGCAGCCCCACAGATACTCCACCTCAGCCGGACGGTAGAATTCCGGGTTCACATCCACCAGAAGCCTTCCGGTCTGTGCGTCGTATCCTTTCTCGCGGACGCCCTCGCCCTCCCAGCGGATCCGGATGCCCACCTCCTCAAAGGCGGCCTCCACAAACTCCCGCACCGTATGGGTCTCGTTGGTTGCCAGCACGTAGTCTCCGGGCTTCTCCTGCTGCAGCATCAGCCACATGCCCTCCACATAGTCCCCGGCAAAGCCCCAGTCACGCTTGGCGTTCATATTTCCCAGAGAAAGCTTCTCCTGCCTGCCCGCCAGGATATTGGCCACCGCCAGGGTGATCTTCCTGGTCACGAAATTCTCCCCTCTCCTGGGCGACTCATGGTTGAACAAGATCCCGTTGCAGGTGAACATGTTGTAGGATTCCCTGTAGTTTACGGTGATCCAGTAGGAATACAGCTTCGCCACGCCGTAGGGGCTCTTGGGATAAAAAGGGGTTTTCTCGCTCTGAGGGGCCGTCTCCGGCAGCCCTCCGAACAGCTCCGAGGTGGACGCCTGATAGAAACGGCAGGGCCCTCCGTTGATCCGCACCGCCTCCAAAAGCTTCAGCGTGCTGATTCCCGTGGCATCCGCCGTGTACTCCGGCACCTCAAAGGAAATGCCCACATGGGACTGGGCCGCCAGGTTGTACACCTCTGTGGGCTTGATCTCAGCCATCAGCCTCATCAGTCCGCTGGAATCGGTGGTATCCGCATAGTGCAGGAAAAATTTCACATTATAATAAGGAGAATGGAGCAGATGCTCGATCCTGCCGTTCACCGAAATACTGTGCCTGCGCACCAGTCCGTGCACCTCATACCCCTTCTCCAGCAGAAGCTCCGCCAGATAGGAACCATCCTGTCCGTTCACTCCCGTAATCAAAGCCACATTTCTCATCGCTTCCCGCTCCTTTCGCTCTCCGCTTTTCACTGATTCTTGTTCTTTTTTGCTCTATTTGTTCTATTGTCTGAAGGCCTTCCTTCTTTTAGAAAAACGGCTCCATGAATGTTACTGTTTACCGGCCTTCCAGTGAACAACAGCTTTTTTCTTTCGGAATGAAAATATACCATGCAGTCCCCATCTTTTCAACTTCTTATCTTGCCTATAAATAGTAATATATTGCTGTCAGCAAAAAAAAGGGTATACTGAAAAGGGAAACGAAAGCCTTCAGGCACGCACAGCCATCCTGACACTCACCCAGCTTGAAAAGGAGGATACATGGCCCAATCCCTGTCAGACCGCATTCTGGCCACCCCCACCCCATATGGCCGCAGCCACTATCTCTACGTGCAGGAGATCGGCACCCTCACCAGCATGGAGCCCCATGTCAGCTCCCGTGAAAATCTCAGCTCTTATCTGTTCCTCACCGTCCAGAAGGGAGAAGGGTATCTCACCTACCGGGGAAAGAGGCATTTCATCCAGGCCGGAGACTGTGTATACATCAACTGCCGGAACCAGTACGCCCACGAAAGCACGGAGGAGCATCCCTGGACGCTGATGTGGGTGCATTTCAACGGAAACGGGGCCGACGATTATTATGAAGCCTACCAGAGACAGGAGCGCAGCTCCATCTTCCATCCGGCGGACACCGCCCCTTTTACGGATAGTTTAACCGCCCTGTACGGTTTGATGCAGGCCAAGCCCTCCCTGATGGAGCTGGCCGCCCACCGGTATCTCACCGACCTGGTGACGCTCTGCTTCATGGAAAACCGTCCCGACTCCCCGGAGGGCGCGGCCATGGCCGGAAAGCTCCAGGGCGTGCGCCAATACCTGGAGGAGCATTATATGGAAAAGCTCTCCCTGGAGGAGCTCTCCTCCCTTTTCTTCATCAGCAAGTACCATCTGTCCAGGGAATACAAGAAAAATTACGGAATCACCATCGGCAGCGATCTGACGGCCAGAAGGCTCAGCCATGCTAAATCCCTTCTGCGCTTCTCCCGGTATTCCGTGGAGGAAATCGCCGCCCGGTGCGGCTTCTCCGGGGCAGCGTATTTTATCAAGGTTTTCAGGAAATCGGAAAATATGACGCCCTCGGAATATCGGAAAAAATGGTAACCCGCAGGCTCCAGCTTCAACCACAAAGGAAATCAACCATGAAAAAAACACCGCATCCATTCACACCCAAATTCAGCGCCTCCGGCATGGCTTCAGATGGAAAAAGCACTGCCGCCGGGAAAGCACTCCCTGCGCTGGAAAGCTATCTGGCCGCCTTTGCCATAGGAAACGCTGCAGGGCTTGCCACCATCAGCATCCTCACCCTGGTGCTGTTCCTCCTCTGCTTTTATTTTTTCCGTATGGAAACGGCAAAGGAGAGGGAGTCCCTGCTCTCCCCTGACGGAAAGGGCCTGCTCCATTCCCGCTCCCACTCCCTCCGCGGGAGAGCCTCCCTTGCGCTGGGCCTTCTTTATACCCTCCTGTATCTGGCTGGGGACTGGGCTTCCCTCACCGGCTCCTTGGAAAACCGGTTCTTCCAGGCCTTCTACCTGCTGCTCACCGGCCTGGGCCTGTTCTTTCTTTTCAGCCGCTGCTGCCGCGCCCTGCTTCGCCTGCTGGGACAGCGGGCCGCACGCATCCGGGCCATCAAGCCGGGCCGGGAAGCCGGGCACGATCTGTCCTTTCAGATCAAATTCCTGCTGTTCTTCCTCCTTCTGGCCTGCTGGCTTCCCTGGTTCCTCTACCAGTTCCCCGGCGTTATGACGCCTGACAGCTTAAGCCAGTACAGCCAGGCCATGGGGCTTACCGGATACAGCAACCATCACCCGGTGGTGCACACGCTGATCATCCGCTTTTTCCTCACGCTGGGAAATGCCCTGTTCCATGACCCTTACGCCGCCATCGCCTGCTATACGGGAGCGCAGATGCTGATTATGGCCCTCCTGCTCCTTCACTGTATCTGCATCCTCTACCGCCGCGGTGCAGGGAAAAGGCTGTGCCTCCTTTTCCTGCTTTTCTACGCGCTGGTGCCCTACAACGCCCTGTTCGCAGTTACCATGTGGAAGGACGTGCTCTTTTCTGGGGTCATGCTGCTGTTTGCTTTAAGCGTGTATGAGCTGCAGGATCTGGCCGGAAGCCCAGCCTCAGGCGGCAGCCCTGCCGGCCTGTCCGGACCGGCTTCTGCGCCCCGCGCGGCGCAGACCAAAAGCCCGGAGGCGGCCTGTGCGGCTCCGTCCGTTCCCTTTGCCGCCGCCCTGCGCCGAAGGCCGGGACCTCTGGTTTGGTTCCTGGTTTCCGGCTTTCTGGTCTGCCTCCTGCGCTCCAACGGGCTCTACGTGTTCCTGGCCACCCTCCCCTTCCTGCTCTGGGCCTTCCGCAGGCAGTGGCGGATCCTCCTGCCCTGCGCCGCGCTGATCCTCTCCGCTGTTTTTCTGGTAAAGGGGCCTGTTTTCCGCTATTTGAAGGTGGAGCAGCCCGCCTTTTCCGAGTCCCTGTCCATCCCGGCCCAGCAGATCGCCAGAGTGGTGTATGAGGGACGGCCGCTCACCCCGGAACAGATCGCCCTGTTAAACCAGACGGTGGACTATGCTTCCATCGCAGACTACTACCAGCCCTGGCTTTCTGACCCGGTGAAAGCGCTGATCCAGTACGGAAACCCGGACTATCTGGAAAACCACAAGGGGGAATACCTGAAGCTGTGGATCCAGCTTGGCCTCCAATATCCCGCAGATTACTGGAACGCCTTCGTGGATCAGACCAGGGGCTACTGGTTTCCCGCCGCTCCCACCCTGCTTACCAGCGAAGGAATCTCCCCAAACGAACTGGGACTGAGCGCCCAGCCCATCCTGAAAGGGCCTGCAGTGTGGAAAACCGCCGAGGTCCTCTCCAAGCTGTACACCATTTTCCCGCTGTACGGCCTGCTTTACAGCATCGGCGCGTTCACCTGGGCCGCCGTCTTTCTGTTCGCCAACTGCCTGCTGAACGGAAACCGGAAGCGCTGGCTTCTGTTCGTACCCTTCTTTGCCCTCATCCTCACCCTCTGCGCCGCCACGCCTGTGGCTTCGGACATGAGATATGCCTATCCGCTGGTTCTGGCCATGCCGCTGCTTGTATATGCGGGAGTGGAGGTGAAAAAGTGTGCGTCTTGACGCACAACCGGGGCGCGCCTCAGGCGCGCCCCATCTCCTTCTTCATATACTCCTCCACCGCATCATGCCAGTCTGCAAACATGAAATCCGTGGTCAGCCTGAACATCCGGTTCTCCAGAATGGAGTAAGCCGGTCTGGGCGCCGCCGCTGCGTACTCCTCCGTGGTCACGTCCACGATCTCCGTCTTTTTGCCGGCCAGACGCAGCACCTCCCTGGCAAAATCGGCCCAGCAGCAGCTTCCCTCACAGGTGGCATGGAACAGGCCGTAATTCTCCGTGAAAAGAAGGGCGTCAATAGCCTTTGCCAGCTCAGCCGCGCTGGTGGGAGAACCGAACTGGTCGTTCACCACCCTGATCTGATCATGGTTTTCAGACAGTCTCACCATGGTTCTGGCAAAATTCTTTCCGTCCCCGTACAGCCAGGCCGTCCTCAGGATAAAATATCTGTCCGCAAAATCCTTCACAAAATTCTCTCCCGCAAGCTTGGTGCTTCCGTATGCGCTCTGGGGAGCGGTGGCGTCCGTTTCCACGTAAGGATTCTGCCTGCTCTTTCCGTCGAACACATAGTCCGTGGATATGTGCACAAGCTTCGCTCCCGTCTCTCTGGACGCAATGCTCAGGTTCCTGGGGCCGATGGCGTTGATGCAAAACGCATTGTCATAATCCGTCTCACAGCCATCCACGTTGGTATGGGCGGCGCAGTTGATGATGGCGTAGGGCCTTACCTCCCTGGCCAGCTTCATCACGCTGTCAATATCCGTAATGTCCAGCTCGCCCACATCCGTGTTCACAAAGCTGATTTCTTCCTTTCCCGCATACAGCTCGTTGATCGCCCGTCCAAGCTGGCCGTTGCATCCTGTGACAATGATTTTTTTACTCATATTCTGCTCCTATCTGCCTGCGCGCTCCGGCAGGCATATCTTTGGGAAGGCGTTCACTCCAAAATCCCGTTCTCACATCTCAGGCATCTGCTGTCTGAGGCTGTCATGTACAAGGATGCCCCCGCCTTTCATAAAAGGCTTTTGGAGAAAGCTTCCGCCTTTTTCACATCCATTATACCAAAAACGTGCAATTTTGCACCTGTTTTCTCTGCATGGCTGCGGGCGGCAGCATACTGCGCCATTGTTTACCGGTTTTCAGGTGAGCAGCCCCAATTCTGCATTTTTTCTTAATTTTTGGAAATTCCTTCTTTTCATAGTGACAAGGGGATACGGGGTAGACTATAATGAAAAGCGCGTCGGTGGACAGGAGCATATAAGACGGCTTCGGCTGTTTTGTATTCCCCTGTCCGCCGATGGCACACACTATGGAAAGAGAGGAAATGCAAATGAAAAGAATAAGCGTCATGCTTCTGGCGGCCCTTTCCTGCGCCAGCCTTCTGTTCGGCTGCGGCAAAAGGGAAGAACCCGCAGAAGAAACGCCGCAGGCTTCCACAGAGCAGGCCGCAGAGCCCATTCCGGCCGAGACGGAAACCCCGGCTGAAACAGAAACCGCCAACGAAGACGTTCCTCCCCAGGAGGGCATGGTGCGCAGCAGCCTGACCAACGAATGGATCAGCGGAGACATCGCCGACCAAAGGCCGATCGCCGTTATGGTTCCCAATGATTCCTCCGCCCTGCCCCACTACAGTCTTTCCCAGGCGGACATTCTGTATGAGGCTCCCGTGGAGGCAAATATTACCCGTCTGATGGCCGTTTTCAAGGACTGGGACAGGGAGGACATGGATCGGATCGGCAACGTGAGAAGCTGCCGTGATTATTTTGTGTACTGGGCCTTTGAATATGATGCGGTTTATTTCCACTTCGGCGGCCCTTTCTATATTGCCGACGTGATCGAGAAAAAGAGCACTGACAACGTGACCGGAGCCAACTACGGCGGCACCGGCAAAAAGGGTGTCTTCGGTGACGCCTACTACCGCACCAGCGACAGAAAAGCGCCCCAAAACGCCTATCTGAGCGCAGAAGGCGCCAACAAGGCCATAGAGAGCCTGGGCATCTCCAAAACCTACCGTGAGGAATATTATAACCCGGATCGTTTTAAATTCGCCCCGGAATCCTCTCCCAATACGCTGGAGCAGTACGACGACGCCTTTGACGTAAAGAAGCTGGACATGGCCTCCTGCTACCCTGTCTCCAAAACCTATTTTGAATACAACGAGGAGGACGGGCTTTTCTACCGCTTTGAGTACGGTAAGCCCCATGTGGATGCCGCCTTCGACAACCAGCAGCTTGCTTTTAAAAACGTACTGGTGCAGTTCGCTTATAAGGAGGTACGTGACGACAATGGTTATCTCGCCTTCCAGGTTCACGATGACACCAAGGACGGATACTATTTCACCAACGGTAAGGGAATCCATGTGAACTGGGAAAAGGGCGGAGATTACGAGCCTACCACGTTCTATGACGATAACGGAAATGAGATCGAGCTGAATACAGGCAAGACCATGATCTGTATTGTACCGGAGGGGAAAGAGTTCGGGTATGACTGATCTGCCTACCCTGTAAGAGGCGTGTTCCAGCTTTCACTGCAAAAGGGAGCGTTGTGACGATGACGGAGCAGGTAATTTTTACTAATATGTGTATGGTTTACGATCAGGAAGGAAACGTCCTCGTCCAGGATCGTGTCGATCCGGACTGGGGCGGCCTGACTTTCCCAGGCGGCCATGTGGAAAGCGGAGAATCCTTTTCAGATTCGGTAATCAGGGAGATTTACGAGGAAACAGGGCTGCATATCCAACATCCACAGCTATGTGGTGTCAAATGGTGGCCCATAGAGGATGGGGCGCGTTATGTAGTTCTGTGCTACAAAACCGATCAGTTCAGCGGTAAACTGGTTTCCTCGTCTGAAGGCAAAATGCAGTGGCTTCCTCTGAACGAATTGCAGCAGATGAAGATGGCTTCCGGAATGGAATTCATGCTGCAGCTGTTTCTGAATCCCAAGATCAGCGAGCATTGCTTCCAAACAGAAGGCGCGGAATGGATCAATGTGCTGAAATAATGGAAAAGAGCCTGATGCCGTCAGAGATGTCTGCCGGTACCAGGCTCTTTGGGTTGGGGCCTTAAAACCAAAAGAATCCGCTGTTATAGAACTAATTAAATGTTATTTCCGGAGAAGTGCTATAAAATGTTTTTTCTACTCCGCCGAAAACTGCATAATGCGTAGCACACACTCTATATGTTTTCCCCCTAACAGCTGCTGTGTAAACTAATGATCCCCCGTAATAATCGCGATTATACCCACATCGATTTCCTATTGTTATATCAGTCCAGCCAAACGTTGTTTTTTCCTGCAAGACTAAATTTTTTACACCTATCTCATCGGCCGTCTGTGTTGCCCGTGTGATATATGTAACGCTGACTCCATTACTTGCAATTCCTACCCCTAAATCACATGCCGCCAATTCAGGTGATGCGTATAAAACAGTCTCATCTTCATTTTTCAATTCAAAATAATGATTCGGATATTCAACAAAGTTGTTTTCCACTTCTGCTGCCCGAATATTTAAGGGCATGTTCATAATACATAAAGCTAAAATAAATGTGATAATCTTCTTCATCTGTTAACCTTCCTTCCTGACTGTTTTCAGCGGATTCTTTTATCTTTTATCCGCTCGAAAGGAAAAAAAGTTACAAAAAAATCATAGTCTTAATTACTGACTGCACATTTATTCAAATTATAACCATAAATTCACTATACATGTTTAATCAAGCACCATATCCTCTACCACATTTTCTATATCCTCCAAGGAAAGATTGCTCCAAATCATATAACTTCCCTTTCCGTAAAAAAATATCGCCTGCACTTGATCATTGCAGCCATAGTACTGTATTTCATTCTTTTCATCATACTGCAACAGTTTCCATTTACTTGACATACCTACTGTATTTTCCCCAAAAGCTTCTCTATACAAATCCACCTCAATATGAATAAACTTGTCTTCTGATTCATACCTTGCCGTCACAATCTTCCGCGTCCCAATATCCTCCACCGCCAGTCTCTTACACTCAAATCCTTCCGGAATATACTTCGGAACCAGAATATCCTCCCCAACGATCGCTTCCACTTCCTCCCAGTCTCCTGCTTCCACAGTACTGCTTTCCTGAAATTCATCCAGATTTCCGGTCACGGTAACCTCCGTTCTTCCCATACCATCACGGACAATCTCAAAGAACGACTTCTTCTTCAAGGCATAGGTCCCCAGATTCACCGACAGCACCAAAACCACACAGGCTGCCGCGCCGATCCCGAAGCGGATCAGCCGCCTTTTCCATCTGCCGCCTCTGCGGTGCATAACAGGCACCGGATTACCGGCCGGCTCCTCCTTCAGACCGTACCGCTTCTGAAACCGTTCATAAGCCGCATTCACATCCGGGCTGCACAGCGGATCCTCCTTCAAAGGCTCCAGCACTTCAAGAAGGCGGACAATAGCATCCACCTCCTTCTCGTCAAATTCTTCATCGCCGGCCTCATGGGTGTACCACCAAAGCTTCTCGTAAAGCTCCTGTATTAACTTTTCGTTATCCTTTTTCTGTGTCATCGCCGCTCCCATCCCTGTGTTTCCTGATCCCATATGCCGCGCGGGAACAATGCCCCATTTCCTCCTGTGACGGTCTGTTTATTTTCTGCTCCAGAAACGAAGCATTTCCACAATGAAGTCCCCAAGGCACAGGACAAACGGCAGCTCCAGGCTGTTTTTAAGCTTCTGCTTCATCCGCAGGATCCTTACTTTAAAACAGCTTTCACTGATTCCAAGCCGCTGTGCCAGCTCCTGTGAGGAATAGCCGTATTCATAATAGCAGCGCAGCAGCTCCAATTCCTCCGCAGACAAAATCTTCTGAACGGTGGAATAGACCTCCACCATCCTGTACTCATCCGGCTTATTCTGCCTGCCCGCAGAAGAATTTTCCAGCAGATACCCGCAGTCTACACGATATTTCCTCTGCTTTTCCTCCCACTTCATGATCTTGTTTTTGGCAGTGATCCGCAGCCATCCTGCCACGTTGGGATGGCCCATCAGCTTTTTCCTGCTTCGGTAGGCTTCCAGAAAGATTTCCTGCACAATATCCTCAATTCCGTTACTGTCTGCCACCATACGTTGTACATACATTCTGATATTGTCGTACTCCCGATGATAAAGTTCCTCAAAGAACCGCCTGCTCTCCCCCATCGCGCTTCCTCTTTCGTGTCTTTTTTTGGAGCATTTCGTCGGCTTGTGCTCCGCACGCTGCTCTAGTACAGCCTTCCTATGTCCTCCAGAATCCGCTCCAGCGTCTCCCTCTTTTCCTTCGGACATTTTCGGAACACCTCGTCCAGCTCTCCCTTCCTGGGCAGTTCCCCTGTCAGCAGATAGGTGGGATCCAGCCCCATACGTCTGTAGACCAGGATCATCCTCTCAATGGAAAGCCTTTTCCTTCCCCGTTCGATTGCACCGTAAAAGGTAGCCGATATTACCAGAAGATCCGCAGTTTCCTCCTGCGTAAGACCCATTTTCTTTCTCTGCTCGTATAATCTTTTTCCTATTTCAACCAGAATCTCCGATGCTGCCATTTAGCTCCCTCTTTCCAAATTATGCCATTTTTCTTAGTTTCATCATACAGGAGCTCTAAATAGCTTTTTAGAAACGATAGGTATAGAATTTTCCTTAAAAAAGTTCCTTTTGTTATGTTCTGCTTGCAGATACGGTAAAATTGCAATCGTTCTGTCAGGCTCACTTATAAAAAAAGAGAAGAGAGCGTTTCTTCTCTCTTCTTTTCTTACATTGCCATTCAGGAAAGCCTTCTCAAATCGGAGATCAGACTGTCCACATTTTCTTCCGGTGTCGCCCAGCTCGTACAGAAGCGCACTGCGCTGTGCGTGCTGTCCACTCGTTCCTGATAGCAGAAACCATATTTTTCAGACAGGCGGTCAAGGAATGTGTCCGGCAGGATGGGGAAAATCTGGTTCGTCCGGTTCGGAACCAAAAAGGGAACTCCCATTTCCTCAAATGCCGTCCGCAGCTTTTCCGCCAGTTCAATGGCATGGCGGGAAATTTCCATATAAAGGCCGTCCTCAAAAAGCGTTTCAAACTGTACGCCAAGCAGCCTTCCCTTCGCCAGCATTCCGCCCTTCTGTTTGATCAGGTAACGAAAATCCGTTTTCAGCTCCTCGTTGGCGATCACCACCGCTTCCCCGAACAAGGCTCCCACCTTGGTACCTCCGATGTAGAACACATCGCAGATCTGCGCCAGAAAAGGAAAATCCAGTTCATTGTCCGGCGCGGCCAGCCCGTAGCCCAGCCTTGCCCCATCCATAAAAAGATAAAGGCCGTACTGCCTGCACACCTTCCCAAGCTCCTCCAGCTCCTGTCTGCCGTACAGCGTCCCATACTCTGTGGGGTTGGAAATATACACCATCTTGGGCTGAACGGTATGTTCAAAGGAAGCATCCGCGCGGTGCTCCCCGCACAGCGCGGCCACCTGGGCGGCTGTGATCTTACCGTCCCTGTGGGGCAGGGCCAGTACCTTGTGTCCCAGGGATTCCACCGCCCCTGTTTCATGGCAGTTGATGTGTCCGCTCTGTGCGGACACCACACCCTGATGGGGACGCAGGGCCGCATCGATCACCGTCATGTTTGTCTGGGTTCCTCCCACCAGGAAATGCACGGCCAGGGTATCATCTCCGCAGGCGCGGCGGATCAGCTCCGCCGCATGGGCACAGTGGGCATCCTCCCCATATCCCGCGTGCTGTTCCAGATTCGTCTCCATCAGCCGCTCCATCACCTGCGGATGGGCGCCTTCATTATAATCACATTGAAACAGGATCATTTTCTTTCGTGTACTCCTTCCCTGTAAGCCGCATTTTATCTATTTTAAAATTTCAAGAATATAGTCCCACACCCGCTTTGTGGAGGAAATGGACAGGCGCTCTCCCGGCGTGTGGATGTCTCTCATATCCGGCCCGATGGAAACGCAGTCCAGGCCGGGAAGCTTCTCCGCCAGAAGACCGCATTCCAGCCCTGCATGGACCGCTTCGATCCGGGGCGTTTTGCCGTAAAGACGCTGGTAGACGCGCACCATCTTTTCCCTCAGCGGGGACTCCTTGCAAAATTCCCAGGCAGGATAGGAGCCTGTCACCTCATACTGCGCTCCCTGGGCGGAAAGCAGAAGGCGGACCTGATCGATCACCATTTCCTTTTCACTTTCCAGACTGCTGCGCACGGAATAATCCAGCTCCACCTGATCGCCCACAGTCCTTAAAATCCCCAGATTCAGGGAGGTCTGCACCAGACCGGGAATGTCCGCGCTCATCCGCTGGATCCCATTGGGCATCAGGTACAGAAGAAGCGCCGTCCTTTTCGTGCTTTCCCCGTCAAAAGCCTCCCACTCTCCGGCTTCTCCCTCCTCCAGGCGCAGAGTGATGCCGGGATCCGTCGCCGCGTACTCCTTTGCCAGATCTGCGGCCAGGCTCTCTACAGCCCTGCGAACCGCCTCTGCCTGCTCCTTCTCCACGAAAAATTCTCCATGGCAGGAGCTGGGAATCGCATTATCCGCGCTTCCTCCGTTCATGGACAGGAAACGCACGTCCGCTTCCTTCCTGCATCGCTGCATCAGCCTGCCCAGAAGGACGTTGGCATTGGCGCGCCCCTTGTCGATCTCTGCACCGGAGTGGCCTCCCAAAAGGCCCTCGATATGCACCGCAAGCCGCAGGCCGGGCTTTTTCTCACGCTTTACGGCCATCTTCCCGTGCACCCTGGCCCCTCCCGCACAGCTTGTGAGCAGAACGCCCTCCTCCTCGTTGTCCAGGTTCAGCATCCGCCGTCCCTTCAGCATGGACAGATCCACCGCATTGGCTCCCTCCATGCCCGTCTCCTCGTCCACGGTGATGATCACCTCCAGGCGGGGATGAGGAATGTCCCGGGAATCCAGCAGAGCCAGCGCATAGGCCACCGCAATCCCATCGTCTCCTCCAAGGCTTGTCCCCCTTGCCAGAAGCTCATCCCCCTCCACGGCCAGATCCAATCCTTCCTTCGTCATGTCAATGGGACAGCTGGGCTCCTTCACCGCCACCATATCCATATGCCCCTGCAGGATCACCGGCTCCTGATCCTCATAGCCGGGCGCGGCCTCCTTGATGATAATTACATTCTTCACCTCATCCTGCACCCACTCCAGGCCGCGGCTGGCTGCAAAATCCACCAGATAATCACTGATCTGCCCCACATTCCCCGATCCGTGCGGAATACTGCATATCTCCTCAAAATACTGAAAAACCTTTGCAGGCTCCAGCTGATCCAGCTTTCCCATTCTCTCCTCCATCCTGCCGCCGGAAGCGGCGCAAAAAAATCATCTGATATTGTATGATTTACCAGACATTGTATTTTCAGACATAACATCTGCTCCGTCAATCAGCAAAACGGCCTGACAGCCAGCTGCCAAACCGCTTTCCTCCCCCGCTCTCCGTCCAGGGACGCCGCCGCTGTACTTCGGCCAGAGCCCTGTCATCAAACGGGATACTGCATATTAAAATCCATATACCGCATGGCGCTGAATCCGCCTCAAAGCTCCTCGTCCAGCTCGCTGCCAGCCACACCGGACACCACTGCGCTCACCGATGCAACCACAACCGCCACAATAATGATCAACAGCATACCACCCATTAAAAGCATTACTTCCATAACCAACCTCCGTTTTGAAACATGCTGTACCGGGGTTCTTCTTCCCCTATTATTATGCCCAAAAGCTGTGTTTTATTATAGCATATGGATGGGAGCGGTACAAGGCTTCGCGGGAAAAATGTCCGCTGCCTCATCAGCCCTG
>CAUWLJ010000045.1:0-27153 GCA_963559585.1 uncultured Eisenbergiella sp. | reverse complement strand
AGGAGAAGCTGCAATGTCCCACCCCATCATAAAATACAAATCTCTGTACCAGGAGAAAAACTACTTAAAAGAACTGGCTGGATCCATGTTTTCCCGGTTTGGGGACGGAGTGGACACGATTGCCTTTTCCATGCTGATCTATCAGATCACAGGCTCCACCCTTCTGACGGCCACGGTTTTCGCTGTGAACGGACTGCCGAACCTGCTGTTCGGCCTGATTTCCGGGGCGGTGACCAGACATAGGAATGAGAAGAACATTATGGTGCTCTGCGATTTTGGCAGAGGGCTGTGCGTGGCGGCGGTTGCGCTTCTTTATTTTGCCGGGCTGCTCAGGCCATGGCATCTGTATGTGTTTACGTTTCTGAACTCCTCCTTTGAGGCGTTCCGGGGGCCGGCGGCGGTGAGCATAGTGCCCAGGATACTGAGTAAGGAAAAGCTGGAGGAGGGTGTGGCTCTGGAGGCCTCGGCCACTAAGCTGATGGAAATGTTGGGGCTGGCGGCGGCTCCCATCCTGGTTGGAACCATACAGCTGGGTGGAGCCATTCTGGTGGATGCGGCTACCTTCCTGGTGTGCGGGATCTGCTCTGCCCTGATCCGTGTCCCCAGGGTGAAAAAAGGGAAGATCACGCTGAAGGGAGGCTTTACCGACCTGAAGGAGGGCTTTGTCCATGTGAAGGGGAGCGCGGAGCTTGTCAGGATCTGCGTGTTTACCTGTCTGATCAATATTGTGTTCGTGCCCGTCAACGTGTTTCAGGTTCCCTATGTGGAGAATATTCTTCATGAGGGGAGCAGTATGCTGTCGGTGATCGGGATTGCTTCCATTGCGGGCATGTCCGCCACAGCTTTGTGCGCTCCCGCTGTGAAGGAGCGGATCGGGGAGCGGAGAGCGTTCCTGTACAGCGGCCTGCTGATCGGGGCTGCGTACCTGACCATGATCGGGATTGCGGATGCTCCCGTCTGGCTCAAATATCCGGTTCTCTTTCTTGCCCTGTTCCTGTACGGCGGCGGGATCGCAGTGTCCTCCTTCCTGATCCAGACAAAGGTATTTGCCGTGGTGGAGCAGGAATACCTTTCCAGAGTGTCGGCGATCATGAATATGTTTGCCCTGTGCATCGTTCCCATTGCCTCGGCGGCGGTGGGCGTGGTGTCGGAGGCCGTCAGGCTGGATCTGCTGTTTATCGGGGCGGGCGTGTTTGCGGCGGTATATCTGGGGGATTATGTCATTAGCGGAAAGAGAACTCTATGGAAAGAAAGCGGCCAGTCCCAGGACTGACCGCTCTGAAAGATAAAAATATCAAATTAAAGTACAGTATATGGGAGTCCATATTCCCGCTTTGTGCGGACTCGGGTCTTCCTCTTTATTTTCTGCCCTGCTCAGGCTTCGCCTGCATCCGTGCGGCCATAATTCCCACTGCCAACGCTGCCGCGATCCATATCATATTACTCATACCGTTTCCTCCTTTGCATCTGCACATTGGAATCAGCTTTTTCTTTTGTCTTTATTATATAGACGGCGGAAGGAGGGAAAAGGTTTCAGGGATTTGAAAAAAAGCTTTACCATGCAGCGGTATTTTTTCACTTTCCAAATAAATCAGCTTCCACACTTCCGGTCTGCTCTGCACCGGCGGAACCCTGCTGTCCGCAGGCTGTCACGGCCATTCCCAGCACCATTGTCATCATCACCGCCGCTATTTTCTTCTTCATTTTCTGATCCTCCTGTTTGTTCCTGATCTTTTTATCAACAACGGGAGATCCGCTCCGGGCGCATCCCCGTATGTTTACGCTTTCCTTATCTGTCTATCACAAATTCCGGCTGTCCCGCAGAACCGGGAGCGATCTCATATTTCTCAAAAACGATCACCGGGTTTCCGTCTGCGTTCATATAGAACCTTGTGTTTTCATCAATTCCTGTAAAGCCGCCTTCCTCAGGGGTGAAAAACTCCACATCCGTCCTGGCTTTCATCTGTGCGCGTATGCTTTCATCCGCGATGCTCCTGTAGTCCGGGCCAAGCACTTCCTGTAAACTGACCAGCTTACCGCTGCCAAGGTCTATGGTGTAATAAAGGGTCTGGGCGTAAGCGGAAGCCCAGTTCTCCGTACCCGTCACGATAAAGGAAAGGTACTCCGGCGTCTGGCTTTTGATCTCATATCCTACATTGATCTGAATGTTGTGTGCTTCCCATTCCTCCTGTGTGCCTCCGGTGGCCATAAAGGCTTCTTTGTATTCCTCCGCCCGTTTTACCGCTTCCTGGGCGTACTGTTCACAGAATGTGTGAATGGTTTCGTTCACAGAATCCGCCAGCCCCTCCGTGTCCTGGGAAATCATTTCCAGGCTGGGAATGTTTACGGCGATGGTCATATCTTCCTTTTCCTCCACATAAGAGCTGAAGGTGAAAACATGGGCTATGGCGCCGAGCACGGGGATTTTTTCCATCTCCTGTGCAAAAACGGTGCTGGTATTAAGCGCTGTAATGAAAACCGCCATCACTGCGGCGGCTGCTGCGGACACAGCGGCAGGCCATCTTTTTCTCCGCACAGGTTTTTGGCGTTCCGGGGAAGAATCCTGATGAATCTCCCGCGCACCCGTTTTTCCTGTGTCCGCCTGTGCAATGGCCATCTGTACACGGTCGTACAGCTCGGCGGGAACAGGAATGCTGTCATAGCTTTTTTTTGCTTTTTCCATCTGATTCATGCCATTTCCTCCTCGTATTTTACCTTTAATGCTTTCAGTCCCCGATACAGCCTGGCCTTCACCGTGTTCAGATTTGCTTTGGTGACCGCCGCGATCTCCTTCAGGGACAGTTCCTCATAGAAACGCAGCTTGATCACCGTCTGTATTTCCGATGGGAGCAGATTGATCTTTTCATACAGAGCATCATCCCTCTCGAAGCCCTGCTCTGTGTAGACGTTTTTCTGATCCCAAATGTCTGTGGGCTGCTCCCTGTGCCTGTTCCTGAGCAGATTCATGCTTTCGTTTACCACGATCCGATAGCACCAGGTTTTAATGGCTTCTTCATTGCGGATATTTTCATAGTAGGTCAGGATCCTGCACACCGCATTCTGTACCACGTCCAGGGCATCCTCCTGGTTTTCTGTATAGCTGTATGCCAGCCGGTAGAATTTTTCCTGGTTTTCTATGATATAGGCAGTCACTGCTTCATAAAGCTCCTGTCTCATACCTGCCGCCTTTCTCCTTTCTTTGCCACGCCCCGTCTCCGAACCGGCGCGGCTGGACTGTTACGATTTCTCTTTGTTCTTTTATACTATAGACCGGAAAGCAATGGAAGAAGTTGCAGAAGCTTTCAAAGTCCCAAAAAATTTTTCCTGTCAAAATCCCAAAAATTTCTCATGGCTATTCCCGGAAAAAAATGGTACTCTATACGAAGAAGGAATGGAGCGTTACAAATAGCCCTTAGAGCGTGTTTGAAAATTCATTCCCGCCATCTGCACGCCCCGCTTCGCGGTATATTTGCCCCAAATTCGTTTAACGCAGCCCGCTGCGCCGCACTCATTTGGGGCAAATCTCCCACAAAGTGGAACGCACATCTGGCAGAAAGCAATTTTCAAACACGCTCCAGGCATCTAAAAAAGCGCATTCGCGGTTTCTTATCGTCTCGTCGCTTACGCTCCGGAAGGGAGAATAGAAATGAAACAGATCACCGATTATATTATGAAAGAAGCGCAGAACCTTCTGGCAATCGACAGCCCTTCGGGCTTTACGGGAAATGTGGCGGAGTATCTGATGAAAACCTATCGGGAGATGGGGTATGAGCCCGTGCAGACCACAAAGGGCGGCGTAGTGGTGAAGCTTGCAGACGGGGACGGTTCCTGTGATAACAGCCAGGATCCTGCCTGCGGGCCGATCCTGCTGATGGCCCATGTGGATACGCTGGGGGCCATGGTTTCCCGGATCACAGAGGAGGGGCGTCTGAAGCTTACGCCTCTGGGCGGTATGAATGCCAACAATGCGGAGGCTGAGAACTGCCGTATCATCACCAGAGAAGGAAAGGTGTATACGGGAACCTTTCAGCTCTGCAACGCCTCCATCCATGTGAACGGGGATTATAACGATACGAAACGTACCTATAAGGATATGGAGGTTCTGTTGGACGAGCTGGTGGACGATGCGGACGGCGTGAAGGAGCTGGGCATTATGGTGGGCGATATTGTGTGCTTTGACCCCAGGACGGTGGTGACGCCCTCCGGATACATCAAGAGCCGTTTCCTGGACGACAAGCTGAGCACGGCTATCCTGCTTGGATATGCCCGGTATCTGAAGGAAAACGGCATCGTTCCCAAAAGAAAAATCTATCAGCATATCACAGTGTTTGAGGAGGTGGGACACGGCGCCTGCGCCTCCATCCCCTCCGACGTGACGGAGCTTCTGTCCGTGGATATGGGCTGTGTGGGAGACGGGCTTTCCTGTAAGGAAACCCAGGTTTCCATCTGCGCCAAGGACAGCAGGGGGCCTTACCATTATGAGGTGGTATCCGGCCTGATTGCAGCGGCCAAAGCCGGGAATGTGGATTTTGCGGTGGATGTGTATCCTTACTATGGCTCGGACGCGGACGCGGCTCTGGAGGCCGGAACCGACGCCAGACACGGGCTGATCGGGCCCGGCGTGTATGCTTCCCATGGGTATGAGAGAAGCCACCGGAAGGGCGTGGAGAACAGCTTGAAGCTGCTGTGCAGTTATCTGGGGTAGGCGGTAAAATGCAGGGACTTTAAAATACTGAAAAAAATACACCCGATGGCCCTGCCGGAATACAGGGCCATCGGGTTATGCTCAGGAGAAAAATATCAGCCGCTGTTTTGAGACAGCCCCCCCCGATGCCGGCAATGGAGCATTAAGCCTGCAGCACGGCAGAGCTGCGGGGAATTTGACTCTCGCGGCAGTTGCCCAATATCCATGCAGGCATGGCTACCTGGCTCGCTGCTCGCTGGAATAAACCGCATCATTTTTGGAAAGAAGATAAACGCAATACTGATTCATACTGATTCCTTCTCTTCTGGAATGTTCCGCAAGAGAACGGTGCAGGCTGCGAGGAATTCTCAGTTTGAACTGACCTGAATAATCCTCCAGGCTGTCCGGTTCACAGATTTCTATGCCATCCTCAATGGCTGCTTCCAGCCATGCCCTCCTGGCGTCCAAAGCATTTGCAACCGCAGCTTCTATCGTTTCTCCACAAGTAACACAGCCGGGAAGTTCAGGAAAAGAAACCACAAAGCCGCCCTCGTCCTTATCCTCTACGATTTCCATACGATAATTCATTTTTAGATAATCATTCAGCGTTTTCATTATTTACCGCCTCACTTTCCACAACCTGTCTTACCATCTCTACATACACCTTCTTGATCGGTTCATGCTTCGGTATTGTAATCGGCTGGCATCCCGACTTTCTAAATGTGTAGTGGCTGCTCCCGCCTTTTGGATTATTCATCACATATCCATAACCTTCCAATACTCTGCGTAATTCATCAAATCGAAGATCTTTTGATAAATCACATATCCTTGTTAATAGTTTATCCCATTTTGACATTCTGAACACCTCGTATCTATATCATATGTGGTGTCATATGTAGTGTCAATACATAATTTGATTTTGTTTTTTACATATTCCGGTTCTTCTCCGCCGCCACATGCACCGCTTCCATCACCACAGCGCGGAACGCTCCCTCCTCCAGGGACTTCACGGCCTCAATGGTGGTTCCGGCAGGGGAGCACACCATATCCTTCAGCTCACCGGGATGCTTCCCGCTCTCCAGCACCATTTTGGCAGAGCCAAGCACCGCCTGGGCCGCAAACTTATAGGCCTGGGCGCGGGGCATGCCCTCCATAACGGCTCCATCGGCCAGAGCCTCAATGAACAGATACACATAGGCGGGAGAGGAACCGCTCACCCCTACCACCGCATCGATCAGCTTCTCCGGGATCAGCTCAGCCTTACCGAAGCAGTTGAAAATCTCCAGAAGCTGCTGTTTCTCCTCCTCCGTCACATGTTCATTGGCACAGATCCCTGCCATTCCCTCCCCCACCATGGCGGGAGTGTTGGGCATCACCCTGGCGATCCTGTGCTCCGGGGAAAGGAAGCCCGTCAGACGCTCCAGAGTGATCCCTGCGGCAATGGAAACCACCAGCTTCTCCCTGCCGATCCGTCCGCCGAACTCCTCCATCACGGAGGGAAGCACCTGCGGCTTCACCGCCAGCACGATGATCTCAGAACCCTCGATCAGCCTCTCCACACTGTCCGCAGCCTGAATCCCCAGCTCCTTCTGAAGCTTATCCAAAGCAGGCCGGTACACATCATAAGCCATCACCTGTCCGGCCTCAAAAGCCCCGTTCTTCACAAGCCCCGCCATCATAGCGCCGCCCATATTACCCCCGCCGATAAATCCAATCGTTTTATTCATAACCTTCCTCCATTTTTCCTTTCTACTGTTGTCGATAGCGATTCCGTTCCTGCGATACCCTTCGCGGCCTTCGTCTCCTCCGGCTCCCGGCTGCGGCAGGATTCTCTGCACGGGCCGTCTCAAAAACGCCAGCACTTGACGAGGTCTTTTCGAGTCTAGTACTGCTGCGTTTTTGATCGAGCGAAAGCGTGCCCACGCAGAGAACCTGCCGCAGCCGGGAGCCGGAGGAGACGGAGGCCCCACAACCTTATCGCAGAACCGAATCCCTATCCCTCACCCAAAACTCTGCTCCGTCCGGTTAATGATCTCATCCTGCAGCGCCCGGTCCAGATTGTTGAAATAATCGCTGTAGCCCGCCACACGCACGATCAGGCTTTCGTATTCCTCCGGGTGTTTCTGGGCGTCCAGCAGGGTAGCCCTGTCGATCACGTTGAACTGGATATGATGGCCGTCCATGGCAAAGTAGGAACGAATGAGCGCCGCCACATTGGATACGCCGTTCTCCCCCTGTATCACAGCAGGGGTGAATTTCTGGTTCAAAAGCGCGCCTCCCGTTTTCAGCTGGTCGATCTTGGAAGCGGATTTGATTACTGCGGTGGGGCCGTTCCTGTCCGCTCCCTTTTCCGGTGAAATGCCGTCCGGCAGGGAAATGCCCGCATGGCGTCCGTTGGGGCTTGCCTGCATCACCTGGCCGAAGTACACATGGCAGGTGGTGGGCAGGAACTCCACCACGGTGATGGAGCCCTTGGGCGTCCTGCGTCCTGCGATGGTTTTCTGCAGGGAATCGGCCACATTTTTCAGGATGTCATCCGCATAGTCGTCGTCGTTTCCATACTTGGGCGTCCGGTTATAGACCAGGTCGAACAGCCCGTCATATCCGTCAAAATCCGCATGACAGGCGCGGATCAGTTCATCCATGGTGAAATTTTTTTCCTCAAAAACATGCTTCTTCATCACCGCAAGGGAGTCGGTGATGGTAGCGATCCCCACGCACTGGATATAGCTGGTGTTGTAGCGCGCGCCGCCTGCATTATAGTCCTTTCCGGCCTTGATGCAGTCGTCGGTGATCACGGAAAGAAGGGGTACGGGCATTTCCTTCATGTACATCTTCTCAATCACGTTGTTTCCGGCGATCTTCACATCCACCACATATTTCAGCTGTCTCAGATAAGCCTCATACAGCTCCTCGTAGGAGGTAAAGGTACGCGGATCTCCCTGGTCGGGAGCCGCCTGGGTATCCGTGTAGGCATCGTACCCCTGATTCAGCACCAGCTCCATCACCTTGGGGATATTCAGGTAGCCGGTGAGCACGTAAGCCTCCTTTCCGGCCGTTCCGGTCTCCACGCAGCCGCTGGCAATTCCGCACTCCCTGGCGTCATCCATGGATTTTCCCAGGAAAAGAAGCTCCTGGAGGATGGCCTCGGAATTATAAAAAGCGGGCTGTCCCCATCCCTTACGGGAGATTTTCACAGCCTCCCGAAGGAATTTTTCCGGCGTTTTCCGGGAAATCTGCACGTTGGAGCTGGGCTGCAGCAGCTTCATCTCATCCATGACCTCCAGGATGAGGTAGCTCACCTCGCTCACACCGCTTGTTCCGTCCGGGCGCAGGGCACCGGTGTTAATGTTACAGAAATCGGTGTAGGTGGCGCTCTCCTTCAGGGTGATCCCCACCTTGGGCGGCGCGGGCTGATTGTTGAACTGAACCCAGAGGCTTTCCAGGATCTCCTTCGCCTCCTCACGGGTCAGGCGGCCCTCCGCTATATCCTTTTCATAAAAAGGCTCCAGATGCTGATCCAGCTTGCCAGGAGAATAGGCGTCCCAGTTGTTCATCTCCACGGTCACGCCGATATGGGTAAACCAGTACATCTGCACCGCCTGGCGGAAGGTACGGGGCGCATGGGCGGGCACCACATCGCAGACCTCTGCCAGCTCCAGAAGCTCCTTCTTCCACTGGGGATCCGTTTCCGTCTCCGCCAGGGCACGGGCCTGTTCGGCATAACGCCTGCCCAGGATCACCATTCCGTCGCAGACCAGCTTCATGCCCTCCAGCTCCTCCCTTTTTTCCAGAGCCTCTAAATCATTATTATAATCCAGACTGTCAATCTGCCGCTGTATATCTTCCTTAAAATCCAGATAACCCTTTCTATACACCTTCCCGTCCGCCACCGTATGCCCGGGGCCCCTCTGCATCAGAAACTCCGTGTACAGCCCCGCCTGGAACAGCCTGTGCCACTCGTCGGGCAGCAGCCGGTTGATCCGGCTCATCATGGCCCTGTCCTTCCAATAAGGGATGATCACCTCCCTCTGGATCCGCTTATCCTCCTCGGAGACCCTGAAAAAAACCTTCTCCCGGTTGTTCATGTTGTCGAAATCTTCCATGGTGTGACAGCACAGCTCGGGAAAGGTGGGCGCAGCCCAGGGCTTATGCCCCTTTTCCCCCACGATGATGGAGCCGCGCTCAATATAGTTGGTGCGGTGCTCCATGATATACCGGAAGGCCAGCCCCCTCAGAACCGGCGTGGACACGCTTCCCTCGTACTTCCGGTAAGCCTCAGTGAGAAGCACCGCCCTTTCCATGGAAATACAGGGCTTGCATTCGCTCACGCTGATCCTGCGCAGCCGGCGGATCCGCTCCGTGGAACCCCGATCCTTTCTTTCATACTGATCCGATCTCATTTTTACCTGCTCCGTATCTGCTGCTGACATGATACCGCTCCTTCTGCCGTTCCCGACGGCGTGAAATTTTCTGTTAAAGGCTTCCCGGTTAAAAGCTTCCCGATGCCGGAAGCCCTGCTTGAAAATCTGTTTTCTCTGCTCCCAAATCTCTAGCCGCCGGTCTGCACCCTGTATCCACACTGCTCCAGAAATTTCTTTACGTTTTCCACATCCCCGTCTGATGGCGGTGCAAAATTCTGTGTACATTCCCGGTGGAGCCGTCTGTACTTGTCCCTTCCAAAATCATGGTAAGGCAGAAGGCTGATCCGCTCCACAACGATCTGTTCCTCCTTCAGCCATTCCGCTATGGCCTGTATATCCGCCCTGTCTGCGTTCACATCCTTCACCAGGATCAGACGCAGATCAATGGCCGCGCCCCGGCTGCTCAGATATTTCAGGTTTTCAAGCACCTGTTCATTGGACACTCCCGTGTACCTGGCATGCTTCTCAGAATCCATCATTTTCAGATCATAGAGAAAAAGGTCGGTATAGGGCAGGACCTTTTCATAATTCTGAACGGGAACAGCGCCGCAGGTGTCGATGGCCGTGTGGATCCCCACCCGCTTCAGCGCCTGAAGAAGCGCTGCCACATACTCCATATCCTGGGCCATCACTTCTCCCCCGGAAAGCGTCACTCCGCCGCCGGACTGCTCATAGAAAATCTGATCCTTTGCCAGAAGCCTTACCAGCTCTGAAACGGAATAGCGCCGTCCCACCTCCTCCTCTTTTCCATCTTTTCTCTCCATCCGCTCCGCAAACGCATTCTGGCTCTCCGGATTGTGGCACCACAGGCACCGCATGGGGCAGCCCTTAAAAAAGACGGTGGTTCGTATCCCCGGCCCGTCATGAACGGAAAATTTCTGTATATTGAATATAAGCGGTGCATTCATGCCGTGCCCGAGCTCCTTTTTCTCTGTAAGATGGTTTTATTATATTTCATATATATGAAAATTTCAATCAGATATTTCATTATCAGAACAATCTGCCCTGTGAACGGGTTACGGATCACCGGCAGGCTGGTAAACAGTAACTGTAACGCATATCTGCACATGACAAAGCGTGCCTGAAAAACCATTCCCGCAGGCTGTACGCCCCGCCTTACCGTAAAGCGGGACGCATATCTGGCAGAAGCAGTTTTCAGGCACGCTCTGAGCCTAAAAGCCTTAAAACTGAAACAACATCTCCCAACGGATCTCATCCTCATACAGCCGGTACTTTGGCAGAAGCTGAGGGCCGCAGGAATTGGAGCCCACGCCGCTCATCTTATAGTCGGTGCAGACGGTGAGGCAGTCCGCCTTTTCCAGCTCATAGTTATGAGCCTTTGAAGCCAGCTCCTCGATGGTGTATTCCGATACGTTAAAACTGAAAGGCGCCCTTCCCTGAGCCCTGAATGTGCCCACCGCCGCGTAATGGCAGTGGAAACGGCTTCCGTTCTCCTGGGGCCTGATATAATCCTCGTGCATTTCTCCAACGGTGGTGCGGAACACGTCCATATAGCTGGCGCGGTGCTTGTCGCAGTAGCTTTCGTGAGGGCCGTAGCCAAAATAGGTCACTTCCATCCCGGATCCATCCGCCTCTGTCTCCGGGCTGCCGCCGTTTACCGGCGATCCCGCGGTCCCATATTCCTTCCCGGCCAGGGAATCCAAAGACGGCGAATCGGAAGGCAGAGGCAGGCTGAACCGCAGGCCGAATCTGGGCAGGAAGGGGAAAATGGGATCCCGTTTTCCATCCAGGCTGAGGCGGATATCTCCGGCCGCATTCACCGTCCACACCGCATGCAGCCGGAGGAAGGGCTGTAAATACAGGGCGGCAATGGAGAAATCACAGGTGATGGACACCGTATTCTGCCTGTGGGAGGCCTGAACACGATATACTTTTACTACACTTCTGTCGTATCCTGCTTCCTTCCACTCCTTCACGATATACCTGTCGTTATCCGTGGGCGCACGGAACACATTCCACTGCACGGGCGCAGTGATGCAGGGCTTTCCGTCCTTTACCAGTGAAATGAAGCTGCCTTCTTTTCTGCCAAATTCGTACTCAAAGGCATCTCCCCTGATACGGAACGCATAAGGCGTCTCCTCCACGGACAGGCTTCCCTCCGGCCTGGCAAAGGGAACCTCCCTTTCCTTCGGCTCGCACAGGATGATCTGGTCAAAGCCCACCTCATGGCCGATCTGGGTCAGGCTGTCCTTAGCCTTCTGGGAATAAGTAAGCTTCAGATAGGTAAACTCCTCCTTTGCAGAGGGAAGCTCCAGCTTCACATCCACATAGCCGTGGGGCGGCGCATCCAGCTCATCCAGCAGGCCCTCCGCCAGAAGCACGTCTCCCTTTTTGATCTCGTAGGAGGCGCGGAGGAAGCCCTTTAAATTGCGGAAATCCAGCATATTGTGGAGACGGATGATTCCTTTTTTGCGGTCGATCAGCTCCGCGCGCACGGGGCGTATGGCGTTTTTCCACTCATACAGGCCCTCGTGAGGCCGCCTGTCCGGATACACCAGGCCGTCCATGCAGAAATTGCCGTCGTGGGGAAATTCTCCCGCATCCCCGCCGTAATGGAAGATCTCTTTTCCGTTTTCCGCTCTGCCCTCATAGGTGGCATGGTCGCACCATTCCCACACAAAGCCGCCGCAGAAGCCGTCATATTTGTAGATCTGCTCCATGTACTCCTCAATGTCGCCGGGGCCGTTGCCCATGGCATGGACGAATTCGCACTGCACAAAGGGCTTTTTCTCCCCCGGAGCCGCAAAATAGGCGTCTATTTCCGCCGGTGAGGCGTACATGCGGCTCCACACATCCAGCATGGATTCATCGTAAGGGTGCTCCTCCCCCCACAGGTGCACGCTCTCATAGTGGACAAGCCTGGTGGGATCGCAGCTCTTCACCCAGCGTCCTGCCTCCTGCAGGTTCGGCCCGAAGCCGGACTCATTTCCCAGCGACCAGAACAGGATACTGCACTGGTTCTTGTCCCGGATCACGCAGCGCCTGGAACGGTCCAGAACCGCCTCTTTATAGGAGGGAAGCTCTGCAAACAGGCTGTAGGCTTCCGACAGCGTCCCCTTATACCTGGTCAGCGCGCCATGGGATTCCAGATCAGCCTCCGCAATCAGGTAGAAGCCGTACTCATTGCACAGCTCCGGGAACCAGGGCGCATTGGGATAGTGGCTGGTGCGGATGGCGTTGATATTCGCCTCCTTCATCATGCGCAGATCGAACATGGCGTCCATCCTGGATACCACCGCTCCGGTAAAAGGGCTGCTGTCATGGCGGTTCACCCCTTTGAATTTCACGGGACGCTCATTGACCAGAACCATTCCATCCCTGACGCAGACGGTGCGGATGCCCACCTTCTGACGGATCACCTCCTCCTGCGTGCGGAGCTTGACCTGGTACAGATAGGGCTCCTCCGCGTTCCAGAGAACCGGATTTTCTATCTCAAAGGAAACCTTCCCTTCCTCATCAGGACACAGGGTGGCACAGCGCACGGAACCGTCCCAAAGCTCACAGGAAACCTCGGGACTGCCCACCGTTTCCAGACTGATATTGATCCGGCCCACCCTTTTCTCAAAATCAACGGGCGTGGTGACCGTATAATCCCGCACCCGCTCCTTCGGCCTGGCAAGCAGATACACATCCCTGAAAATACCGGACATACGGAACTTGTCCTGATCCTCCAGGTAGCTGCCGTCACACCATTTCAGCACCAGAACCGCCAGCTTATTGGCCCCCGCCTTCACCTTTCCCGTAATGTTGAACTCGCTGGGGCTGTGGGACACCTGGCTGTATCCCGCAAATTTTCCGTTCACCCACACATAGAAGCAGGAATCCACCCCTTCAAAATACAGAAACTGCTCCTTCTTCACCGCCTCCCTGTCCAGGTCAAAATATTTCACATAGGCCCCGCAGGGATTGTTGTCCGGTACATAGGGCGGATCGCAGGGAAACGGGTAGCGGACGTTGGTATACTGCTTCTGATCATATCCGGCCATCTGCCAGCAGGAGGGCACTTCCATACGCACGAAGCCGTCCTCCTCAAAATCCTTCCTGTAAAACTCCGGCACATCCTCTATACAGGAAAAATAGCCAAACTTCCAGTCCACACCGGACAAAAGGCGGAAGCTGTCCTTTTCCTGCGCGTCCAGGGGCATGTAATAGCTCCTGTTCTCCTCGCAGCCGATATGCAGGGCTTCCGGGTTTTCGTAGTACCTTTCCAGAATCATGAGCAGACCCTCCCTTTTCCTGCAACCGTTCACCGGCAGACCGGTAAACGGCTGCTTTTCTTTACTGTAAATTATAAGGAATCTGTGGTACACTTACAATACAAATTAGAAAATTTCAGTTCAGCCATATCGGTTTGTTCGGGCTGAACGACCAGGCTCCACGCAGAAAGGAGTGCGGCGTTATGCCATTGCCTCAGGAAAAAATATATACCGTTGAAGATATTTATGCCCTGCCCGCAGGCCAGAGGGCTGAGCTGATCGATGGAGAAATCTTTTATATGGCTCCGCCCAATACTGCGCACCAGAGAATTTCATCCGTTTTACATGCTGCCATTTTCAACTATATCAGGGACAACGGCGGTTCCTGCGAAGTATTTCATGCCCCGTTTGCCGTGTTTTTGACGAATGATTCCGCCAATTACCTGGAACCCGATCTTTCTGTCATCTGCGATAAAGGCAAAATCGACGGTACAGGATGCAAGGGCGCACCTGACTGGGTCATTGAAATCGTTTCCCCCGGCAGCAAGCGGATGGACTATTATACAAAGCTTTCCCTGTACAGGGCCGCAGGCGTCCGGGAATACTGGATCGTTGATCCGATGAAGCGTGTTTCCATCGTATACGATATGGAGCACGACGACGGGCCGGTACTCCATTCTTTTTCGGAGGCTGTGCACTGCCATATTTATCCCGGATTCAGCATCAGCCTGTCGGATTGGCACATATAACATTACGAGAAAACAGAGAGACACACATGTTTAAATGTACACAAAAGAATTTCAGTCTGGCCGCTGTTATAGATTCCGGGCAGGTTTTCCGGCTCAGACACCTTGCTGAAGGCTGTTATCTGGCTCTGTCAGATTCCCACGGCGTCGTGATCCGGCAGGAGGGAGAACACCTTCTTTTCTACTGCCCGGAGGAAGAATTTCATTCCTTCTGGTATGATTATTTTGATCTGAAAAGAGACTACGGAAAAATTGCGGCTTCCATTGACCCGGACGACGCTTTTCTCACCGCCGCACTGGCATACGGACAGGGGCTGCGGGTGCTGAAGCAGGATCTGTGGGAAATGATCGTCAGCTTCCTGATCTCCCAGAACAACAACATTTCCAGAATCCGGAACAGTATTGAAGCCATGTGTGTTCGGTTCGGAGAGGAAATTACCGTGGAATGGCCGGAGGCAGGATCGCTTCCTCCAGGCTTCTCCTTTCCGCGCCTGTACGCCTTTCCCACGCCGGAGGCCCTCTGCAGCGGCGGCATAGAGGGCCTGTCCGGCCTTGGGCTGGGCTACCGGGATAAATATATCCTGAGAATGGCCCAAAGGTGCTGCGGGGAGGAGGGCCGCGCCTGGCTCCGGCAGCTGAAACAGTGTGATTATCCCGGCGCGGTTTCCCTGCTTCTCCAGGAATTCGGTATAGGGCGGAAGGTGGCCGACTGCATCTGCCTGTTCGCCCTGCACCATGTGGACGCTTTTCCGGTGGATACCCATATCAGGCAGATCCTGGACGCCTGCTACCCTGACGGCTTTCCCTTTGAACGGTATGAGGGATATGCGGGGATCCTGCAGCAGTATATGTTTTATTACAAGCTGAGTTTGCCCAGAAAACAGGCGCTGGATACAGCAGAGACGAACACAAAGGAGCCGGACGCGGCGGAGTGACGCATGCAGGAATGGATATCAGGCAGCGGCATATGCTGTTTCTGTTTTCTTGAAAGCATTCCTGCTTCAAACAGATGATGATTTTCTATTCAAAACGAAGCGGGCCTTTTTTGTAAAACAAATCTTTTACGAGGCCCGCCCTGCTTATTGTTCTCCAAATTAAAAGCAAATAAGTTTCTTCTTTCAACACTGGACTATTTAAAATTTACTACTGTATGATCCTGTGTATAAACGATGTGGTAGGCCAGCTGTTCAAAATCTACCTCCAGCTGCGCAAACTCTCCATCCTTCTCCCAGCGAATACCAAGCGTATGTTCGTCTGTGTCCAAAAGCCTGAATTCACCATCAAAAGCAGGATGCGAATTTCTCAGCTTCATCAAACGATTCATCTTCTGCACCACCGGACGCTTAAATTCCTCCTCTATTTCTTCCAAGGAATAATAATGCCTGTTTATGTCCCGGCTTTGCTTGCTTTTCTCATAAAACTCCCAATCATTCTGTCCGGCAAACAATCCCACATAATACACCTGAGGAATTCCGGGTGTAAAAAACTGCACCGCTCTGGCCAAAAGATATCTCTCATCCTCAGATCCCAGTGCATCATAATAGGAACAGCATATCTGATAAGTATCAAATTTGGAAAAATTCACCTTCATTTTTCCATTTGCATATAGCCTGTTGATCTCCGGATTTTGATCAAAAACCTTTTTTTTGGTAGCAAGCACCTCTTCATCCGGCATCAGATAACGAACATCCACCACCCCGATTCCATCGTGGGTATCCAGTGTGGTAAACTGCTTGCGGGGACAAAGCTTCAGCCAATCCTTTAAATACAGAGTCCGTCCAAAATAGACTGCATTCAAGATAAGCATCGGAAGCTGAAAATCGTATGTCCAGGTATTTTTTTCCTCCAGCTTTTTTTGAATAAAATAGTTTTCATGGATTTCCGGCAGTACCTCTGAGCCTGTTCCCTCCAATGCCTCCTCACAGTCTCTGAGAATTTTCCAAATCTCAGGCTCCACAAAAAAGCAATTGGTGTCCTCTCTCTTGGAAGCATAGGCCATTGCGTCCAGACGGATCAGAGCGGCCCCATGAGCGCTCAGAAATTTCAGGCTCTCGTTCAGATATTCTTTTGCCGTTTCAGAGTTCAGACAGTTAATATCTATCTGCTCTGTACTGAATGTACACCAGAGCTTTTCCTTCGTTCCATCCGCAAATTCTGCCTCGATATAAGGAACCTCCTTGCGAAGGTAAATCTGAGCGATCTGTTCCTGGGAGGGTTCTCCGTTTTTCCAGAAATCCTTATATCTGATAAAGAAATCTTTATATTTGGAATCATCCTTCTTTTCCAGGAAATCACGATATATATCACTCTGCGCCGATATATGATTAATCATATAATCATACATCAAATAATATTTTTCTGAAAGCGCCAGCATATCGTCCCAGTTTCCAAATGCCGGATCCACTTCTTTATAAGTGATCGGAGCAAATCCTCTGTCCGCCGAAGATGGGAAAAAGGGAAGAATATGCAGTCCGTATACTGCCCCGTCCAGATATTTTTTCAGTACGTTGTCCAGATCCTTCAAATTATCTCCAAGGCTGTCTGCATAGGTAATCAGCATGATTTTATTTTTTACATTCTGTTTCATATCTTAAACTCTTTCTTTCCTGCTAAACTATGTTGTTTTCCTCTCTATCAATTTTACCGGTATCTTTGTCAGCTTTTCTATCTCTTTTCCTTCTACCTGATCCTTTAAAAGAGTAATCGCTTTTTTGCATAGCTGACGGTAATCCTGCCTTATCGTAGTCAGGGGAGGATAAATCAGCCTTCCAAGGCTGATATCATCGTATCCGACAATACGAATGTCATCCGGTATACGCATTCCCTGGGACATCGCATAGTTAACGCACATAGTCGCCAGGATATCGTTACTCAAAAACACTCCATCCATGTCCGGATTCTCATAATAAATCTTATTCACCAGATCCGTCATACCTTCTATTTCCGAGGAGCTCCCCATCCAGGACTTGCTCTGATATAGCTTACAGTTTACCCCTCTTCGTTCACATTCTTTCATGAATGAATAGGTACGTTCATCACCTGTAGTATAATGATTCAGATCTCCGCTTACATGAACCAGCCTTTTGCAGCCCTTCGCGATCAGGTGCCTTGCCGCAAGCAGGCCTCCTGTCTCATCATCAGATATAACCGCTGGCAATTCCTTATGGGATCCCATCATTTCAACCATGGGAACTGTCCGTTTTTCCTGTATGCCTTCCTCCCATCTTCCTGAATAAAGAATCCCGCACACCTGTCTATTTTGCAGATCATCTATTGCCTGCAGACGATCCTCCGTTTTTTCCGGCGTGATACTGAAAAAAATATGATAATTAATCTCTTTTGCACATTTATCCAGCTCCTGAGCAATTTCGCTCCAGAACGGATTGTTCAGAGCAGGCATAATAACTCCTATTGTCCTGCTTTTTCCACTCACCAGAGATCTCGCAATAATGTTGGGATGGTAATCCAATTCCTTTACAGCTTTATTCACTTCTCTGATTGCTTTTTCACTGATCGGCCCTTTTTTATTCAGCACTCTGGAAACAGTGGCAACCGATACCCCGGCACGTTCTGCAACATCTTTGATTGTGGACATATTCTTTTCCTACCTTTATGATTTTACTGCACCGGCCACAACCCCTCCTATAATATACTTCTGCAAAGCAATGTATACTACAATTACCGGAAAGACCGTCATAACCAATGCTGCCATCATATTACCATAATCACTGGAAAAAGTCCCCACAAAAGTTCGGATTGCAATGGGGAGCGTATATAATTCAGGCTTACCCAGGACAAGGCTCGGAAGCAGATAATCATTCCATAATCCCAGAACCTGAAGAATCATAATCGTAGACAGAATTGGCTTCAGAAGCGGGAGCACGATCCTAAAAAAAGTCTGCAGCGGCGTGCATCCGTCAATCAATGCCGCCTCCTCCAATGCAATCGGTACCCCCGTCTTAATAAATCCATGACAGAGAAAGACAGCAAAGCAGGTTCCAAATCCCAAATTCATCAAAATCAAAACGAATCTGGAGTTCAAAAGACCAAGCATGTTTCCGTAAATAGCCAGAAGCGGTATCATTATTACCTGAAAAGGAACCACCATATATGAAATCAATAAAAGGAAGCTGATTCTGCAAGCCAGATAATTTCTTCGCACCAGAATATAGGCACACATTGAAGAACAGACCATCAGAAGAAGCACGGAGCAGAATACCACCAAAATAGAATTTCCAAATGCCTTCAGGAAGTCCATCTCTTCAAATGCATTTACATAGTTTACAAACTGAGGGCCCTTGTCATCCACGAACTTTAAAGGAGTTTTCACGATACTGATCTTTCTCTTCAACGAATTGATGATGACCAGGGCGAACGGTATCATATATACGATGAACAAAAGAAACGCCAGTGCCGTCTTTGTATATTCCTTTACTGCTCTTTTGGAACCGCCTACTCTGACCGCACCATTCTTTTTATCGTTCATGCTTCTACCTCCTTCCTTTTTCCTATCGCCACCTGAACCACCGCGATCACAAGCATAATAATGAAGAAAATAATCGCCTGCGACTGTCCCAGTCCATAATCGTGGTTCACAAAGGCTTTTTCAAATATTGTCATCGCCGCCATTCTCGTTGTTCCGTAAGGTCCTCCGTCTGTGAGGGAAAGATTCAGATCATATACCTTGAAAGCGGAAGTCAATGTCAGGAAAAAACAGATCACAAAAGACTGCATCATCAGGGGAAGCCGGATATATCTTGTAATCTGTGCTTCTTTTGCCCCATCGATCTGTGCTGCTTCAATATAGTCCTTCGGCACTCCTACAAAGCCGGCGACATAAATCAAAAGCATGTACCCGGACTGCTGCCAGGTTGCAACTATGACGATTGCCCAGAAAGCCATATTGGGATCACTCAACCATGACTTCTGCAGAAAGGGCAGAGATTCCAGAATCCCGTCTGCCCCAAGCCCTGGAAGCACTCTGTTGAATACAAAGTTCCAAATAAATCCAAGGACAATACCTCCGATCAAATTAGGGGTAAAAAAGCCTGCCCTCAGAAAATTCTGCCCCTTAATACCGCTTGTCAAAAGATATGCAAGCCCAAATGCAATCACATTCACAAGAATAACGACAAAGAAAACATATTTAAACGTTAAGAAAATGGAATTCCAAAAATCTGTATCCTGAAATGTTACAATATAATTTTGAATCCCCACAAAGGTTTTTACCGAAGAAAAGCCGTCCCAGTCCGTAAACGTCAGGTACACGCCATAGATAAAGGGAAAGATAACAACGCAGGTAAACATAAGCATAGATGGCCCTGCAAACATGAGAAACATTTTTATTTTTGTAGTAAAGCTTTCTTTTCTGTTCATAAGCATGCCCCTTTAGGAAGGGTGCCGGTTCAGGAACCGGCATCCTCCGCTCAAAATATCTGCTCTGTTTTACCTAGGCTCTCTTGTCTGCCAGTATTCTTCCAGTGCCGCCGCAATATCCTCTGCGGTTTCTTCTCCTGCCATATAGGCCTGCATATGAGGTGCCATTTCGTTCGTATGGTCTGTAGGCCCGGAATAAGGCGCATTGTTATGGGTCATTCCGCTGTCGATATAAGTTTTTAACACGGCATTTACCGGATTTGTAGGCTCCAGAGTATTGTTGGTAAACGCTACCACAATGGCGCATCTGTTTACCAGCGCATCCTGTCCTTCCGCCGTATACACCAGCCAATTCAGGAAATCCTTTGCCGCCGCCTGCTGTTCCTGCGTTGCAACCTCTTTATCAATACTGATCTGCTTGGAAGCCCATGCATAAACAGTTCCGGTAAGCTCAGGATCGCTGATGGGAAGGGGCATCACGCCATAATCCATGGAATCATCCACATAAGGCTCCATATCAGGCCATACCCAGGTACCGTTGATCCAGAAAGCAGCTTCTCCTTCCGCCAGATAAGAAGCGTTCAGATCATAATCCGCCGCAAGAGGATCATCCTTATTAATATTGTATTCAATAAACATATCGTAATCTGTCATGAGATTCTGGAACATGGCATTTTCGCTTACTTTTTCACCGTTTTTTATTCCCTTTACGAACTCATACGAGGATGCGGCATCCGCACCGGGCTGATAAGTATACAATGCGCCAAGAAGATGGCCGCCCAGAGACCAGGTCTCAGAATTCAGAATCACAGGATTCTCCATTCCTCCGGCCCGAAGCTCCTCCAACAATGCCTGAAATTTTTCAGGAGTAGAATAATAGGCCGGAACAAATTCTTTTCCTATCACATTTTCTATTGCGGTTTTATTGTAAACCATGCCGGTTGCCTCTACGCAGAGAGGGAAACCGTATAATACATCGTTAACCTTGGTTCCCATAGCGTCACCGCCGTCTGTTACCCAGGCCTCATTTTCAAGTGGAAGAAACTTTTCTTCCGCCATCTCGGTTACATTGGCCGGATCCACAATAGCGAGCACGGGAGGATCTCCTGCCGCGTATTTCTGAGCCAGCGTATTGGCCGGGTCATCAGACGTATAGATAGTAAAGGAAACGTTTCGCTCTGCTCCCCACTCAGCGGTGATCTCTTCCAGCGCCTCCTTTAATTCCGGCTTCGATACCATGAAGGAAAGTTCAATTCCTCCATAATCGATTACCTCCGTCCCCGGTCCGGCAGTTTCCCCTTCTGCCTCGGATACCGCGCCTTCCTCCGATACGGCTTCAGAAGCCTTCTGTGTTTCCACAGGCTGACTTTCCGTAGAAGCCGCAGATTCCGCCGTTTCAGACTGGACATTTCCACATCCGGCCGCTCCGATCAGCATGGCTGCCGCTGTAAACAATGCGAATACTTTTTTCTTTTTCATAGGTGTTCCTCCATTCTGAAAATAGGTTTTCTCCTTGTGCCCTTACGTTACCATCATATTTTATAAATGTCAACGTTTACATAATTTAATATTATACAAAAATTACATTTTATTTTTGTATCTTTCTAATAATCCATATTTTATACTATATTTTTCGCGCCTATTTCCCCGTATTATAAGATATTTTTTCTGCTTAGTTAATATTTTTGCTTGACTTTTACTTTTTTATGTTTCTATAATGTAATCGTTTCCATTTATTTTAAATTTAAGGAGGGTTTATTATGGGAAAAAAATACCTGGGAAACAGTACAGTCTCTGTCTCAGATCAGGTCTTTGGATGCTGGGCCATTGGCGGAACCTACTTTACCGGTGCTGAGGATGAAAAATCCATTTCCGCTATCAAAACAGCCATCGAAAATGGGATCACTTCTCTTGATACCGCTTATATTTATGGAAAAGGTCATTCCGAACAGATTGTCGGACGGGCTGTCAAAGGATATTGCCGTTCCGATCTAACAATAATTACGAAGCTATGGAAGGATCGGATGGCCAGGGACCTGGTAGAAGCTGGATGCGATCAGAGCTTAAAGGATCTGGATACAGACTACATTGATGTTTATTTTATCCATTACCCTGCCGAAGACGGCACGCCCATTGCCGATACCATGGAAGCGCTGATGAAGCTGAAAGAAAAAGGGAAGATCTGTTCTATAGGAGTTTCCAACTTCAGTAAAGCGCAGCTGGTCGAGGCTGCCAAATACGGGCAGATTGATGTGATTCAGCCCTGCTACAGCCTGCTGTGGCGTTTTCTCGACAGAGAAGAGATGGATTACTGCATCGAAAATAATATAGGCATCATCTCATATTCCACTCTGGCTCAGGGCATTCTGACAGGCAAATTTTATCCCGGTTTTCCTTTTCCAGAGGAAGATGGCCGTTCCCGTGTACCCTTATTCCAGTCCCCCTATTTTGAAGAAGCACTTCAGGTAACAGATCAGCTGAAGCCCTTCGCAGAAAAATACGGAGTAACCCTTTCTCAGCTTTCCATTCGCTGGGTGATGCAGCAAAAAGGAATCACTGCACCTATCGTGGGCGCCAAAAATCCCGCACAGGTTCTGGACAATATCAAGGCTTCTTCTTTCCGGATTACTCAGGAAGACTTTGATCAAATAGATCAGATCAGCCGGGCCTTTGCATATGAGTTACCAAGATTCCACACTTTTTTCTGTGCATAAAACAGAACAGAATACAAATCAGGAGGATTTTATCATGCCGCTGACTAAAGTAAAAGATCTTTTGGCATTTGCAGAAGAACATAAATTCGGCGTTCCCGCTATTAACGTTTTTGACTATAACAGTATTAAATATGCTGTAATGGCCGCAGAAGAAGCCAGAATGCCTTTAATCATCCAATATTACCCCGGCTTTTGTGTGCATGCTCCCCTGAAGGATATCCGGGACATGGCTGTTGCCATGGCAGCCAGAGCAAGCGTTCCCATTGCAGTACATCTGGATCACTCCAAAGAATTTGAGACTGCTGTTTCCGGCCTTGGAGCAGGTTTTCCCTCGATCATGGTAGACGGATCTTCTCTTCCCTACGAGGAAAATGCTGCTCTGACAAAAAGTGTTGCCAGATGTGCACATGCCATGTGCGTTGATGTGGAAGCTGAGCTTGGACATGTAGGAACCGGAAAGAATCTGGAGGATATGACCAATACCGACTTTTTCACCGATCCGGAGCAGGCCGTAGAATTTACGCTCCGCACACAAGTAGATTCCCTTGCTATCGCAGTAGGCAATGCACATGGCGATTATATACGGACTCCCGAACTCGATTTCGACCGCATCGCCAAGCTGCGTGAGGTTCTGAATATCCCTCTGGTTATGCATGGCGGTTCAGGTATTCCTGTGGATCAGCTTCAGAAGGCTGTGCGATGCGGTATGTCAAAATTCAATATCGCTACGGAATATCAGCAGATTTTCTTTGCTTCTATGGAAAAATATTTTGGTGAAAATCCGGGCTCCGGAGCATATTTCAAAGCCTTGCGCGAAATAGAACGCCCTTGTGTCAACTTCGTAAAAGAAAAAATAGATATTCTGAATCCGGATCATTATCAGCTTTCGTTCTGACAAGCTTAATCAATTGAGGTAATTATGGAAGGAAAAAAATTTGACGTTATAGGGATCGGGCATCCCTGTGTGGATTACTTAATCCATATAGACAGTCTTCCCAGACCCAACGAGTCCCGCAGTGCAATGGAGGCAAGCTGGCAATGCGGGGGAAAGGTCACAACCGGGCTGGCAGCCGCGGCCCGGTGCGGCTTATCCTGCGCGCTGATCGGCGCTATGGGAGATGATCTATTCGGACGCTACTGCAGACATGATTTTGAGAAGCATAACATCGACCTTTCCCAGATAAAAATAAGAAAAGGAAAAACCACCGACCTTGCGGTTGTTCTTTCTGAAGAACAAACCAACGGAAGAAATATCATCTACAGAAGAGGGGATTATGAACGTTTATCCCTAAAAGAATTGGATTTTTCTTTTATGCAGAACGGAGCCTATCTTTTCATAGCTCAGGCAGATGATCTTCATATTGCCGCAGCAAGGCAGGCGAAAAAATACGGCCTGAAGGTATTGATCGATGCAGACAATCAGCCTTTGTCCTATTATAAAGAAATACTTCCCTATATAGACTTTTTTATCGCTTCAGAATTTGTGTATCACGATACTTATGGAGAAGATTTTGAACATAAAAAGCATATGGAAGAAATTCTTCATTTGGGGCCCGAAGTGGTTGTATTCACTTTTGGAGGGAAGGGCTGTAAGGTCTGCTCCAGAGAAGCTTACTATGAGCTGCCGGCATATTCCGTTCCGGTCGTTGATACCGTCGGAGCAGGAGATACCTTTCACGGTGCATTTTTTTATGGCCTTACTCACGGGTACAGTCTAAAGGATACTGCCCTGTTCGCAAGCGCTGTCAGTGCGATCAAATGCACCTGTATAGGAGGGCGGGCCGGAATTCCCACCCCTGATGTCACGCTCCGTTTCATGCAGACTGGCATGATCGATGATACTCCCTTAAAGGAACGTGTCAAACAATATTCCTGGGGAGTGAACGAATTTTTCAAGGAGGTAACGAACCTTGTATAAAAGAAAATCTTGCGAAAGCAGCAGCATTTGGCTGCTGCTTCTCCTTAATTCTTTCGTTTATATATCCACCGCACTGTACTCCCCTTTTCTAAGCGCCTATTATCGCCAAAATCATTTGTCCTCTACACAGATCGGAGTTTTGCTTACCGTCGGCCCTCTGGCTTCCGTTTTCATACAGCCATTCTGGGCCCGTCTCAGCGACAAAAGTGGAAAAGCCAGAAAATACGCTTCCTTCGTTGTTCTTGGAGCCGCCATTTCCCTATATAGCTTTTATCTGGGAACTTCATTTATATCTTTTCTTCTTGCTAATCTGTTTTTGGCCATATTTTCCACCTCTGTCCTTCCAATGACAGATGCCATTGTTATACGCAATGCAAACCGCCTTCATTTCAACTACGCTTTTATACGCATGGGAGGAACAATAGGGTACGCTGCCATGGTATATGCTGCCGGCTTTTTTCTGCGCCGGCATCCCTCAGCCCAATTTGCCGTTGCCAGTTTTTCCTATCTTTTTCTTCTTTTTCTGCTTCGCCGTCTGCCGGACAGTGAGGATCATCAGCCTGTTTTCACGAAGCAGAGCAAGGATAAGGGACACCCGTTAAACATATCTGGTATATTTAAAAACTCCAATGTATTTTTTGTTCTGGTTTTCGCCTTTATTTATCAGGTTGGAGCAAGCTTCTTTCATACGTTTTTAGGCGTTTATGTGATCGAACTGGGATATGGGCAGAGTCAGCTTGGAATGCTGAATTGTATTCAGGCGCTCAGCGAAATTCCCATTCTTCTCATTATGAAAAAATTCACTCGGAAGCTTGGAGCACTGAATCTGATTGCATTGGCCACATTTCTCATGGGTTTTCGTCTGTTTGCCGCATCCGGCGGCTCTCTGATATGGCTTATACTCGCACAAGCTATGCAGGGAATCACCTATATGGTAGTCCATTTCGGTTGTGCAACCTATATCGCAGAAAATGTATATGAGGGAAAAGCATCACAGGGACAGAGTATTCTTTATATCATCCAGGCCGGGCTGGCGAGTATCATTGGAAATACGCTGGGTGGACGTTTGATCGATTTTCTTGGGATCAAGCCCTCCTTCCTATGGGCAGGCAGCGCGATTCTTTTACTTTCCGGTATCACATGGATTATTCTTATTCTATATGCGCAAAGAAAAGGACAGCGCTTTGATTGTCCTTCTGAACAATATACCTCTTGAAAATTACACCCTGTCCTGCGATCTATGATATACTAAAGTAAATACCATTTTTACCCAAAAGAAAGGATCTCATATGAAAACACCTTCCATTCACGAAACAGCCTTCCTTGCCCCTGACGCCGCCGTCTATGGGGACGTAACCGTATCCGAGAACGCCAGCATCTGGTTCCATGCCACCGTCCGCGCCGAGGACGCCCCTGTCTGTATCGGGGCCGGAAGCAACGTACAGGACAATGCCGTTATCCATGTGGATCCCGGCCACCCGGTAAGCATCGGTGAAGCTGTCACCATCGGCCATTCTGCCATTGTTCATGGCTGTACGATCGGAGACGGCACTCTGGTAGGAATGGGAGCCATCCTCTTAAACGGAGCCGTTATCGGAAAAAACTGCCTGATCGGAGCGGGAGCCCTCGTCACGCAGAATACGCAGATTCCAGACGGAAGCCTGGTCATAGGAAGCCCGGCCGTGGTCAAACGCCCTGTCCGTCCCGATGAGATCGAAAGCAGCTGCAGAAATGCACTCCATTACGTGGAAAAGGGGAAAGAGTATGCCGCATACTTCCGCGAAAAACATGACTGACCCCAAAATGCCTTGTTCAGGAGTAAGCTGCTCAGAAGCAGATTGTTCAGAAGCAGATTGCTCAGGAGCAAACTGCTCCGCACCTCCATCCGTTTCCTGCCATTCCGTCCAGATCAGTCATGAGCTCTCCCGTCTGGCCGACGCCTCCTACCGGGATTTTGCCGCTTCCCTCCTCCCCGGAGTTTCCAATATCCTGGGCGTCCGCCTGCCCGGACTGCGGAAGCTGGCGAAACGCCTGGCAAAAGAGGACTGGGAATGGTATCTGGCACAGTGTACTGCCTGCAGCTTCGAGGAGATCATGCTGAAAGGGTTTCTTATCGGTTACGGCCACGAGACAGCTTCCGTTCCGCTGCCCAGAATCATGGATGAGATCACTCTTTTCCTGCCCTGGATCGATAACTGGTCGGTATGCGACAGCTTCTGCATTACATTGAAGGCTGCCGGAACCGATCAGGAAGCCTTCTGGGATTATCTGCAGCCTCTTTTTCAATCAGAAGAAGAGTTTACCCTCCGGTTTGCGGTGGTCATGCTTTTGGATCACTATATCAACGATGCTTATATCCACCGGCTGTACCCGGTCTTTGACTCCGTATGCCATCCCGGTTATTACGTGAAAATGGCCGTAGCCTGGGCAGTTTCCATGTGCTATGTGCGCTTTCCCTGCGAAACGGAACGCTACCTGGCCTCCTGCCAGCTGGATGATTTCACCTACAACAAGGCCTTGCAGAAGATCACGGAATCCCGGTGCGTGGATGCAGAAACGAAGAAGCATATACGGGAGTTAAAACGGAGGACATGAAAAAGCAGAAAATATGAACTTGCAAAGGAAAAAAATATTATGTGAACGCAGATGTTATTGGCAGGAAAAATGGCTTTGTAATACGTTTAGCTAAAGCAGATGACGCAATCAATTATTATGAACAGAATGATTGCCCTTTAGATAAGGAAATGGCACGATTGACCGGTTGCAAAGAAGAATTTTCAAAAGAAGAAGTGGTATCCTTTTTTCTAAAATCACTTGAGGAAGATGATAGATATTTCTTTTTGATTCTATCACCTGACGGGACAATAATAGGTGAAAGCGTAATCAATGAAATTGATTGGGAGTTGAGGAGTGCTAATTCCCGAATTGGCCTTTAGAGGGGGCATATAAACCGCAAAAAAGTCATTGACATTTCCTGCATTTTTTTGTATGATTTAATAGTTCAGTAATATTGCTGATCTCGAAGCGTGGCTCAGTTTGGTAGAGCGCTGCGTTCGGGACGCAGAGGTCGCGTG
>CAUWLJ010000044.1:0-28499 GCA_963559585.1 uncultured Eisenbergiella sp. | reverse complement strand
AGCGGAAAGCCCCGTAGGGGCGTTTTGCGAATGGGCGCGGGCTGAACTGTTACATTTTCTCCAATTTTTTTCAAAAAAACCTTGCAATTTACGTTCCCATCCCGTATACTACTAAGTGCTGTGACATGATAGCGATGAAACGTGAGGTTGCTGCCCCATGTGGCAGGTTTTCCGCGGAGCGAATGTCAAGTTAGGAAACTGACGGCAAGTCACTGTACAAACAATAAAGTCTGTGAACACATAAGGCTATGCCCTGCATAACCTGAGGAAACAGAAACAACCGTAGTGCAAAAGTCCGAAAGAACGGGTTTGATGAGCCCGCAGGTCGCAAAGAAGAAACAGGACACACACGGGAGAGTGTACAGTCACCGCTTGTCGTACTTAAAAGAAAAGTGCGAAAAGGAGGCGACTTTTTTTATGGCAAATCAGGTAATGAGAATTACATTGAAAGCTTATGACCATCAGCTTGTTGATGCGTCTGCCAGAAAAATCATCGAGACAGTAAAGAAGAATGGAGCGCAGGTGAGCGGACCCGTACCGCTTCCCACCAAGAAGGAAGTAGTTACCATTCTGAGAGCAGTACACAAGTACAAAGACTCCAGAGAGCAGTTCGAGCAGAGAACCCACAAGAGACTGATCGACATTATGGCTCCCACCAATAAGACGGTTGACGCTCTGCAGAGACTGGAGATGCCCGCCGGTGTTTACATCGACATCAAAATGAAAACCAAATAATCAAACCTCTACAAAGACGTATGAATAGATACCCGAAAACACCACAGGCATTGGGCCTTAACCCATCCGGGCGATGCAAAACCGCCGCAGACGTTGGGAAATAACCCATCCGGGCGATGCAAAACCGCCGCAGGCGTTTTTGGGGCTTAACAACCGGGTGTTACAAAAACGCTGAAGGCGTTTTTGAGACTTAACCGAAGGTTAAGTCTATTCCGCTATGTAGACCACAAGGAGGTAAAAAAATGAACAAGGCAATTTTAGCAACCAAGGTTGGAATGACTCAGATCTTCGCCGGGGACGGCACACTGGTACCCGTTACCGTGCTTCAGGCCGGCCCCTGTGTAGTAACCCAGATCAAGACCGTTGAGAACGACGGCTACAGCGCAGTCCAGGTTGGATTCGTTGACAAGAAGGAAAGGATCATCAACAAGGACAAGGGCGGCAGAAAAGAGATCATCCACAGACATGGTGTGAACAAGGCTGAGAAAGGCCATTTCGATAAGGCTGGCGTTTCCTGCAAGAGATACGTGAGAGAGTTCAAGTTCGAGAACGCTTCCAAATATGCGCTCGCTCAGGAGATCAAGGCTGACATTTTCGCGGCAGGGGACAAGGTGGACGCAACCGCCATCAGCAAAGGTAAAGGATTCCAGGGTGCCATCAAGAGACACGGCCAGCACAGAGGCCCCATGGCTCACGGCTCCAAATTCCATCGTCATCAGGGTTCCAATGGTGCATGCTCCTCTCCGAGCCGTGTATTCAAGGGAAAAGGAATGCCTGGACATATGGGCTGCGTAAGAGTTACCGTTCAGAATCTGGAAGTGGTAAGAGTTGACGCTGAGAAGAATCTGCTTCTGGTAAAAGGCGCAGTACCGGGCCCTAAGAAAGCGCTTGTAACCATCAAAGAAACCACAAGAATGGCTTAAATAGGGTGAAAGGAGGAACTAATAATGGCTAACGTAGCTCTTTATAATATGGAAGGCAAGGAAGTCGGAACCATCGAACTTTCCGATGCAGTATTCGGCGTAGAAGTGAACGAGCACCTGGTACACATGGCTGTCGTTCAGCAGCTTGCCAACAATCGTCAGGGAACCCAGAAGGCTAAGACACGTTCCGAGGTTTCCGGCGGCGGAAGAAAGCCCTGGAGACAGAAGGGAACCGGTCATGCAAGACAGGGTTCAACCAGAGCTCCCCAGTGGACAGGCGGCGGTACCGTATTCGCTCCCGTTCCGAGAGATTATTCCTTCAAGCTGAACAAGAAGGAGAAGAGAGCGGCTCTCAAGTCTGCACTGACCAGCAGGGTTGCCGCAAACAAGCTCATCGTTGTAGATGAACTGAAATTCGATGAGATCAAGACCAGGAACTTCAAGCAGGTGATGGATAACCTGAAGGTGGAGAAGGGCCTGGTAGTGATCAACGAGAACGATAAGAACGTGGTAATGAGCGCAAAGAACCTGCCCGCCATCAACACCACTCTCACCAGCACTCTGAACGTGTACGATGTGATGAAGGCCGGCACCGTAGTTCTTACCAAGGACGCTGTTAAGACTATCGAGGAGGTGTACGCATAATGGCTGATATTAAATATTATGACGTTATCCTTAAGCCTGTCATCACCGAGAAGAGCATGGCCGGCATGGGAGAGAAGAAATATACTTTCCTTGTTCACACCGATGCAACCAAATCCCAGATCAAGGAAGCTGTGGAGAAGATGTTTGAAGGAACCAAGGTGAAGAATGTGAACACGATGAACTGCGAAGGCAAGAATAAGAGACGCGGAATGGTGGTAGGAAAAACTGCCAAGACCAAGAAGGCAATCGTCACCCTGACTGCTGAGAGCAAGGACATCGAGATCTTCGCAGGCCTGTAAGAAGGGACTGTGCGCGTACTAGCGCACATGCTGCGAAGGGGAAACACACGGGTCGGTTTAAACCCGCCCGCCATCCCCGCTTAAGTGCAGATCAAGCACGACAATAAATGATAAAGAAAAGGAGAAAATATCATGGGAATCAAGACATATAACCCATATACACCTTCCAGAAGAAACATGACTGGCTCCGACTTCTCTGAGATCACCAAGAGCACTCCTGAGAAGAGCCTCGTTGTTTCCCTGAAGAAGAATGCCGGACGCAACAACCAGGGTAAGATCACCGTGAGACACCGCGGCGGCGGAAACAGAAGAAAATACAGGATTGTTGATTTCAAGAGATACAAGGACGATGTGCCTGCAACCGTAATCGGTATCGAGTACGACCCCAACAGAACCGCCAACATCGCACTGATCTGCTACGCAGACGGCGAGAAGGCTTACATCCTGGCTCCTGTAGGACTGAAGGATGGCATGAAGGTGATGAACGGCCCTCATGCAGAAGTGAGAGTGGGTAACTGCCTGCCCTTATCTGAGATCCCTGTTGGTACCCAGGTGCACAACATTGAGTTATATCCCGGCAAGGGCGGACAGCTGGTTCGTTCCGCAGGAAACAGCGCACAGCTGATGGCTAAGGAAGGAAAGTACGCTACTCTGAGACTTCCCTCCGGCGAAATGAGAATGGTTCCTCTTGTATGCCGCGCTACCATAGGCGTTGTAGGAAACGCTGACCACAGCCTGATCAACATCGGTAAGGCAGGACGTAAGCGTCACATGGGCATCCGTCCCACTGTCCGCGGTTCTGTAATGAACCCCAACGATCATCCTCACGGCGGTGGTGAAGGTAAGACCGGTATCGGTCGTCCCGGCCCGAGTACTCCTTGGGGCAAACCTGCACTCGGCTTGAAGACACGTAAGAAGAAAAACAAGTCCAACAAGCTGATCGTAAGAAGACGAGACGGTAAGGCTATTAAATAAGGAGGAAAGAATCAATGGCTAGATCACTGAAAAAAGGACCGTTCGCTGACGCGAGCCTCCTCAAGAAAGTAGATGCAATGAACGCTGCCGGACAGAAGCAGGTCATCAAGACCTGGTCCCGCCGTTCCACAATCTTCCCGTCCTTCGTGGGACACACCATCGCTGTCCATGACGGAAGAAAACATGTGCCTGTATATGTGACCGAGGATATGGTAGGCCACAAGCTGGGCGAGTTCGTAGCTACCAGAACCTACAGAGGACATGGAAAAGACGAAAAGAAATCCAAGGCGAGGTAATTGAAAGGAGGTTTTATCCATGGCTAAGGGACATAGAACTCAAATTAAAAGAGAAAGAAATGCAAATAAAGACACAAGACCTTCTGCAAAGTTATCTTACGCAAGGGTTTCCGTACAGAAAGCCTGCTTCGTACTCGATGCCATCAGAGGCAAAGATGTGAACACAGCACTGGCTATTCTGGAATACAATCCCAGATACGCATCCAGCCTGATCAAGAAACTGCTGGAGTCCGCCATTGCAAACGCAGAGAACAACAACGGCATGAACAGGGATAACCTGTACGTTGCAGCCTGCTTTGCCAACAAAGGACCCACAATGAAGAGGGTACAGCCCAGAGCGCAGGGACGTGCTTACAGGATCGAGAAGAGAATGAGCCACATCACTCTGGTACTGGATGAGAAATAATCCTAAGAAAGGTAGCAGATGCTCCGAAAGGAGCATTCGAAAGGAGAAAATATGGGACAGAAAGTTAATCCTCATGGCCTGAGAGTCGGCGTTATCAAAGATTGGGATTCCAAATGGTATGCTGACGCTGAGTTTTCAGACTACTTAGTGGAAGATTACAATATCAGAAAGTTCTTAAAGAAGAAACTGTACAGCGCAGGTGTTTCCAAGATCGAGATCGAGAGAGCATCCGACAGAGTGAAGGTGATCCTTTACACTGCAAAGCCCGGCGTGGTAATCGGCAAGGGCGGCGCTGAGATCGAGGTTACCAAGAAGGAGCTTTCCAAGCTGACCGACAAGAAGATCCTGATCGACATCAAGGAGATCAAGAGACCCGACAGAGACGCTCAGCTGGTAGCCGAGAACATCGCACAGCAGCTGGAGAACCGTGTGTCCTTCAGAAGAGCTATGAAGTCCTGCATGGGCAGAACCATGAAGGCAGGAGCGCTTGGTATCAAGGCAGCGGTAGGCGGACGTCTTGGCGGAGCCGACATTGCACGTACCGAGTTCTACAGCGAGGGAACCATTCCCCTTCAGACACTGAGAGCAGATATTGACTATGGATTCGCAGAGGCTGACACCACTTACGGCAAGCTTGGTGTGAAGGTGTGGATCTACAAGGGTGAAGTACTTCCTGCGAAGGGAAACAAGGAAGGGAGCGATAAATAATGTTAATGCCGAAGAGAGTGAAACGTCGTAAACAGTTCCGCGGTTCCATGGCAGGAAAAGCAATGCGCGGCAACACCATCACCTACGGTGAATACGGTCTGGTAGCAGCAGAGCCCTGCTGGATCAAGTCCAATCAGATCGAAGCAGCACGTATCGCGCTGACACGTTATACCAAGCGTACCGGTAAGGTATGGATCAAGATCTTCCCTGACAAGCCCGTAACAGCGAAGCCCGCTGAGACACGTATGGGTTCCGGTAAAGGTACTCTGGAGTATTGGGTAGCAGTAGTTAAGCCCGGCCGCGTAATGTTCGAGATTGCAGGCGTTCCTGAGGAATCCGCAAAAGAAGCACTGCGTCTGGCTATGCATAAGCTTCCATGTAAATGTAAAATTGTTTCTAAAGCAGATTTGGAAGGCGGTGTATCTAATGAAAACTAAACAGTATGTTGAAGATTTAAGGAAAAAATCCGACGCTGATTTAGCACAGGAACTGGTGAATGCCAAGAAGGAACTTTTCAATCTGAGATTCCAGAACGCAACAAATCAGCTTGACAATACAGCAAGGATCAAAGAGGTAAGGAAGAACATCGCCAGGATCCAGACCCTCATCACTGAGAAGGCCAAGGCAGCTCAGTAAGCTGTAAAAATCCAGAAAGGAGCGCATTGACGTGGAAGAAAGAAATCTGAGAAAGACACGTACCGGTAAAGTCGTTAGTGATAAAATGCAGAAGACCATCGTTGTTGCAGTTGAGGATCATGTAAAGCATCCCCTCTACGGCAAGATCGTAAAGAGAACCTACAAACTGAAGGCCCATGACGAGAACAATGACTGCAGGATCGGCGATACCGTTAAAGTAATGGAAACAAGACCTCTCTCCAAGGACAAGAGATGGAGACTTGTGGAAATCATCGAAAGAGCAAAATAAGCTGGAAGGAGAGATTGGCATGATTCAACAGGAAACCAGATTGAAAGTTGCTGATAATACCGGTGCAAAAGAGCTCCTGTGTATCAGAGTGATGGGTGGCTCCACAAGAAGGTATGCGAACATCGGCGACGTAATCGTTGCCTCCGTCAAAGATGCAACACCAGGCGGCGTTGTAAAAAAAGGCGACGTTGTGAAGGCTGTTGTAGTACGTTCCGTAAAAGGCGCTCGTCGTAAAGACGGTTCTTATATCAAATTTGACGAAAATGCTGCTGTCATCATCAAGGATGACAAGACTCCCAGAGGAACCCGTATCTTTGGGCCCGTGGCAAGAGAGCTTCGTGAGAAACAGTTTATGAAGATTGTTTCCCTGGCTCCCGAAGTATTATAGGAGGTGCCTTATGTCAACAATGAAGATTAAAACAGGCGATACCGTTAAGGTAATCGCCGGCAAGGATAAGGACAAGGAAGGAAAAGTCCTTTCTGTAGATAAGAAGAACGGCAGAGTGGTTGTGGAAGGTGTGAACATGGTAACCAAGCATGTGAAGCCCTCCATGGCCAACCAGAACGGCGGAATTGTTCAGAAGGAAGCTGCCCTTGATATTTCCAACGTGATGTATGTTCACAACGGAAAACCTACCAGAATCGGCTTTAAGGTTGAGGACGGCAAAAAGGTTCGTGTTGCAAAGGCAACCGGCGAAGTGATCGTTGAACAGAAGTGGCAGAGATCTGAATAATTCATAGGAAGGAGGCCGTAAACGTGAACAGACTGAAAGAGTTGTACAACGAACAGATTGTGGAAGCAATGACCAAGAAGTTCGGTTATAAAAATGTAATGGAAGTTCCGAAGCTGGATAAGATCGTCATCAACATGGGCGTAGGCGAGGCTAAGGACAATGCGAAGGCTCTGGAATCCGCCGTAAAGGATCTGGAGATCATCGCAGGACAGCACGTGGTTCTCACCAGGGCGAAGAACTCCGTAGCTAACTTCAAGATCAGAGAGGGTATGGCCATCGGCTGCAAGACCACCCTGCGCGGCGACAAGATGTATGATTTCCTTGACCGCCTGGTTAATCTGGCCCTGCCCCGTGTGCGTGACTTCAGAGGCGTGAATCCCGATTCCTTTGACGGCAGAGGAAACTACGCTCTGGGCATCAAGGAACAGCTTATTTTCCCCGAGATCGAGTACGATAAGGTGGACAAAGTAAGAGGTATGGACGTTATCATCGTTACTACTGCAAAGACTGACGAAGAGGCACGTGAATTACTGAGACTGTTCAACATGCCTTTTGAGAAATAAGGAGGTTCATTCATGGCTAAGACAGCAATGAAGATTAAACAGCAGCGCAAACCCAAATTCTCTACCAGAGAATATACCCGCTGCAAGATCTGTGGTCGTCCACATTCGGTGTTGAGAAAATACGGAATCTGCAGAATCTGCTTCCGTGAACTTGCATATAAGGGACAGATTCCCGGCGTTAAGAAGGCCAGCTGGTAAGACGCTGACCGGTGATTATTAGACAAGGAGGCAAATTCTAATGACAATGAGCGATCCGATTGCAGATATGCTTACAAGAATCCGTAATGCGAACACTGCAAAACATGATACAGTAGATGTACCCTCTTCCAAGATGAAGCTGGCTATCGCACAGATCCTTCTGGAAGAAGGTTATATTAAGAAGTATGACATTCTGGATGACGGCGCATACAAGACCATTCACATCACTCTGAAGTATGGCGAGGATAAGAACCACAAGATCATCACCGGCCTTAAGAGAATCTCCAAGCCGGGTCTGCGTGTATACGCAAACAAAGAGGATCTTCCCAGGGTTCTGGGCGGACTTGGAATCGCTATCATTTCCACCAACTGTGGCGTAGTAACTGACAAGAAGGCCAGAGAGCTGCAGGTAGGCGGCGAAGTTCTTGCTTTCGTATGGTAATAACGGTTCCGGAAACGGGCTGTATATGAGTAAATAGGAGGTACGGGCATGTCACGTATAGGAAGAATGCCAATCGCAATTCCCGCGGGCGTAACTGTAGAAATTGCAGAAAATAATAAAGTGACTGTAAAAGGTCCTAAGGGTACTCTTGAGAGAGTTCTCCCCGCAGAGATGGAGATCAAGATGGAGGGAAACGAAATCCTGGTTTCCAGACCGAATGACCTGAAGAAGATGAAATCTCTGCATGGTCTGACCAGAACGCTGATCAACAACATGGTTGTTGGTGTTACCGAAGGCTATCAGAAGAAGCTGGAAGTAAACGGCGTAGGTTACAAGGCAGCAAAATCCGGTAAGAAATTAACCTTATCCTTAGGTTATTCCCACCCCGTTGAGATGGAGGATCCCGAAGGCATCGAGTCCGTGCTGGAAGGACAGAATGTGATCATCATCAAGGGTATCGATAAAGAAAGAGTTGGCCAATACGCAGCTGAAATCAGAGATAAGAGAAGACCGGAGCCTTATAAGGGCAAGGGTATCAAATATGCTGATGAGACGATCAGACGTAAAGTTGGTAAGACTGGTAAGAAATAACAGATAAGGAGAGTGTGAAAATGGTTAGTAAGAAATCAAGACAAGAAGTTCGTATGAACAAGCATAGAAGACTGCGTAACCGTTTCAGCGGCACCCCGGAAAGGCCTCGTCTTGCCGTGTTCCGCAGCAATAATCATATGTATGCTCAAATTATCGACGACACAGTTGGAAATACCTTGGTAGCTGCTTCCACCGTTGAGAAGGCGGTGAAGGCTGAGCTTGAGAAGACCAATGACGTTGATGCGGCAGCATATCTGGGAACCGTTATCGCCAAGAGAGCTCTGGAAAAAGGAATCAGCACTGTTGTCTTTGACAGAGGCGGCTTCATATACCAGGGTAAGATTGCAGCATTAGCTGAGGCGGCCAGAGAAGCTGGCCTGGAATTCTAGGAAGGGAGAATACGTCGTACATGAGACATACAATCATTGACACAACCAATCTGGAACTCAATGAAAAAGTGGTTTCCATCAAGCGTGTAACCAAGGTTGTAAAGGGCGGACGTAACATGCGCTTCACAGCTCTGGTGGTAGTAGGTGATGGAGCCGGCCACGTTGGCGTTGGTCTGGGCAAGGCTGCTGAGATTCCGGAGGCGATCCGCAAGGGAAAAGAGGATGCTGCCAAGAATCTGATCTGCGTTCCCATGGATGAGAACAACAGTATCACCCATGAGTTCCTTGGAAAGTTCGGTTCTTCTACCGTTCTTCTCAAGAAGGCTCCCGACGGTACAGGTATCATCGCAGGCGGCCCTGTTCGTATTGTCTGCGAGCTGGCCGGAATCAAGAATATCCGTACCAAATCTCTTGGCTCCAACAACAAGCAGAACGTTGTGCTTGCTACCATCGAAGGCTTAAGCCAGTTAAAGACTCCTGAAGAAGTAGCGGCCAACCGCGGAAAATCTGTTGACGAGGTTATGGCTTAAGGAATAAGGAGAGAAATCATGGCAGAAAAAATGTTAAAAATCACATTGGTGAAATCCCCTATTGGTGCAGTTCCTAAGCACAGGGCTACCGTTAAGGCTATGGGACTTACCAAAATGCACAAAACAGTAGAGCTGCCCGACAACGCTTCCACAAGAGGCATGATCCAGCAGGTCGGCTACATGCTCAAAGTAGAAGAAGCATAAAAATAGGAGGTGTCAGGAATGGAATTATCAAATTTACAGCCTGCGGCTGGTTCCAAGCACAGCGATAACTTCAGAAGAGGCCGTGGACATGGTTCAGGCAACGGAAAGACCGCTGGTAAGGGACATAAGGGTCAGAAAGCTCGTTCCGGAGCTCCCAGAACCGGTTTTGAAGGCGGACAGATGCCTTTATACAGACGTATCCCCAAGAGAGGCTTCACCAACAGAAACTCCAAGGAGATCGTGGGTATCAACGTAAGCGCGCTTGAGGTATTTGAGAACGGAACCACCGTTACTGTAGAGACTCTGCTCGAGAAGGGCATTGTCAAGAATCCGAAAGATGGGGTTAAGATCCTCGGAAATGGAGAACTTACCAAAAAGCTCGACGTGAAGGCTGACGCATTCAGCGCATCCGCAAAAGAAAAGATCGAGGCACTTGGTGGAACAGCAGAGGTGATGTAATGCTTACAACACTTAAAAATGCGTTCAAGATGAAGGAGCTGCGCAAGAAGATCCTGTATACATTGGGTATGCTGGTTGTGATCCGTCTCGGGTCACAGCTTCCTGTGCCCGGTGTTGACAGGAACTATTTTGCCAACTGGTTCGCCAGCATGACCGGTGACGCATTCAATTTCTTCGACGCATTCACAGGGGGTTCCTTTGAGAACATGTCCCTGTTTGCCCTGAACATTACACCCTATATCACATCCTCCATTATCATTCAGCTTCTAACCATTGCCATACCGAAGCTGGAGGATATGCAGAAGGATGGGGAGGAGGGACGTAAGAAGCTGACCGCAATCACAAGGTATGTGACGGTTGCTCTGGCTCTGATCCAGTCCTCCGCGATGGCCATCGGATTTGGCAGAAGCGGCCTGCTGGAGGAGTACAATGCCCTGAATGTAATCACTGTTATCTTTGCCCTGACCGCAGGAAGCGCTTTCCTGATGTGGGTGGGAGAGAGGATCACAGAAAACGGCGTTGGAAATGGAATCTCCATCGTCCTGGTGATTAATATTATCTCCAGGGTGCCCCAGGATATGTCCAGCCTGTTCAACCAGTTTGTGAAGGGCAAGCCCATTGCAGCTGCGGTTGTGGCGATAGTGGTTATCCTGGCCATTATTATTGCAATGGTGGTTCTGGTCATCATTCTCAACGATGCCACCAGAAAGATTCCGGTTCAGTACGCCAAGAAGATGCAGGGACGCAGGATGGTTGGCGGCCAGTCCTCCAACATTCCATTGAAGGTAAACACCGCAGGAGTGATCCCGGTGATCTTTGCTTCCTCTATCATGCAGTTCCCCGTAATTATTGCCCAGCTGGCAGGCTACCAGGGAACGGGCTTCTGGGGTCATGTACTGAGAATGCTGAATTCTAACGAATGGTGCAAGCCCAGCGCTCCGGTGTATTCCATCGGACTTGTAATCTATATTGTACTGGTGATCTTTTTTGCCTATTTCTATACTTCGATCACCTTCAATCCGCTTGAGATTGCGAACAATATAAAGAAGCAGGGCGGCTTTATTCCAGGCATCAGGCCCGGCAAGCCCACCAGTGATTATCTGAACAGGATCCTGAACTATATTGTCTTTATTGGAGCCTGCGGGCTTACTATCGTATGTGTACTTCCGTTCTTTTTTAATGGAGTATTTAATGCGAGTGTATCTTTTGGAGGAACCAGCCTGATCATTATTGTCAGCGTGGTTCTGGAGACGATCAAACAGATCGAGTCCCAGATGCTTGTGCGCAATTACAAGGGATTCCTGAACGATTGATAAAAAGCTTATAGACTATCGACATTGGGACAGAACGAAAGTTTTGTCCCAAAGTGCTAAGTACGGAAAAGAAAGGTGTGAGTGAGAATGAAAATCATTATGTTAGGCGCTCCCGGAGCAGGAAAAGGAACGCAGGCAAAAAGAATTGCCGAGAAGTACGGGGTTCCCCACATTTCCACAGGAGATATTTTCAGGGCAAATATCAAGAACGGCACCGAGCTTGGAAAAGAGGCAAAGAGCTATATGGATCAGGGACTGCTGGTTCCCGATGAGCTGACCGTAAGACTGCTTCTGGACAGAGTGGCTCAGGACGACTGCAAAGACGGCTATGTGCTGGATGGTTTCCCCAGAACGATTCCCCAGGCAGAGGTTCTGGACGCAGAGCTTACCAAGCTGGGCGAGAAGGTAGACTATGCGGTGAACGTGGACGTGCCGGATGAGAACATCATCAACAGAATGTCAGGCAGAAGAGCCTGCTTAAACTGCGGCGCCACCTATCATATCGTGAGCATCCCGCCCAGGAAGGAAGGGATCTGCGATACCTGCGGAAGTGAACTGGTGCTTCGGGACGACGATCAGCCTGAGACCGTAAAGAACCGCCTGAAGGTGTATCATGACCAGACACAGCCTCTGATCGACTACTATCAGGCAAAGGGCGTGCTCAGAAGTGTGGACGGAACTCTTCCCATGGAAGAAGTATTCGAGGCCATCGTTGCGATCCTTGGTTAATCCTCAGGGGGTATTCTGATGGCAGTAACTATTAAATCTGCGAGAGAAATAGAACTGATGCGGGAGGCCGGAAAGATACTGGCGGATGTACATGAACAGCTTGGCGCTTTTATCCGTCCCGGCATCTCCACGCAGGACATCGATATGCTGGGCGAAAAGCTGATACGCAGCTACGGCTGTACACCCAACTTTCTGAATTATAACGGGTATCCGGCATCCATTTGCGTGTCTGTGAATGATGAGGTTGTGCACGGGATCCCGCGCGCGGATCACATCCTGAAGGAGGGCGACATCGTCAGCCTGGATGCGGGGCTGATCTATAAGGGCTACCACTCCGACGCGGCCAGGACCCACGCGGTGGGACAGATCAGCGGGGAAGCGAGGAAACTGATTGAAGTGACGAAGCAGAGCTTCTTTGTGGGGATACAGGCAGCCAGGGAAGGAAACCACCTCCACCAGATCTCTGCGGCCATTGACGATTATGTGAGCGGCTTTGGATACGGCATTGTCCGTGATCTGGTGGGCCATGGGATCGGAACCCATCTCCACGAGGATCCCCAGATTCCCAACTTCCGCCAGAGACGCAGAGGACTGAGACTGCAGGCCGGTATGACGCTGGCGGTGGAGCCCATGATCAACGCAGGAGGCTGGCGGGTGGATTGGCAGGACGATGGCTGGACGGTGACAACCGCAGACCACTCCCTCTCAGCCCACTATGAGAACACGATTCTGATTACAGAGGGAGAACCTGAGATCCTCACACTCTGTTGAAAGGACGGTATTCATGACAGGAAAACTGGCGTTCTCCAAAGCGGGGCACGATAAGGGAAAGCTTTACGTCGTCGTAAAAGAGGAAGGAGACGCGCTGTGGCTGGCCGATGGCCGCACACGCAGCCTGGAAAAACCAAAAAGAAAGAACAGAAGGCACATACAGCCTGCAGGCCAGGCCTTCACACCGGAGGAGCTGGAGAAGCTTCTCCAAAACCCTGCACACGGCAACAACCTGGTCAGAGAAGCAGTGGAGCATTCCGTGAAATAATCCTCCGGAAGTGACCTGGGCGCAAGGCATGGCCAGGCGGCCTCACAGTCAAAACGTATGAGCAGGCGTGATCCATTATTAATATAGAAAGGAAGCAGAACATGTCAAAAGCAGATGTAATTGAAATCGAAGGAATCGTTGTAGAGAAACTGCCCAACACCATGTTCCAGGTGGAGCTGGAGAACGGCCACAGGGTTCTGGCCCATATCAGCGGCAAGCTGAGACAGAACTTCATCCGTATTCTGCCCGGAGACAAGGTGACCATGGAGCTCTCCCCCTACGACCTCTCCAAGGGGCGTATTATCTGGAGGGATAAGTAAGGGATTTGGATTCCCGAGGGGGCTGTGAGCGGCCTTCCCCTCCGGCGGCGGCCTGTGCCAGGTTCTATGCAGGGCACGCTTTCGCTGCGTTTTTGACGAGCGGGAGCGTGCCCCGCAGAGAACCTGCCGCGGACCGCGCCCGCACCCCCGGGAGGCCTCACAACCTCCATCCAATCCCCCCATTTTCCCGCAAAAAAAGCTTGCATCCCGTACAGGCTCATGCTATAATCTAAAATGGTCTTTTTTGAAAGGAGGTTTAACATGAAGGTTAGATCATCAGTAAAACCGATTTGCGAAAAGTGCAAAGTCATCAAGAGAAAGGGAGCTATCAGAATCATCTGCGAGAATCCCAAGCACAAACAGAGACAGGGTTAATCCACTGTCGTTTCATTCAGGCGGCAACGGTGCCGTTGAAGTCAACGGTGCCTGTAGATAATTGAACGTAAGACGGCTCCTTTGGGGCAGGGCCTGTCCTGACAGAAGGACGGCCTGATTTACGGGAGATTACTTTTTGATACCGAAAATTAGAACCGGAGGGTTCTCAGCGTTTTCACAGCTTCCCCAGAGGGGACAGGGCGGACGTATCTGCTCCTGTCTGCGAAAATGCCGGAGTATCGGAAAGGCCGGATGAGTGTCCGGCTGGAAGAACGGATGAAAAATGCCGGTTTTCCCAGTCAATTAGTAACTATTGTGAATGCGGAAGGCATTCCAGGTATGCACAGTGTGTGATACACCAGGAGGCGTGGAAACGCCGGGGTGTGGTCTGCCTGTGCTCATTGCGCGTAAGGGTATTTTTGTAAAAGACCAGATGCCCTCAAAGGCGGATGAAAAGCGAAAAACGGAGGAAACGTAAATGGCTCGTATTGCAGGTATTGACTTACCTAGAGAAAAAAGGATTGAGATCGGACTGACATACATCTATGGTATCGGCAGACCGAGCGCAACCAAGATTTGCGAAAAGGCAAACGTAAACCCTGACACCCGTGTAAGGGAGCTGACCGACGACGAGGTTAAGAGGCTCAGCGCAGTGATCGACGAGACGATGACCGTAGAAGGTGATTTGAGAAGAGAGATCGCTCTGAACATCAAGAGACTTCAGGAGATCGGCTGCTACAGAGGAATCCGTCACAGGAAGGGACTTCCGGTTCGCGGACAGAACACCAAGAACAACGCAAGAACCAGAAAAGGCCCCAAGAGAACTGTTGCCAACAAGAAGAAATAATGTTATTCATGTTATTTTAATAACATCATTAACAGGAAGAAACAACTTCATTTTATCAAGGAAAGTAGGTTAGTTTAAATGGCTAAGAAAGTTGCGAAAAAAGTAACAAAGAAACGTGTCAGAAAAAACGTTGAACGCGGACAGGCACACATTCAGTCTTCTTTCAATAACACTATTGTTACCCTGACAGATACTGAAGGAAATGCTATCAGCTGGGCAAGTGCCGGTGGTCTGGGCTTTAGAGGTTCAAGGAAATCTACTCCCTATGCAGCACAGATGGCTGCAGAGACGGCTGCAAAGGCCGCTCTGCCTCACGGACTGAAGAGCGTTGACGTATTTGTAAAAGGCCCTGGTTCAGGACGTGAAGCTGCAATCCGTGCACTCTCTGCATGCGGACTGGATGTAACCAGCATTAAGGACGTTACCCCCGTTCCTCACAACGGCTGCCGTCCTCCCAAGCGCCGCAGAGTTTAATCGTTGCTGCACCTTCCGGACAGAATGCGGAGACAGTTGCGCAGAATGCGTTAACCTTCGGATTCCGGATGGCCGGAGCTTTTCCGGCAGACAAAAAACGTTGGAAGAAAGTACGCCTCCCGAATGAGGCTGCGTACTGTAAACAATATTTCAGAGGCGTCCTGCACCAGACAGAAAGTGTGCCGGCATAGGAGAAGCGCAGCATCTCCGTGGATGCGTCAGTATCTTCACGCCTCTTTTTTAAGGAAAGGAGCCTATCATGGCAATTAACAGAACCCCCGTTTTAAAGAGATGCAGAGCCCTCGGTCTTGAGCCCATGTATCTTGGATATGATAAGAAGTCCAACAGAACCAATGCAAGAGCCGGCAAGAAGGTAAGTGAGTACGGCCTGCAGCTTCGTGAGAAGCAGAAAGCCAAATTCATCTACGGCGTTCTGGAGAAGCCCTTCAGAAACTACTACAGAAAGGCTGACAGAATGAAGGGCATGACCGGTGAAAACCTGATGATCCTTCTGGAGAGCAGACTGGACAACGTAGTGTTCAGACTTGGCCTTGCCAGAACCAGAAAAGAGGCCAGACAGGTGGTTGGACACAAGCACGTTCTGGTAAACGGCAAGAAGGTGAACATTCCTTCCTACCTGATCAAGGCAGGCGATGTGATCGAGCTGACCGAGAAGGCAAAAGGAATGCAGAGATACAAGGATATCCTCGAAGTGACCGGCGGCAGACTGATTCCTGAGTGGATCGATGCAGACCAGGAGAACTTCAAAGGAACGATCAAAGAGCTTCCCACCAGAGAAATGATTGACGTACCCGTGGACGAGATGCTTATCGTCGAGCTGTACTCCAAATAATTTCCTGCAACTGGCGTGAATGTTTCAGCTAAGAAACTTTTTGTTCGTAAAGGAGGGTATTTGCAGTGTTTGATTTTGAAAGACCCAATATTGAGGTTGCTGAGATCTCTGAGGACAAGAAATACGGCAAATTCGTTGTAGAGCCTCTGGAAAGAGGTTATGGCATTACGCTTGGCAACTCTCTGAGAAGGATCATGCTCTCCTCTCTCCCCGGCGCCGCTGTGAGCCAGGTGAAGATCGAGGGGGTACTGCATGAGTTCAGCTCGATCCCGGGTGTAAAGGAAGATGTGACTGAGATCATCATGAACATCAAGAACCTGGCGATCAAGAACAACAGCGAGACCAACGAGCCCAAGACCGCTTATATTGAATTTGAAGGCGAAGGCGTTGTAAGAGCTTCAGATATTCAGGCAGACCAGGATATTGAGATCATGAATCCCGACCTGGTAATCGCTACATTAAGCGGCGGCAAGGAAAGCAAACTGTACATGGAGCTTACCATCACAAAGGGCCGCGGTTATGTCAGCGCTGAAAAGAACAAAAGCGAAGATCTGCCCATCGGCGTAATTGCCATCGATTCCATTTACACTCCCGTTGAGAGAGTGAACATGACCGTAAACAATACTCGTGTGGGCCAGGTAACCGACTATGACAAGCTGACTCTGGATGTGTACACCAATGGTACACTGGCTCCCGATGAGGCTGTCAGCCTCGCCGCAAAGGTACTCAGCGAGCACTTAAGCCTGTTCATCGACCTGTCCGAGAACGCCAGAACCGCAGAGGTTATGGTGGAGAAGGAGGACGACGAGAAGGAAAAGGTTCTGGAAATGAGCATCGACGAGCTTGAGCTGTCTGTTCGTTCCTACAACTGTCTGAAGCGCGCTGGTATCAATACTGTAGAAGAACTGACCAACAAGACCTCCGAGGATATGATGAAGGTTCGTAATCTGGGCCGCAAATCCCTGGAGGAGGTGCTTGCGAAGCTGAAGGAGCTTGGCCTGGCGCTCAACCCCAGCGATGAGGTGAACGTATAAGGCGAAAAGCACATATGCAGTCTCCGGTAAGCCCGACGAGCGCGGGGACTGTAAGCAACTGATCATTCATTCGGTAAGTAAGTCCAAAGAGCGTGGCCGGATGCACCGTTAGGAAAGAGAGAAGTTAAAATGGCAAAGTACAGAAAGTTAGGTAGAACCTCCAGCCAGAGAAAGGCCCTGCTGAGAAGCCAGGTGACCAATCTGCTGTATCATGGAAAGATCGTGACCACAGAAGCGAGAGCAAAGGAAGTCCGCAAGATCGTTGAGGGTATCATTGCCCTGGGCGTGAAGGAGAAGGACAACTTTGAGACCGTTAAGGTTACCGCAAAGGTTGCCAGAAAAGATAAGGACGGTAAGAGAGTGAAAGAGGTTGTAGACGGCAAGAAGGTTACCGTTTATGACGAAGTGGAGAAGGAAATCAAGAAGGATATGCCCAGCAGGCTGCATGCAAGAAGACAGATGCTGAAGGTTCTCTATCCTGTAACCGAGGTTCCCGCCACTGCTGCAGGCCGCAAGAAAGGCACCAAGGCTGTGGATATGCCTGCCAAGATCTTTGACGAGATCGCTCCCAAGTACGTTGACCGTAAGGGCGGCTACACCCGTATCATCAAGATCGGCCAGAGAAAGGGCGACGGTGCAATGGAGGTTGTTCTGGAGCTGGTATAAGCCCGGGCAATGCTTTGCATAAGTTCTGATCATAAAGAAATGATATACCAAAAGGCTCCTGCCAGCGCGGCGGGAGCCTTTTGGCAAAATGAATCCATTCTTCGTGCAGTGAACCTGTTCTCTGCCGGGCTGGAGCGTGTTTGAAAATTCATTCCCGCCATCTGCGGGGACGATACTCCCTGCATGCCTCCACATAGGCGAGGATATTGGCAATGGGAACCTCCGGCTCCAGCAGGTGGGTGGGGGCCACAAACAGCCCGCCTTCAGGACCGGCGGCGTCCAGATTTTCAAATACGGTGCGCTTTACCTCCTCCGGGGTAGCGAAGGGCATGGTGGTCTGAGTGCCGATGGTGCCGTGGAAGGGATTCTGCTGCCGTATTTGCGGCAGATCTCCTTGAAATCCATACATTCGCTCTGGATGGGGTTGAGCACATCCACCCCGGCCTCGATCAGGTGAGGGATGAAGGGCTCCACAAAACCGCAGGAGTGGTAGAAAATGATCACATCCGGGTTCACAGCCTTTACTGTGCAAATCAGATCGGCCAGCCTGGGCTTGATCCACTGGCAGTAGAGCTCCTCGCTCATCATAATGGTGTGCTGCATTCCAATATCATCCCCGAAAAAGAGGACATCGACACCTGCATTTACGTAGGAAAGCGCCCGGATTTTGGAGATTTCCAGAACCTTATCGAAAAGGTAATCGGCTTTTTCATCTTCCATCATCATATCGCAGAACAGCTCCTCCATGCTGCGCAGATACCAGGCAGTTTCCCAGAGGGTACACTGCATATTTCCCACCGCGATCCTGTCAGCGGCTTTGATCCGTTCCGCCTGCTCCTTCTGATGGCCGTTGTCACCGTGGGCATAGTCGGGATAAGGGTAATTCATCAGAGCTTCCACAGTCTCCCGGCGGCAGGGTGTGGATGGAGGAATCGTCCTGATTATAGGAAAATTTTCCGGCGGCCTGAATCTTCCTGCGGTATTCATTGGGTGACATACCCGCAAAGCGGCGGAATACCTTGGTAAAGTAACTCTGGTCATCGAATCCCACCATCTGGCAGATATCCGTGAGGCGCAGGCCGGAATGGCGGATCAGATCCCTGGCCTTGCGGATCCGCAGATCATTCAGATAATGGGTGAAGGTGACGCCCGTCTCCTGCTTGAAAATACGGCTTAGATAGTCCGGGGACAGGCCGACGGCCCGGGCCGTGTCCTCCAGGGTGAGGCGGGAGGTATAATGCTGCCGGATGTACTGGATGCAGGACTGGATAGAGCTGGCGTGCCGTGCCTTGGGGAAGGCGAACATGGCGTCCATATATTTGTCGATGCTGCGGTAGAACCAGGCGCTGAGGGCGGAAAAATCCTGAAGGGAGGAGACGTTTTTGAGAAGCTTCTGGTTCAGCGTGAGCATTTCACCCTCGTCTGCCCCGCAGTCCATAGCGGTGCGGGAGATCAGCACGATCAGCTCCGCCGCACGGGAGCGTATCCAGTCCAGACTCCCTCCGCTGGAGGCGAAGGCGGAGGCCAGAAGCTCCTGGGTATACAGACGGGCTTTTTCCCGGTCACAGTGGGAGATGGCAAGGAGAAGATCGCGCTCCTTCTGCATGGGGTAGCCGGAGACCGCGCTTTCCAGCTTAAGCCTGGATATATAGGCGTTGATCTGTCCCTGAAGCAGACCGGACTCCTCATCCTGCCGCATGCGGCTCTCCGCAGCCACATTGTTGAGAAAACCGACTGCCATAAAAAGAAGGACGGAAAGCTCCTGAACCTTCTGGGGAGGGATATAGGGGATCCGCTTCATGCACTGGATCAGCGCCCTGCGGGATTCAGCATCGGGATGCAGCCGCCCGTCCAGCTCACAGTCGATGAAATCCTCCAGCTCCACCATAATAAAAGGCCCCACTGTTATCTTGGCCGTGCTCCCTGCCTCGCCGATGATGGGAGAGACGAAGCAGGTGAGCCCCAGGGGACAGAAATAGATGTATTTTCCGCCGAAACGCTCGGATTCCGTCATACCGTAAATGTGCGCCTGGCTGCAGTTTTCCTTGGGAAGCCGGGCCGCCTGGCACAAATCGCAGCTGGCGCAGCCGAAGCCGTGCTCGCAGATCAGATTTCCCTGCTTGTCCGAGACGGTGCAGCCTAATCCCGTGGATGCGCTGAAGGCGCGGGAACATTCCCTGGCCAGATTCAGATCAAAACTGTACTCGTTCATGGAGCTCCCTTCTGTGTAAAGGATATGTGACTGTTCCCCTGTGAGGCAGAGTATGTTTGAAAATTGCTTTCTGCCAGATATGCGTCCCACAAAGTGGAGCGTGCAGCTGGCGGGAATGAACTTTTAAACATGCTCTAAGAAGCAGAAACAAGGATATTGTTATTATGAAAAGAATGGGGGAGGGTGTCAAGGGAATAGCGTATTTATAGAAAAATATGGTCGCTGTTTACTGGCCTGCCGGTGAACAGCAACAAAATACTGTCCAAAATCCGCACGGAAAATTACCAAAACGAACGAATTAGTACTAGGAAGGAGGAAACAGGGATGCTATAATCAGGCCAGAATCAGAGAAAAGGGCTCCGGCGGCAGGCCCGGGCCTCTCAGAAAACCAAGGTATGGAAAGGGGATTTGATCATGGCAATCTTAAACGAAATTTCTGAAAACCTTCAGAAGGGAAAAGCAAAGATCGTGAAGGAGCTGGTGACTAAGGCAGTGGAGGAAGGAATTCCTGCGAAGGAAATCCTGGAGCAGGGCCTTCTGTCCGGCATGGACATCATTGGAGAGAAGTTCAAGAACAATCAGGTATTCGTTCCTGAGGTTCTGGTGGCCGCAAGAGCCATGAACATGGGAGCAAACGTGCTGAAGCCCCTTCTGGCCGAGGAGGGAGCCACCGCCGCAGGAAAGGTGTGTATCGGAACCGTGAAGGGCGATCTTCATGACATCGGTAAGAATCTGGTGAAAATGATGATGGAGGGCAAGGGCCTTGAGGTGATCGACCTGGGAACGGATGTGAGCCCTGAGAAGTATGTGGAGACCGCTGTGAAGGAGGGCTGTCAGATCATCTGCTGCTCCGCTCTGCTTACCACCACCATGCCCGTGATGGAAGAAGTGGTGAAGGAAGTGGAGAAGGCCGGCATCCACGACAAGGTGAAGGTGATGATCGGCGGCGCGCCCGTCACCCAGAGCTTCTGTGACAGGATCGGAGCTGACAGATACACGGCGGATGCGGCCAGCGCAGCGGATGCGGCTGTGGAGATCTGCCGGTCAATCGCGTAAGACAGGGCGGGAGAAGAAGGATGCAGAGCGAAGAAACGCTGAAAAGCCTGCGGGAGCAGGTACTGGCCCTGGGAGCGTTCCGGGCGGAATATGTGGAGGCGGCCCAGGTGGTTACGGACGCCTCCTTCCGCAAAATGTGTGAGATGAACGCCTGCGGGAATTACGGGCGCAGCTATATGTGCCCCCCGGATGTGGGCGGTATTGAAGAAATGATGGCGGTGATCCCCACCTATCAGAAGGCCCTGGTTTACCAGACGGTGGGCGGGCTGGAGGACAGCTACGACTTCGAGGGAATGATGGAGGCCGGACAGCGTCAGAATGAGCTGGTGCAGAGGGTGAGGGCGCTGACAGAAGAACTGGGCATCACCGATACCCTTCATCTGGGCGCAGGCGGCTGCCGCCTGTGCGAGCGCTGCGGCAAGGTGACCGGAGAGCCCTGCCGCCATCCGGATCAGGCGCTGGCCTCCCTGGAGACGTATGGGATCAACGTGTCCCTGCTTGCCGGGCAGGCCGGGATGAAGTATATCAACGGCCAGGATACGGTAACCTATTTTGGCGCAGTCTTTTTCAGATAATAGAAAAAGCAGGAAGCGTTTTTACAGATAATCGGAAAGCCGGGGACGCATCGGGGCAAAAAAGCTCCGGTAAGGAGGAAACGATGAAAAGAGATATGAGAAAATGGCTGGAACAGCTTCGCGACGAGCCTGTGAAGAAGGCAATGCCCGTCCTTTCCTTTCCGGCTGTGCAGTTAATGAATATCAGCGTGAAGGAGCTGATTTCCGACAGCGCCAGACAGGCGGAGGGAATGAAGCTGGTGGCGGAGCGGACGCCTGCGGCGGCTTCCGTAAGCCTGATGGATCTGTCCGTGGAGGCGGAATGCTTTGGCTCCCAGATCGTGGTGAGCGACGATGAGGTGCCTACCGTGAAGGGAAGCATCGCTTCCTCCATGGAGGAGATCGAAGCGCTTGAGATTCCCAGCGTGGGAACGGCCCGCACCGGGATCTATATAGACGCTATCCGCCAGGCTGCCGGCCTGATTACGGACAGGCCTGTGCTGGCCGGGATTATCGGCCCCTATTCCCTGGCGGGGAGGCTTCTGGACGTGACGGAGATCATGTTCTACTGCTACGATGAGCCGGAGATGGTGGAAGCCCTTCTGGACAAGGTAACGGAGTTTTTGATCAGCTACGGCCGCGCTTATAAAGAAGCCGGGGCAAACGGAATTGTGATGGCGGAGCCTCTGGCCGGCCTGCTCTCTCCCTCCATGGCGGAGGAATTTTCCGCTCCCTATGTGAAAAGAATCGTGGATGCGCTGCAGACCGACGATTTCATCGTGATCTATCACAACTGCGGGGACAACACGATCCAGATGATCGATTCCATCTTAAGCACCGGGGCGGCGGCATACCATTTCGGCAATTCCATCAGCATGGCTGAGATGCTGGAGCACATCCCGGAGGATACGGTTGCCATGGGAAATGTGGATCCTGCGGGACAGTTCCGCCATGGCACGCCGGAGAGCATCCGTGAGGAGACGCTTCGGATTATGGAAGAATGTTGTAAACATCCCAACTTTGTGATTTCCTCAGGGTGCGATATTCCGCCTATGTCCAGATGGGAAAATATCGATGCGTTTTTTGAGGCGGTACAGGAATATTATGCCCGGTAGGAGCTTTTGGGCAGACCTTATGGAGAAGGGAAAACGCTGCTGCGGCGGAGGGGGAGGCAGGGCAGGGAACATTTGGACATGGAGGTAAAAATGGCAAAGGTATGGATGGATGGGAGGGCCTGTGAGATAGAGCCGGGGACGGTTCTGAGCCGCGCGCTGCAGCAGACGGCGCCGGAGTTTGCGCTGCCATGCGGCGGAGGCGGGCGGTGCGGAAAGTGTAAGGTGAAGGCAGAAGGCGCGCTCTCTGTTATGGAGCCGGGAGAGCGGGAGCTTTTGACACAGCAGGAGATTCAGGATGGAATCAGGCTGGCCTGCCGGGCAAAGGTGGAGGGAGACTGCCGGGTCCGGCTGCCCGGAAAAGGAGAAGCGGTGATCCTGCAGGAGACTCAGGTGGTTCTGCCGGAGGACGGAAAGCACAGAAAGCCGCTTTTTGAACGCCTGGGAGCGGCGGTGGATATTGGAACCACCACCATGGCCGCCTGTCTGTATGAAGAAAAAGGCCTGGCCGCCCAGGCAGGGATGGAGAATCCTCAGCTGCGCTTCGGGGCGGACGTGATCTCCAGGATTGAAAAAAGCCTTGACGGAGAGGGCGAAGGTCTGGCCGCGGCAGTGCGGAGCGGGATCGGGGAGCTGATCAGCCGCATGGCGCAGGAGGCCGGACGGGATGCGGCCCAGGTGGATACGGTGGTAATCACAGGGAATACCGCCATGCTCTATCTGCTTACGAAGCGCAGCCCCGACTGCCTGTCCCATGCTCCTTTCCAGGCGGACTGGCTGGGGGATACGTGGCTTGCGGGGCGGGAGCTGGATCTGCCCTGCGGATCTGCCAGAGTGTATCTGCCCCCCTGCATCGGTTCCTTTGTGGGAGCGGATACGGCTACCGCGATTCTTTCCACAGGGCTGTGCAGCGAGGATAAGACCAGGCTTCTTGTGGATATTGGCACCAATGGAGAGGTGGCTCTGTGGAAGGACGGGGGCCTGTGCTGCTGCTCCACGGCGGCAGGGCCGGCTTTTGAGGGAACCGGGCTGAGCATGGGAATGGCAGGCCGGACGGGTGCGGTGGCCCATGTGCGGCTGTCGGAGACGGAAGGAAAGCTGGAAGCCGAGATCATCGGACAGGCTGCCCCGGAGGGAATCTGCGGAAGCGGTGTGGTGGATGCGGTGGCCTGCCTGCTTCAAAGCGGCCGTTTGGACGAGACCGGCTATCTGGAGGAGGAAGAGGCTGTGATCGCTGATCCCGTCAGGCTGACCCAGCAGGATATTCGTATGGTGCAGCTTGCCAAGAGCGCCATATGTGCCGGAATGAAAACCATGCTTCACCAGGCCGGTCTCACAGAGGAGGACGTGGATGAGCTGCTGGTGGCAGGCGGCTTCGGAAGCTATCTGGAGCTGGGAAATGCGGTGGCGGTAGGTCTGCTCCCCAGGATCAGCACAGAACGGATCACCGTATGCAGGAACGCGGCCCTGGCCGGTGCGGTCTGCATTCTTCTGGATGAGGATGGGGTGAGGCAGGTGAGGGACATTGCCCAAAAAGCGCAGGTGATGGAGCTTGCCACCGACGCTTTTTTCCAGGAGACTTATATTGAGGAAATGTTTTTTGCAAAATAACAGAAACGAAAAAAGACGCACCTTCAGGCAGTAAACTGTTCGGACAGTGAGCCGTCTGGGGGCGTCTTTTTCGTTACAGAGCTACATCCCGATCTGGGCAAGCCTTCCCTCGCCGCGCAGATATTTCCGATACACGATCAGGAACGCGGTGGTGGACATGACTGCCGCAATGCCGTCCGCCACAGGCTCCGCGTAGAAGGCGCTGGCGGCTGTGAAGAACAGGGGCAGCAGACAGGTGGCAGCAAAATAGGTACTTTTGCGGAACAGGGAGAGAAACAGGGAAAGCCTGGTCAGCCCAAGGGCAGTCAGGCAGTCCACAAAGGTGTACTGCAGGCTCAGGGGAATGATCATCATGGTAAAAGCCCGTATGCCCCATACGGACAGTTCGATGTACTCCGGGTTGTCCGTGAAGATCCTGGCAAAGGATGCGGGAAGGAAACGGGAGACGATGAACATGAAGGTGGTGAAGCCGATGCACAGCATCAGCACGCAGAAGATGATCTTCCGGATCCGGACAGCCAGGTTGGCACCGTAGTTGAAGCTGATCAAGGGCTGAGAACCGCCGGTGATGCCCAGCATGGGAGAGGTGATCAGCATCATGTAGCTCTGCACGATGGTGGCGCAGGTGATGAGCGTATCTCCGTAGCCCGGCCCGCCGTGGTACTGCAGAACCGCGTTCAGCGCAATGATGATGACGCTGTCCGAGGCCAGGATCAGGAAGGGAGAGAAGCCCAGAGCCAGAATCCGGCGTACCAGGCGTCCTTCAGGCTTGCGAAGGTGCAGAGGGACGGGCATACTCCGCCGCCGCAGCGTAAGCAGAACGAACACGCAGGAGGCAAGCTGAGCCAGGACCGTGGCAGCGGCGGCTCCTGCGATTCCCATATCAAAAACAAAAATGAAAACCGGATCCAGAATAATATTCAGAACCGCTCCGATCAGGGTGGTTACCATCCCCAGCATGGGGTATCCCTGCGCCGTGATGAAATAGTTCATTCCCATGGAGAGCAGGGCAAAAAAGGTGCCGCAGGTATAAATGGTCAGATAGGTGTCCGCATAGGAAAAGGTTGCGTCGCTTGCACCGAACCAGCGCAGCAGTATTCCCTTGCTCAGCAGAAAGACCAGAGTAAGCCCCGCAGAAAAGAGGATCAGCGTGCTGAAGCAGTTCCCCAGGATCCGTTCTGCATCCTCCTTATTGTCCTGCCCCAGCCTCATGGAAAAAAGGATGGAGCCGCCGATGCCGATTAATGTGGCAAAGGAGGACAGCAGGGTGATGATCGGCGCGCATACCCCTGCCCCTGCCAGGGCCGCCGCCCCCGTTTCAGGGATATTTCCTATATAAATACGATCCACAATACTGTACAGTACGTTCACGAACTGGGCAAACATGAACGGGATGGACACCCGCAGAACCAGAGACGGAACAGAATCTTTTCCATAATCATTGGTACGTTTCTTCATCATCAGATCCCCCCTATATTTTTCGGGCTGTATTCCAGAGACTGCCGCGCTACGATTATACATAATACGCCGCAAAAGTGCAATCAAATTTCCTTGTCATTCTGCCTTTTGTTTAGTAGAATAGGAAAGTAAAGGAATTGTAAACCATTTAGGAAAAACGGGTAACAAACCAATGAACATAGTAGAGACAAGGGATCTTACCTACGATTATACGAAGCTTGACGACGAGGGAAATGCGGCAGGCGTCAAGCGGGCGGTGGATCATGTGAGCCTGGATGTGAAGCAGGGGGAGTTTATTGCAATCCTGGGGCACAACGGCTCCGGCAAATCCACGCTGGCCAAGCACATCAATGCCCTTCTGTGTCCCACGGAGGGGAGCATCCTGGTGGACGGGAAGGACGCGGGGGATGAGAAAAACGTGTGGGAGGTGCGTCAGAGCGCGGGGATGGTTTTTCAGAATCCGGATAACCAGATCATCGGACAGGTGGTGGAGGAGGACGTGGGCTTCGGCCCGGAGAACATGGGCGTTCCCACCAGGGAGATCTGGGAGCGGGTGGAGGAAAGTCTGAAGGCGGTGGGCATGTACGAGTTCCGCAAATTTTCCCCCAATAAGCTTTCCGGCGGCCAGAAGCAGCGCGTCTCCATCGCGGGTGTGCTGGCCATGCACCCCAAGTGCATCGTTCTGGACGAGCCCACGGCCATGCTGGATCCCTCCGGCCGCAGAGAGGTGATCCGGGCGGCGCGGGCACTGAACCAGGTGGAGAACGTGACCGTCATTCTCATCACCCACTATATGGAAGAGGTGATCCACGCAGACCGTGTTTTCGTGATGGATCAGGGAAAAGTGGTGATGCAGGGGACGCCCAGGGAAATTTTCTCCCAGGTGGAGCGCCTGAAGGCGCTGAGGCTGGATGTGCCCCAGGTGACGCTGCTGGCCTATGAGCTGCAGAAAAAGGGACTGGCCCTGCCGGATGGTATCCTGACGGCGGAGGAACTGGTGGAGGCCCTGAAAGGGCTGCAGAGTATCAAGGGGGAAGAAGGCTGAAGATATGTCGATTATACTGGAACATGTGAACCATATATACGGTGCGGACACCAGCCTGAGCGTGGCCGCCCTGAGGGATGTGAACCTTACCATTGAGGACGGCCAGTTCATTGGGCTGATCGGCCATACCGGTTCCGGAAAATCCACCCTGGTGCAGCACCTGAACGGACTGCTGAAGGCTTCCAGCGGGAGGATACTTTATAATGGAAAGGACATTGACGGAAAGGATTTTAACAAAAAAGAACTGCGCAGCCGGGTGGGGCTGGTTTTCCAGTACCCGGAGCATCAGCTTTTTGAGATAGATGTGTTTACGGATGTGTGCTTCGGCCCCAAAAACCTGGGACTTCCCCGGGAGGAGGTGGAAGCGCGGGCCAGGCAGGCCCTGGAGCTGGTTGGCGTTGGGGAGGAATACTACACCCAGTCCCCCTTCGATCTGTCGGGCGGCCAGAAGCGCCGGGTGGCGATTGCCGGGGTGCTTGCCATGAAGCCGGAGGTGTTGATTCTGGATGAGCCCACCGCCGGCCTGGACCCCAGGGGGAGGGACGAGATACTGGGAGAGATCTCCCGCCTCAGAGAAAAGACGGGCATGACCATCCTCCTGGTGTCCCACAGCATGGAGGATGTGGCCAATTACGTGAACCGCATCATCGTGATGAATAAGGGGAGCGTGCTTTTTGACGGGGAGCCAAAGAGCGTCTTTTCCCATGTAAAAGAGCTGGAGGAGATCGGTCTGGCAGCCCCCCAGGTAACCTACATCATGCACAGCCTGAAGGAAGCGGGGCTGGTGCCCCGGACCGCAGGGAGCGTGTCCACCATCACGGAGGCTGCGGAGACGATTGCGGCAGCGCTTCAATTCGGGAGAGGAACGGGAAAATGCTGAGAGATATTACTTTAGGACAATATTATCAGACGGACTCAGTAATCCACAGGCTGGATCCCAGGGTAAAGCTTACCGCCACTCTTGTTTTTATCGTCTCCCTTTTCCTGGCAGACAATGTGTGGGGCTATGTGATCGCGGGTGTTTTCCTGGCCTGCATCATCCGCCTTTCCCATGTTCCCTTCAAATACATGGTAAAGGGCATGAAGGCCATCCTGTTCCTGCTCATCTTTACGGTGGTTTTCAATCTGTTTCTCACACCGGGAAGGCCCCTTATCACGATCTGGAAGCTGTCGATCACCGTGGAGGGTGTGGCGATAGCGGTGAAAATGGCGATCCGCTTAAGCTTTCTCATCATAGGCTCCTCCGTCATGACGCTTACCACCACGCCGAACAACCTGACGGACGGGATGGAGGATCTGCTCCGCCCTCTGAAACGGCTGCATGTACCCGTCCATGAGATCTCCATGATGATGTCCATTGCCCTCCGCTTCATTCCCATCCTGCTGGAGGAGACGGACAAGATCATGAAGGCTCAGATTGCCAGGGGAGCGGATTTTGAGAGCGGAAGCCTGATCAACAAGGCCAAAAGCATGGTTCCCCTTCTGGTGCCTCTTTTCATTTCCGCCTTCCGCCGCGCCAACGATCTGGCCATGGCCATGGAAGCCCGGTGCTACAGAGGAGGGGAAGGCCGCACCAAGATGAAGCCCTTAATCTATCAGCGCAGGGACCGGCTGGCCTACGGCGTGCTGGCAGCCTACCTGGCCTGCATCATACTAGAGCGTGTTTGAAAATTCATTCCCGCCATCTGCACGCCCCACTTCGCGGTATATTTGCCCCAAATTCACTTGCCGTAGCCCACTACGCCGCGCTCATTTGGGGCAAATCTCCCACAAATTGGG
>CAUWLJ010000043.1:0-28930 GCA_963559585.1 uncultured Eisenbergiella sp. | reverse complement strand
TGGTGTCTGCGGGCAGGATTCGATGCACGGGCCGTCTCAAAAACGCCGGCACTTGGCGAGGTCCTTTCGAGCCTAGAGCGTACCCACGCATCGAACCTGCCCGCAGACACCGCCCAAAGCTCCCGGAGGCCTCACAACCTCCCATAAATCCCCTGAATCCGCCCTATACAAAGCCCGGAGGGTTGTGGTACAATGTCTAACGATATTGTACCCGGCCTGCTGCAATAAAAGGCCGGGCGGCTGGATAAGAGGAGAGCAGTTTGGAGGTTAGAAGCGTGAGCGACTTAAGAAGTGAGATTAACAGAAGAAGGACTTTTGCCATTATATCCCACCCGGATGCGGGTAAGACCACTTTGACGGAGAAGTTTCTGCTGTACGGGGGAGCCATTAATCTGGCTGGGAGCGTAAAGGGAAAGGCTACTGCCAGGCATGCGGTTTCCGACTGGATGGAGATCGAGAAGGAGAGGGGTATTTCCGTCACCTCCTCGGTGCTGCAGTTTGAGTATGACGGGTATTGCATCAATATTCTGGACACGCCGGGGCATCAGGACTTTTCGGAGGATACCTACCGTACCCTGATGGCGGCGGATTCCGCTGTGATGGTGATTGACGGCTCCAAGGGCGTGGAGGCGCAGACCAGGAAGCTGTTTAAGGTCTGCGTGATGCGTAAGATCCCGATTTTTACTTTTATCAATAAGATGGACAGGGATGCCAACGATACCTTTGATCTTCTGGACGAGATCGAGAAGGAGCTGGGGATCGCCACCTGTCCCAAGAACTGGCCCATCGGTTCGGGTAAGGGGTTCAAGGGTGTGTATGACAGGGATAAGAAATGCGTGATCCTTTATTCCGATACGGAAAAGGGGACGAAGGAGGGAGAGACCACCGAAATCCCCATTGATGAGGAGGAGAGGCTGCTTGAAGCCATCGGGCAGGAGGCGTATGAGAAGCTGATGGAGGAGGTGGAGCTTCTGGACGGCGCCAGCGCAGAGTTTGATCTGGAGCAGGTGCAGGCGGGAGAGCTGACTCCGGTGTTCTTCGGCTCCGCGCTCACCAACTTCGGCGTGGAGATCTTCCTGCGCCATTTCCTGGAGATGACCACCACGCCCCTTCCCAGACGGGCGGAGGGGGAGCTGATCGATCCGGTGGAGAGGGACTTTTCCGCGTTCGTGTTCAAGATTCAGGCCAACATGAACAAGGCCCACAGGGACAGGATTGCCTTCATGCGCATCTGCTCCGGTAAATTCGAGGCCAGCATGGAGGTAAAGCATGTGCAGGGGGGCAGGCTGATGCGCCTCTCCCAGCCTCAGCAGATCATGGCCAGCGAGCGTAAGATCCTGGAGGAGGCCTACGCAGGGGACATTATCGGCGTGTTCGATCCGGGTATTTTCTCCATCGGGGACACCGTCTGTGCGCCGAAGGAGAATTTTGCCTATGAGGGGATCCCCACCTTTGCGCCGGAGCATTTTGCCAGGGTGCGCCAGGTGGACACCATGAAAAGAAAACAGTTTGTGAAGGGCATCACCCAGATTGCCCAGGAGGGCGCCATCCAGATCTTCCAGGAGTACAACACGGGTATGGAGGAGATCATCGTGGGCGTGGTGGGCGTGCTGCAGTTTGATGTGCTCAAATACAGGCTGAACAATGAATACAATGTGGAAATCAGGCTGGAGCCCCTTCCCTATGAGCATATCCGCTGGATCGAGAATAAAGAGGATTTCGATCTGGACAAGCTCACCGGAACCTCCGATATGAAGAAGGTAAAGGATATGAGAGACAATCCTCTGCTTCTGTTCATCAACGAGTGGAGCGTGGGTATGACGGTAGACCGGAACAAGGGACTGGTGCTCACTGAGTTTGGAAAGAATTAGAGCGTGCCGGAGCATTCCCTCCCGCCATCTACACGCTCTGACCAAAGAGGTGCTGATTTGAGAAGATTTGTGCGTATACTTGCTTTTTTCCCTATGCTCTTTGCCGCGTCTGCGGTTCTGCTGGCCCTGTGGATGAGGCCGGACGGGGAAAACGGAAAAACGGGAAACGCTCCGGGAACGGAGGCGGCTGTGAATGAGGCGGCTGTGAATGAGACGGTTGTGGATGGGGCGGCTGTGAGGGAGACGCAGGCAGCTTCCGTTTCCGCCCTGCCGTCCCTCATTCCCATGGAGGGCTATGCTTATTCCCGGCTTACCGGGGAGGCCCGGGTTCTTTACCGGGAAATCTATACCTCGCTCATGAGGTTTGAGAAGGACTCTCCTGTGTCCACTCTGGACGGAGAAGCGCTGCGGCCCGTGTTTGACTGTGTTATGGCGGATCACCCGGAGATTTTCTGGGTGGACGGCTACCGGTACGCTTCCCACATGCTGGGAGAGGAAGTGCGCGGCATCACCTTTTCCGGCTCCTTCACCCAGGAACCGCAAGAGGCCAAAACGCGGCAGGAGCAGGTCGAACAGGCCGTGCGTCCTTTTTTGGACAGCCTTACGCCGGATTTGGACGATTATGAAAAGCTGGTAAAAATCTATACATATGTAGTAGAGAACACCCGCTACGACCGGAACGCTTCGGAAAATCAGAATCTCTGCTCCGTATTCCTGAACGGGGCCTCGGTCTGCCAGGGGTATGCCGCCGCCTTTCAGTACCTCTGTCTGCGGGCGGGCATTCCCTGCGTGCTTGTGCCGGGCCGGGTGGAGAGCGGGGAAAGCCATGCCTGGAACCTGGTGCAGAGCAGCGGAAGCTGGTATTGGGCGGATCCCACCTGGGGGGATGCGGACTACCTGCCGGGAGAGGAGGGGGATGCGCTGCCGGCGCGGCCTGAGGTGAACTACGATTATTTTATGGTTTCCACACAGCAGCTGGAAAAGACCCATACACCCGGGGCCGCTTTCCCCCTTCCCGAATGTACGGCCTCTGCGGACAACTATTATGTGAGGGAGGGAACTCTTTTAAACCGGGCGGATATGGCCGCTGCGGCCCCGCTTTTCGAGAAGGCCTACGCCCGGGGAGATGCTGTCCTCACTCTGAAATGCACGGAAAAGTCTGTTTACGAGGAGCTGGAACGCCTTCTTTTGGAGGAACAGAAGCTTTTTACGCTCCTTCAGGATTCGGACACGGCCGCTTATTCCCTTTCGCCGGAGCAGCTTACCATGACCTTCTGGCTGTAGACGCACGGAGGAAACGCCATGTGGAAGAAAATACTTTCTTATTTCAGAAATTCAGACATTCGCAGACAGCTCTATACCATCTACTTCCTGGTCATCTTCCTTCCGGTCGTGATCATCGGAACCTTTCTGATCGTGACCACCAGCCGCCTGCTGATGAACTATCACGGCGATCTGCTGGAATCGGACAATCTGAGGACGAAGACGATCCTGTTTGAGATCACCACTCAGGTCTGCAATATCTCGGAGGATCTGGCCTATAACAGGGAAGTGCGGGAAATGCTGTCCGATCTGTATTACCGGGAAGAAAAGCTGATCAGCCGGGCAGGCAACGTAACGGACATAGACAACTATGAAAACACCCACGCCGAGATCGCCTCCATCGAGATTTACACGGACAATCCTACTTTCGTAGACTATAAACAGTTCCACCGGGCAGGAGAGGCGCTTCAGGAGACCTCCTGGTATCAGAAGGCTGCGGAGAGACAGGATGGGTTTTGGGTGACCATGGAGAGCCGGGATCAGTTTGACAATGAATACTGGAATCTGAGTCTGGTAAGGAAGATTCCTCTGACGGATTCCCGGTATCATGCCGTCATGGTGATCAAGCTCAGCGACAACTATCTGCGCACCAGGATCGACAGCCAGCAGTATGAAACCATGGTTTCCGTGGACGACATGCCCGTTTTTTACAGCTCTGACAGAGACCAGCTGGGAAGCAGCATGGCCCGGAAGCGGGACAGGAGCGGCAAGGGGCAGCATATCGTGGAATGGAACGCAGGGCAGGGCGCCTGCCTGGAGACAGTATCCTCCCTGAAGCTATACCAGACGGATTCCATGCTCTATATCAGTACCCGCAACAGCCAGGCCTTTTCCAACATCAGGAACATTCTGTTCACCTGTCTGGCCATCGTGGCGGTGGCGGCGCTGATCCCCTGGATCATCATTCACTTTTTCACGGAGTACTTATCCTCCCGCATTCTGGGACTGAGACAGGCGATGCACCAGGCCAGCAATGAGAATTATGAGTTTCATGCCCATGTGGGCGGACAGGATGAGATTTCGGAGGCCTTTGACGATCTGCAGGTGATGGTACAGAAAATCCAGGAAAAGGATGCGGCCATGTATGAGGCGCAGATCAAGGAAAGCAGCCTGATGAATGAACAGCAGAAGATGGAATTTAAAATGCTGGCCAGCCAGATCAATCCCCATTTCCTCTACAATACTCTGGAAACCATCCGGATGAAGGCGTTCACCGCGGGAGACCGGGAGGTGGCCAGGGCCATCCGTCTGCTGGGAAAATCCCTGCGGTATGTGCTGGACAATACGGGGACAGCCTTTACCACGCTGGAGCAGGCCCTGGAGCATGTGAAGGTATATCTGGAGATTCAGAAGCTTCGCTTCACGGACAAGTTTGAGAGCCGTCTTCGGATAGAAGAAGGGATTGACACGGAAAAGCTCTGCATCCTTCCCCTGCTTCTTCAGCCCGTGGTGGAAAACGCCATCCTCCATGGAATGGAAGAAACGGAGAGCAAGGGACTGGTGGAAATCTGTATTTTCAGAAGGACGGAAAAGGAGGAGCTGATCTGTATTGAGGTGCGGGACAATGGGTGCGGTATGGATGCGGACACGCTGGATGGGCTGCGCAGGCGGATAGAGGAGGGGGACATGAGCCGAAGCCGGAGCATCGGTCTGTACAATATCAATATGCGCCTGAAGCTGAATTATGGCTCCGGGTACGGCCTGCAGCTTGAGTCGGAGAAGGGCGCGGGAACCACAGTCCGTATCCGGATTCCGCTGGCACGGATGCTGGATCCGGAAGCGGTGCAGTCTCCGGCAGCTTTCCGGGATGCGAAAGAAGCACGGAAGACGTGACGGACTGGAAGATTGCACAGAGAAAACGCTTCAACCGAAGAATTCTGACGGAAGTACGGAAAAACGAAGGAAAATTTCCCGGTCATAATGTACAGAAAATTCCAGCCCCATTGTGCAGAATCAAAAAGTTACTATATTTTTCATCCAATCTTTACTGTATCTTTATTTTTTTCATCCTTTTATAATAAAGACATCGAAAAGAGCAGACGCTCTCAGGATGTCTTTTTTGATGCCCGCCGAAGGCGGCGCGGAATCGGAAGGCATCCGAAGCTGCGCGCCTGTTTGTGAACATTCATATCGAGGAGGAGGAAACTAATGAACGGCAGTAAATCTCAAAAGGAAAAAGCCGCAGATATTTTATTTTATCCGGTAAGGATCGCCATTCTTCTGTCTGTGGTATTCCTGTTCGTTCCCAACCTGAATCCCGCAAGGATCAGCGGGATGATCAACCGTAATCTGTCACTTTTCACATCGGGAATTTCTTATACCAATCTGGTGGACGGCTTTGGCCGCGCATTCCGCCGGGAGTGGATTGCGGAATCTTCCATGCAGCTTCTGTTTGCGGCGTCCATGGTGGTCTGCATCGGCGTAATCGTCTGCGGAGCCAGCGGATGTATGTCCCTTGGAAACCGTAAGTTTAAAAGGCTTGGCAGCCTTCTGGCTGTGATCGGCTGCGGCGTGGAAATGGCCGGGCTGGCCTGCATTTATGCAGCTTACACCCAGGTGGCGCAGACAGAGAAGCCTGACAAGATCGAGCCGATGTTTCCGGCTGGCCTGATCGTCATGCTGGCGGTGGCACTGGTGATTTTCATAAGCTCCCTGGTACAGCTTTTCCTGATCCCCAGGGTGAAGGGAGAAAAGCTTGAAATGCCCACCAAATACAAGCTGTTCCTGATGCTGATGCCCTTCGTAGCTCTGGTGGGCGTGTTCGCTTACCTGCCTCTGTGGGGATGGAGATATGCCTTCTTTGACTACAAGGTGGGCGATACCTTAAGCGCAGACAACTTCGTGGGCTTCAAGTGGTTTACCGAGCTGTTCAACAATCCGGCTACCATGCGGGATATTGTGAGAGTACTGAAGAACACTCTGGCAATGAGCGGGCTGGGAATCCTGACAAGCTGGCTTCCCATGGCCTTTGCCATCTTCCTTTCCGAGATCAAGAATACACGCTTCAGAAGATTCGTACAGACCTTCACTACGGTTCCCAACTTTATCAGCTGGGTTCTGGTTTACTCCATCGCCTTTGCCATTTTCTCCACGGACGGCTTCGTGAGCAGCATCATGGTGAACCTGGGCATCTGGGAAGAGGGCGTGAACATGCTGATGAGCGGAGAGCACGTGTGGCTGAAGATGCTGGCCTGGGGCCTGTGGAAGGGCATCGGCTGGAGCGCCATTATCTACATCGCGGCCATCTCCGGCATCGACCAGCAGCTCTATGAGGCGGCTACCGTGGACGGCGCGGGCAGGTTCCAGAGAATGTGGCACATCACCGTGCCCAGCCTGATTCCTACCTTCTGCGTCCTGCTCCTGATGTCCATCGCCAATATCTTAAGCAACGGCATGGACCAGTACCTGGTATTTGAAAACGCAACCAATAAGGATGCCATCACAGTGCTCGACCTGTACGTGTACAAGCTGGGTATCGGTAAGGGAATGATTCCTCTGTCCACTGTGATCGGTATGGTGAAATCTATCGTCAGCGTAACCCTGCTGTTCGCGGCTAACGGCATATCCAAGCTGATCCGCGGCGAGAGCATTGTGTAGGAGGTGAGGGAAAATGGCAATGACAGCAAAAGAAAAGGCCGACGCGAAGGCTGAAAAGTTATATGAAAAGACGCATAAGAAGAAATACAGGACCAAACCGGGCGACGTGGTGTTCAACTGCATCAACTATATTATCTTCACTCTGTTCACCATAGCCTGCATTTTCCCCTTCTACTATCTGTTCATCAACACGATCAGTGACAATGATCTGGTGGTGAAGGGGGCGATTAACTTCTTCCCCCAGGGGCTTCATCTGGATAACTATAAGGCACTGCTGAACGTGGGAGACCTGACCACCGCTTTCCTGGTGTCTATCTCCAGAACCATTCTGGGAACCGCCCTGATGGTGGCCTCCTCCGGCTTTGTGGGATACCTGGTGACCAAGCAGGAGATGTGGGGAAGGAAGTTCTGGTACCGCTTCCTGATCATCACCATGTACTTCAACGCGGGAATGATCCCCTGGTTTTTGAACATGCAGATGCTGGGCCTGACCAATACCTTCTGGGCTTACATCATCCCCGGTATTGTGGCTCCCTACAACATCATCCTGGTAAAGACCTACATCGAGTCCATTCCGGCGGAGCTGGAGGAGAGCGCGGCCATCGACGGCGCCACCCATATGACCATTTTCAGAAAGATCATCTGGCCCCTCAGCAAGCCGATCCTGGCTACCATCGCCATCTTCGGCGCGGTGGGACACTGGAACTCCTTCACGGATTCCCTGATCCTGATGCAGTCCGCGCCTGAGCTGTACACCCTGCAGCACAGACTGTACATTTACTTAAATACCGCCTCCAACTTAAGCGCCCTGATGGAGTCCGGCGGACAGGTGAGCGAGGCAGTGCTCAAATCCGCCCTCAGTGCCAAGGTGATCAAGTACACCATTTCCATGGTGACGGTGCTCCCCATCCTGCTGGTATATCCCTTCATGCAGAGATATTTCGAGAAGGGCATTATGCTGGGAGCCGTAAAGGGCTGATCGTCAGCCTTATCCGGGAGCCCTCCTCTGGGAGGATAGGCTCCCGGCCGATACAGGTGTTATCCGTGCAAACGGTTTTGCTTAACACAAAAAAAGCCGCATAAAGCGGCAGAAGGAGAGGAAATTATGAAAGCGAAGAAGATTGCTGCGCTGCTGATGGCTGCCGTGATGACGGTATCCCTTGCAGCATGTGGAAACTCCGGTTCCACAACCACCACAGCGCCCGAAACGGAAGAAGCGGATACGCAGGCAGCCGGGGAAGAAACTGTGGCAGACACAGAGGCTGCAGACGCGGAGGTGTCTGACGAGGAATACGAGGAGCTGCTGGCGGAGATCATTCCCGAGGAGACCGTTACTCTGGATGTATTTGACCAGCTGGCAAACTATTCCGGTGAGCAGATCGGCTGGTTCGGTCAGGTTCTGCTGGAGAAGTTCAACGTGAAGCTGAACATCATTCCCGATGCGGACGGCGTGTACGAGACCCGTATGGAGTCCGGCAACCTGGGAGATCTGGTGATCTGGGGCTCTGACGGAGACGAGTACCTGCAGGCTGTGGAGAAGGGAATGCTCTTTGACTGGAACGAGGATGAGATCCTGTCCGACTACGGCCCCTACATCAAAGAAAATATGCCTCATGCTCTGGAGAAGAACACCAACCTTTCCGGCGGAACCACCTACGGCTACGGCTTTGAGGTATCCGCGGATCCTACCGCCCGCGGCGACGTTATGTATACCTGGGATCTGCGCTGGGATCTGTACAAGGAGCTGGGCTATCCCGAGATCAAGAACTTCGATGATATGGTAGAGGTTCTGGCTCAGATGAAGGAGATCTGCCCTACCGACGATAACGGAAAGACCACCTACGGCGTATCCCTGTTCAACGACTGGGACGGCGACATGGTGATGTTCGTGAAGTCTACTGCATCCGCTTACTACGGATACGATGAGTTTGGCTTCGGTCTGTACGACTCTGAGGAGCAGAAGTATTATCCCTGCCTGGAGAAGGACGGCCCTTACCTGACCGCTCTGAAGTTCTACAACGACCTGTATCAGAGAGATCTGCTGGATCCCGACTCCCAGACACAGAAGTATGACGGCATGGTGGAGGATTACCAGAACGGTACTGCCTTCCTGAACGTGTTCAACTTCCTGGGCTCCACCTTCTACAACACCGATACCCATGCTCAGGCCGGCAAGGCGATGTTCCCCTGCCCGCCCACAGAGGCGACTCCCATTGCGTATGGTCAGAACATTTACGGAGGAAACAGAATCTTCTCCATCGGCGCCAAGACCGAGTATCCTGAGCTGTGCATGGCTATCCTGAACTGGCTGTCCACTCCCGAGGGAATGATGGTTTCCGAGTACGGCCCCAAGGATGTATGCTGGTACTACGATGAGAACGGCAAAACACAGTTCACTGAGCTGGGAAGAAAGGCAAGAATGGATCTGAAGACCGAGATGAGCGACGGTTATTCCGGAACCTTTGAGGATGGCCAGAACAAGATCAACAACCGCCCCTGGTGTCTGGATGCCGCTAATCCTGATTCCAATGGAGAGACCTACAACTACAAGAAGTGGGAAAGCAATCTGGAGGAGGCCAAGTCTGAGATCGAGGCTGACTGGAGAGAGTACACCGGAGCAAGGTATCCTGATGAGTACATGGGAAGCCGCCCCTACAAGCTGGCTCCCGGAACCACCTACACTGCAGGAACCAAGTCTGATGAGCTGACGGTGGTATGGAATCAGGTAGCCGACTGCATCAAGACCAATTCCTGGAGAGCCATCTACGCGGAGTCCGACGAGGAGTTCAACCAGATCGTTGACGAGATGATCGCACAGGCGGCCGAGTATGGCTACGATCAGTGCGTTGAGTTCCAGGAGAACGAAGTGAAGCTGAGAATCGAAGCGGAGAACGCTGTAAAGTAAGAAGCAGGAGAAAAGTAAAAAGGGCTGCCCTCGTGGCGGCCCTTTTGCGTAAGGGTTCAGCCGTGTGGCAGCGGAAGGCTCAGGAGGCCATTTGGTGAACAGGGAGGCTGAACCTGACAAAAGCTTACAAAGAAAAAGGAGGCAGATGATGACGGATTACAGAAAGACACCCTTATGGGACAACAGCCTCACGCTGGAGGAGCGGCTGGATTATCTGGTGGGGGAGCTGACGCTGGAGGAGAAATTACAGTGCCTGACTACAGGCTGCCCCGATGTGGAGAGACTGGGGATCAAGGCCAGCTTCATGGGAGGGGAAGCGGCCCACGGTATTGAGGCCAGGCATGACCAGGCTTTCAATGCGGGGGAGCCGGAGCCTACAACAGCCTTCACCCAGCCCTTTGGCATGAGCATGAGCTGGGACAGAGAGCTGATCAGGGAATGCGGCCGCTGCGTGGGCGAGGAGGCCAGGGCACTGTTTACCAGGAATGGGGGAGGCGGTCTGTGCAGATGGGCGCCCACCATCGACATGGAGCGGGATCCCAGGTGGGGGCGGACAGAGGAGGCCTACGGGGAAGATCCCCTGCTTACCGGGGAGATGGCTTCCGCTTACATCCAGGGCATGAAGGGAGATCATCCCTTTTATCTGCAGTGCGGAGCCACACTCAAGCACTTTTATGCCAACAATGTTGAAAAGGACCGTATCAGCATTTCCTCCTCTCTGGACGGAAGGAATAAACACGAATACTATCTGGAGCCCTTCCGCAGGGCGGTTCAGGGAGGCGCGGAGGCGGTGATGACCTCCTACAATGAGATCAACGGCATCCCTGCCCTGGTGAATCCGGAGGTACAGAAGCTTCTGAAGGATGAGTGGGGACTGCCCGGCCATGTGGTCTGCGACGGGGCCGACATGCAGCAGACGGTGAACGACCACAAATTTTATCTGACCCATGCAGAGACCATCGCAGGAGGACTGAAGGCAGGGCTGGACTGCTTCACAGATGATAAGGATGTGATCCGGGAAGCGGGCAGGGAAGCCTATGAGAAGGGGCTGATTACCATGGAGGACATCGACCGCTCTGTGCGCAATTCCTTCCGCACCCGTATCCGTCTGGGCTTCTTCGACGGTTCAGGGGACTGCCCTTATACCGGGATGGGAGAGGAGTACGTGAACAGTGAGGATCACAGACAGGTGTGCGCCCGCATGGCAGCCTCCTCCTGTGTCCTTCTGAAAAATGAGGAAAATACCCTGCCCATCAGACCTGAGGAAACGGAAAGCATTGCGGTGGTGGGCCCTCTGGCCGATGTGTGGTACAAGGACTGGTACTGCGGGATCCCGCCCTACAGCGTGACCGTGGAGGAGGGAATCGCCTCAGCTTATTCCAATGCAGAGGTGAGCTGTGAGAACGGCCTGTCACAGATCCGTCTCCTTTCCGGCGGGCGGTATGTGGGACTGGACGGGGAAGGCAGACTTTATCTCACCGATGAGGCCCATGGAGAAACCTTTGTTTTCACCGACTGGGGCTGCGGAAGCATGACGCTTCGGGCCAAGAGCTGCGGTAAGCTGGTGACCCTGGACGGGGACACCATGAAGATCGCAGCCGCCAGTAAGGAAGCCTTTGGCTGGTTCGTGCGGGAATCCTGGAGCTTTGAGGACTGCGGAGAAGGAAAAAAGCTGCTGGTAAGCTGGAATGGACGCCGGGTGGCGGTGGATAAGGACGGCTATCTGGCCGTCATCCGCACCGGCGGGCCTGCCCAGGGCGAAACGGCCTTCCCTGAACCTGTCCAGGGAAAACCTGTTTCCCCTGGACATGAGGGAGAAGAAGCCTTCTGGCTGAGAGAGGGTGAGCCTGCGGTATTCACTGTGGAGGTGGTCAGGGACGGCACGGCGGAGGCCGTAAAGGCTGCGAAAGCGGCAGGCCGCACCGTTCTGGTGCTGGGCTCCAACCCAGTGATCAACAGCAAGGAGGAGATCGACCGCACCACCCTGGCCCTTCCGCCCGCCCAGCAGAAGCTGGCGGATGCCGTTCTGGATGCGGCTCCGGATGCGGTGATCGTCCTGGTGACCAACTACCCCTACACGATTGATTCCCTCCAGAAGCGTGCCAAAGCCATCCTGCTGTCCGCATCGGGAAGCCAGGAGCTGGGAAATGGGATTGCGGCTGTGCTGTCCGGCCGGATCAGCCCGGCCGGCCGCCTGAATATGACCTGGTATCTGTCCGATGAAGATCTGCCGGACATGAGCGATTACGACATTATTAAGGGAAAAAGAACCTACCAGTATTTTGACCGTGAGGTGCTCTATCCCTTCGGCTTCGGCCTCTCCTACACGGAATTTGCCTACGGCCCCATGGAAGCGTCCCGGCAGGGGGATGAGATCCGTGTGAAGGCCTCCGTAACCAATACGGGAGGCTGCGCGGGAGACGAGGTGGTTCAGCTCTACGTGCACAAGGAGGGCTCCCGGGTGGTGCGCCCCATCAGCCAGCTGAAGGGGTTCTGCCGCGTGAAGGCTCTGGCTCCCGGCGAGACACGGGAGGTGGAATTTGTGGTTCCCTGCGCCGATCTGGCCTACTACGACGTGATTTCCGGCAGGCTGCTGGTGGAGGGCGGTGATTATCAGCTCCTCCTGGGCGCTTCCAGCAGGGATATCCGCCAGAGCGTGACCCTCACGCTGGAAGGGGAGCAGGCAGGATACCGTGATCTTTACCAGACAACGGAGGCGGCCGCCTACGATGATTATGAGAACTGCTTCCTCCACAAGGGAATCGGAAATACAACCTGCGTGATTCCGGGCAGGGCAGGGGACGCCCCCAATGAGGTGAAGGAGGGCGTTAGGCCGGAGTGCTGCCTGATCTACAGGGATGCGGCCTTTGCATCGGACAAAATGCCTTCTGCCATCAGACTGACCCTGAACGCTCTCCAGGAGGGGGAAATCACCCTTAGCCTGGAGCGGGCAGACGGGCAGAGAGCAGGAACACCCTGTAAGCTTGCCATCCCGGCGGGAAGCGGCTTCACAGAGGTGAAGGAAGCCCTGCCGGAAGGCTTCCTGCCGGCGCAGAGAGAGGAAGAGAGTGTGTACACACTCAGAATCTGCGTGAAGGGCAAGATTAAATTGAACAGCTTCCGGTTTGTCTGAACTCATAAGGAAACAAGGGAGGAAAGGAGCCCCGTTTTTTGAGGCCCTTTCCTTTCCTGGAGCGGCATAAACAGCAAGGATGGCAGAAGAAAAATGGCATTCGCAATTTTTCTCCGCCCCGCCGCTTACGCTTCGAAATGGAGATTCATATGGAAGAATGGTACATCCTGCAGGCAGAAAAAAAGGATCTGCCAAGGATCCTGGAAATCTACGCCCATGCAAGGGCTTTTATGAGAAAAAACGGAAATGAGAGCCAGTGGAGGGACAATTTTCCCCCTCAGGAGCTTCTTCTAGCCGACATAGAGGCGGGAAATCTGTATGTGGTGAAGGAACGGGAACGGATCCACGGCGTATTCGCTTTTATCATCGGGGAGGATCCTGCCTACGCCGTCATCGAACAGGGCGGCTGGCTTTCGGACACGGAGTACGGAACCCTGCACCGGGTAGCCGGGGACGGGGAGGCGAAGGGGATCTTTAACCGGATCGTCTCCTTTGCAGGCCGCCGGAGCCCCCATCTGCGCATCGATACCCACAGCGACAACCAGGTGATGCAGCACCTGATCACCCAAAACGGCTTCAGCCGGTGCGGCATCATCCATGTGGCAGACGGCTCGCCCCGGATCGCATACGAAAGGCTGTAGGACGCCGTTGTCAGAAGGGCCGGGACATACTTTAAAAAGGGCCGTTTTTCAGCGGGGGGGGGTATTTTTCGTTTTCCGGTATTCCGCCGGGCTTACCCCCACGTATTTTTTGAACTTCTTATGAAAATAATCCACGTTGCTGTACCCCGCCTGCTGGGCGATCTCGTACACCTTCAGACGGTTCTCCAAAAGCAGCTCCTTGGAATATTCGATCCGCTTGTGATCCACATAGGAATTGAAGCTTTCTCCGGTGGCCCGGTTGATGAGCCTGCCCAGATAGGCGCTGCTGTAGCCGAACAGGGGAGCAATTCCCTCCAGCTTGATATTGGAGCGGAAATTGTGGTCGATATAATAGAGCAGATCGTCGGTCACCGTGTCGCTGTTGGGGCTTCCGGTGGCGCTCATAATCATTTCCGCCTGCTCCGACAGGAAGCTGATGATCTCATAGAGATAGTGGCTGCCCTCGATCCGGTCAAGGATCTGGGAATTGGAGGGGAAGGGAATCTGGGCCGTACTGAAAATATGGTTCATCTTTTCCTTGATCTGAAGGAAAAGATCTGTGAGAAAACGCTTTACCGCCTGAATATCACTGCGCACGCTGATCAGAGCATCCTCCAGGCGCTGCAGCGTTTCTGCCACCCTTGGCCTGTTGAAGGCCAGCAGGTAATCGGTAAGGGAGCAGGAAAAATCCTCCAGCATCTGCGTGCTGAGCTCCCGGCGTATGGCCAGGACATCGGGAAGCTCGCCGTAGCCCAGGGTATGATGCCCCTCCAGACAGAAGAAACGTCTCCCGATCAGCGTGGACGCCTCCAGGTAGGACTGAAAGACCTGGGAGAGAGAGGAGACGGGATGCCCATAGGCCAGAAAAAGGGAATCCAGAGGGCTTCCCTTCTGGGGCGGGTCCTGCTCGTAGCGGTCGAGAAAAAGCTGGAATTTATCCAGCGCGAACTGTCCCTTCAGCAGGATCACCTCGTTGCCGCCCTCTGTGAAATATTCAAAGGTATGGTTTCCCCTGTTGGTGATGTTGAGCAGGTCGGCAAAGTTGTAGCTGGCGTCCTCCGGGCTGGTGCCGAACTTCTCAAAGATTACCACCTGGTACACGTCCGCCGCAAGATGGAATTCCTCCACCTCCCGCGGGGTGAGCAGTGCCCTGCCATCGGAACAGGGTGAGGCAGTGAGCAGCTCATGGAGCAGCACATCCTTGGCGCGCACCTTCAGCTTCGCCACATTTTCGCTTGTATGCCGCTCCTCCTGCAGCTCCCGGCAGATCTGCCGCACGGCCTGCTCCAGCTCCTCCTCATCGATGGGCTTGGTCAGATAAAAGCTGGCGCCGTAGCGGATAGCCGTCTGAGCATAAGCAAAATCGGAATATCCGCTGAGGATAATGAAACGCCCCTTATAGCCCATTTCCCTTGCCGTCCGGATCAGATCGGTGCCGTAAAGCCTGGGCATACGGATGTCCAGAAGCACCAGGCTGGGCTTCTTCTCCAGGATCAGACGCAGAGCCTCCTCCCCGTTGGCAGCCTCCCCGCAGATCTCAAAGCCCAGCTCCTCCCAGTCCAGAATACATTTCAGTCCGGCACGGATATTCTGTTCATCGTCAGCGATCAATACACTTTCCATATTTCCCTCGTTTTCCCGTTCCTCGTTATGTCCTGTCAGAACGCCCGGGGTGCATCTGCAGACACGCCCTGGTCAGACAGTCAGTTTTTGCCAAACTAAGTATATTAGATGGAGGAAGGGTTGTCAATGCAGACGGCGCGGCATACTTTATGGGAAAACGTTCACTGTTACTGTTTACGGGCTTGCCAGTGAACAGTAACTTTCTGGTTGAAAAAGCTGCGCTTTGCCCATACAATAAAAAGGAAAAGAAAGAGAAGGGTAACAGTTCAGCCCGCGCCCACGGAGCAGCAACAGGCTGCTCCGCAAAACGCCCCCTTGGGGCTTTCCGCTGCTGCGCAGCTCCTTTTGCTCATAAGCGGGCGCTAAGCTCATATCGGCATGAGCGGTCAAAATCATGCAGGCATGTTTTGACCGTCCAAACCGATATGGCTGAACTGTTACAGAGAAGGATTAGAAAACGGATATGAGCATAAAATGGCAAAGGACATCAGAAAAAAAGAGGAAGAAAGCCGGCCGGACTTTTGGGGGCCGGAATGGCGGCTGCCCGGGCCTTTCAGGTACATGGATGAGGCGTACAGCCCTGCTTTTTGTTTCCACGGCCTGTATTCTCACTGCCGCATACGGGACAGCCTGCGGCAGGGACGCAGGAGGAGCACAGCAGTACGAGGAGCCCCTTGTGGTGGATGTGTTTGACTCTCTGGCCAACTATCAGGGGCTCCAGTCCGGGTGGTTTGCAGAGCTGGTGAAGGAGAGGTTCAACATGGAGCTGAACATCATTGCCCCAAACGTGGCGGGAGGCGGCGAGACCCTTCTGGATGTACGTTCAGCGGCAGGAAACATCGGAGATCTGGTTATCTGCGACGCGGAAAACGGGGATCTGGCACAGCTGGTGGAGAATGGCCTGGTGCTGGACATGGAGGATTATCTGGAGGACAGGCAGATCATGCGGTTTGAGGAGGCCATCCGGGCATTGAATGCGCCCATCGCGGAGGAGGGAATTTATGCCATTCCTTCAGAGCTGGCCTCCGGTTCTCCGGATACGCCCATGGAGACGCTGAATCCCACCTACGGCCCCTATGTGAGATGGGATCTGTACCGGGAGCTGGGCTATCCTGAGGCGGCTACCCTGGAGGAGCTTCTGCCCATCCTGAAGCAGATGCAGGAATTGGAGCCGGAATCGGAGTCGGGAGCCAGAACATATGCATTTTCTTTTTTCCGGGATTGGGACGCCAACCTGATGAATGCGGCGAAGCAGCCCTGCTGTTTTTATGGCTATGATGAATTTGGCTTCGTGCTGGCAAAGGCGGATGGAAGCGATTTTCAGAGTATTATAGACCCGGAATCTTTGTATATGCGGGTGCTCAGATGGTTCTTCGAGGCCAATCAGATGGGGCTGGTGGATCCTGAGTCTCCCACCCAAAGCTACAACGATATGACGGCCAAGCTTGCAGACGGCCAGATTCTGTTCAGTCCCTGGCCCTGGGTGGTGCAGCCCCTCTATAATACGGGGGAGCATAAAAATGAGGGGAAGGGCTATATGATGATGGACATAAAGGATATGGAAATCTATTCTTATGGCAGCAGTCCATGGGGAAATCAGAAAACGGTGATCGCGGTTGGAAGCAAGGCCAGGGATCCGGAGCGGATGGCTCATTTTATTGACTGGCTGTATTCCCCGGAGGGAATCCGTGCCAACGGAGCGCAGGGAGCCGGGGGGATGGCAGGCCCCAGAGGGCTGTGCTGGGAGCTGGGGGAGGATGGCCCGTATCTCACCGATTTTGGGCAGAGGGTCTTTCTGGGAGAGGGAGCCCACATGCCTGAGGAGTGGGGCGGCGGAGAATGGAAGGACGGAATCAGCGTCCTGAATTACAAGCCGGCAGCCTCCTGCGAGCTGGACGAAAACGGGTATCCCTATGCTTATGAAATGTGGGATTCCGTGAAACGGCTGGACACTTCCAGTCTGGATGAGGACTGGAGGGCATATATGGGGGCGGACAGCGCCATGGAATATCTGCAGAAGAACGGCAAGCTTGCGGTGGCCGCAGGCTGTGAGTATATGGCGCCCAGGGAGACCTCGGAGCAGGAGGCCATCAGGAGGCAGTGCCGTAAGCTGATTCAGCAGTATTCCTGGAACATGGTGTTTGCCGGAGATGAGGAGACCTTTGAGAGACTGGCAGAGGAGATGAGGAATGAGGTGCGCGCACTGGGCTATGATACGCTCCTGGCTATTGATCTGGAGAATGCCAGAGCCAAGGCGGAGGCCAGGAGACAGGTGGTTGCTGCTTCCTGGCAGGCCGGTAAACAGTAATATCCGCGGGCCCATTAAAAGTTTTGCTGTGCAAAAGGGCCCGCTTACCCCTGAATCATGTTCTTACGCCCAAACGGCAGGCGTTTGAGGCTGCTGTAAACAGTAACGCCAGGCGCTTTCGCAACAAAAGGCTTTGCAAAGAGGCAGTCTTTTGTTATAATCAAAAGAACAGGAATTTTAGAAGGAGGCATTTTTCATGGAAAAGGATATAAATAAAAATACTTACGTGCTGCAGGAGGATGACAGCATCGGTTCCGTGCAGATCGCCGATGAGGTGGTGGCTATGATCGCCTCCCTGGCAGCGACCGAGGTGGAGGGCGTGTACTCCCTGGCAGGCAAGCTGACCAACGAGATCATGGGTAAGGTGGGTGTGAAAAGCCTGACAAAGGGAGTGAAGGTTCAGGTTACCGGAAGCAACGTGCGGGTGGATCTGGCTCTGTCTCTGGAATATGGCTACAATATCCCCGGAACCAGCACGAAGGTGCAGGAGAAGGTGAAGAACGCCATTGAGAACATGACCGGTCTGACCGTAACGGATGTGAATATCCGTATTGTAAATGTGAACATGGAGCCCGGCAAATAGGAGCCGGAGGAGGAACGGCGGCCTGCGCCGGCAGGGCGCGGGATAAGCTTCGCTACTGTTTACCGGCCTGCCGGCAGACAGCAGATAAGCTTCGGACAGGGTGCCTTTCGCGCTGCGGAAGGCACTTGCGGTTTCATTTAAGACGGCTGGAACGGAAAGGTACAGGTAAGATGGGCAGGAGAGAACAGAGAGAGCAGATTTTCAAGCTGCTGTTCCGTGTGGAATTTAATACAATGGAGGAGATGCCGGAGCAGTGCCGGCTTTTCTTTGAGGATGACGAGATCAGCTTTACGGAGAAGGATGTGGCGTATATCCAGGATAAACTGGACAAAATACTGGCAGAGCTTCCCGGTATTGATCAGATGATCACGGATACGGCAGAGGGATGGACGATCGGCAGAATGGGAAAGGTGGAGCTTGCCATCATCCGTCTGGCCGTATATGAGATCCGGTTCGACGAGACGGTCCCGGAGAGCGTGGCCATCAACGAGGCCGTGGAGCTGGCGAAGAGGTTTGGCCAGGAGGGATCCGCAGGCTTTGTGAACGGTGTGCTTGCGCGGTTTGTGAAGGCTCTGCATGAGAAATAGGACGGGGCTTTTTTCACGCGCAGGGGTGCGGTACGAGGATTGCTATGAGAAACGTATATACGGTGGGGCAGGTAAATTCCTATATTAAAAATATGTTTTCCCAGGATTTCATGCTGCACAGCATTTATATTAAGGGAGAAGTGAGCAACTGCAAATATCACTCCTCCGGGCATATTTATTTTACCATCAAGGATGAAAAGGGCTCCATGGCCTGTGTGATGTTTGCGGGATACCGCAAGGGTCTTCTTTTCCGGCTGGAGGAGGGGATGCAGGTGGTGGCCGGAGGCAGCGTGGAGGTGTATGAGCGGGACGGGAAATACCAGCTTTATGCCAGGGAGATCCTTCAGGATGGAGCGGGTTACCTGTATGAACGGTTTGAACGACTGAAAAGGGAGCTGGCTGAGAGAGGGCTGTTCGCGCCGGAATACAAGCAGCCCATCCCCAGGTATATCAGGACGCTGGGGGTGGTGACGGCGCCTACTGGGGCGGCGGTACAGGACATTATCAACATCACAAGGCGGCGCAGCCCCTATGTGCAGATCATCCTGTATCCGGCCATCGTGCAGGGAGAGCAGGCGGCGGCCAGCATCATCCGGGGAATCCGTGCGCTGGAGCACCTTGGTGTGGACGTGATGATCGTGGGGCGTGGCGGCGGCTCCATCGAGGATCTGTGGGCCTTCAATGAGGAGGCGGTGGCGCAGGCGGTGTTCGACTGCAGCGTCCCGGTGATTTCGGCGGTAGGGCATGAGACGGATACCACCATCATCGACTATGTGGCGGATCTGCGCGCTCCCACGCCCTCAGCCGCTGCGGAGCTTGCGGTGTACGATGCGGCCAGGCTGGAGGAACAGCTGCGGGCTGCCCGGGGAGAACTGAATACCAGGATGTGCAGCCGGATGGGTATGGCAAGGCTGCATGCTTCCCATGCGGCAGACCGGCTGCGCTGTTTAAGTCCGTCGAATCAGATCCGGGAGAAAAGAATGCAGGCCATACGCCTGGAGGAGAGGCTTCAGGGCAGGATGGGGCAGGCGCTGGATCAAAAGAAGCATCTGCTCGGGCTGTATGCAGAGCGGCTGCAGGGCTTATCCCCCCTTCAGAAGCTGAGCCAGGGCTTTGCCCATGTGGCGGACGGGGAAGGAAGGGCGGTTCTGGATGTAAACCGGGTGAAACCCGGCGACCTTCTCACCGTCCATGTAAAAAACGGACGGCTGGAGGCCGAGGTGAAGCGGGTGTACCCGGCGGACGAAAACAGGGACGCACCGGTATCACACAGGGCGTTTCAGTCCGGCTGACCAGACGGAAAAAGGAACGAGGAAAGGATGGCCATGGCAGAGAAGAAAAAGACGGCGGGGAAAAAGGCAGTGCAGGAAACCATTTCCACCCAGGAGGCGGCTGCGGGGAAGGAAGCACCCCTTCCCACTCTGGAGGAGGGCTTTGCAATGCTGGATGAGATCACCCGCACTCTTGGAGAGGAAAACATTACGCTGGAGAAGGCGTTTTCAGAATACAAGAAGGGCATGGATCTGCTGCGTATCTGCAATGAGCAGATCGACAGGATCGAGAAGCAGGTTCTGGTGCTGAATGAGGAGGGCGGACTGGATGAATTTTGAGGAGCGCATGGAACAGGAGACGGCGCAGATCGAGGAGATCCTGAAGCGCTTCCTTCCCGCAGGGGAAGGGTATGCCAAGACGGTGGAGGAAGCCGTCAATTACAGTGTGCTGGCGGGCGGAAAGCGGCTGCGCCCCATGCTGATGCGGGAGTGCTTCCGGCTTTTCGGCGGGGAGGGAGAGCTGGTGGAGCCTTTCATGGCGGCCATCGAGTTCATCCACACTTACTCCCTGGTGCATGACGATCTTCCCTGCATGGACAACGACGAGTACCGCAGGGGGCGCAAAACCACCCATGCGGTGTACGGAGAGGGAATGGCGGTCCTGGTGGGAGACGCCCTTTTGAACCTGGCTTTTGAGACGGCGGCGGGAGCTCTTGAGACGGCCGCCGTCATGGAAGGCGGGAACGGGGAAGCTTTTCCGGGCGAAGGGAACAGTCTGCTTCTCCGCACGGCAGCCGCCCTTCGTGTGCTGGCAGAAAAGGCAGGCATGAAGGGGATGATCGGCGGCCAGTGCGCCGACACCCAGGCGGAGGCTTCTGCCCCGGAGCAGGTGACCCAGGAGCTGCTCCTCTACATCCACGACAAAAAGACGGCGGCCATGATCCAGAGTGCCATGATGATCGGCGGCATTCTGGCAGGAGCGGGAAAGGAGCAGGTGCGCGCCCTGGAGAGGATCGGCGGCAGCATCGGCCTGGCCTTCCAGATCCAGGATGACATTCTGGATCTCACCGGCAGCCTGGAGGTGCTGGGCAAGCAGACGGGAAGCGACCTTAAGAATCATAAAGTAACCTACGTGTCCCTGAATGGAATGGAACGCTCTGCCGGAGAGGTACGCAGACTGTCAGAGGAAGCTCTGGAGGGCCTGCGGGAGCTGACGGAGGCGAGAAACCTGTTCCTGGAGGAACTGGTGGAGAACCTGATTACAAGAAAGAAGTAAAAAAGGAGGCGGCCATGCTCCTGGATCAGATACAGAAGGAAAATGATATTAAAAAAATAAGTCCCAGGGATTACGACGCCCTTGCGGCGCAGATCAGGGAATTTCTGGTGAACAAGATCAGCGTGACGGGAGGCCATCTGGGCTCCAACCTGGGAGCGGTGGAGCTGACCATGGCGCTCCATCTGGTGCTGAACCTTCCCCAGGATAAGATCGTCTGGGACGTGGGGCATCAGTCCTACACCCACAAGCTGCTTACCGGGCGCAGAGAGGGCTTTGAGATGCTGCGCAAGTACGGCGGAATGAGCGGGTTTCCCAAGAGGAAGGAGAGCAGCTGTGACAGCTTTGATACGGGCCATAGCTCCACCTCCATCTCTGCGGGACTGGGCCTGGTGAAGGCCAGGGATCTGTCGGGGGCGGATCATACGGTTGTTTCCGTGATCGGGGACGGCGCCCTCACCGGAGGGATGGCCTACGAGGCGCTGAACAATGCGGCCCGCCTGGAAACCAATTTCATCATTATTCTCAACGACAACAACATGTCCATTTCCGAGAATGTGGGCGGCGTGTCCAAGTATCTGAGCAACATCCGCACCTCCCACGCCTATCTGGACGTGAAGGACGGCATTTATGACGCCATCCGCAACACCAAATACGGCTCCCCTGTGGTGGCAGGGATCCGCAGGGCCAAGAACAGCTTGAAGCAGCTGGTGATCCCCGGAATGTTCTTTGAGGATATGGGAATCACCTACCTGGGGCCTGTGGACGGCCATGACACACAGGCGCTGGTAAGGGTGATCAGCGAGGCGAAGCGGCGCAAAAATGCGGTGCTCATCCATGTGCTGACCAGGAAGGGAAAGGGCTATGCCCCTGCGGAGAAGCACCCCGCCAGGTTCCATGGAGCGGAGCCCTTCGATATTATGACGGGCGTTCCTTTAAAGAAAAAGATGAAGGCCAACTATACCGATATTTTCTCCACGGTGATGATGAAGCTGGGCCAGAGGGATGAAAAGGTGGCCGCCATCACAGCCGCCATGCCGGACGGAACCGGGCTGAAGCGGTTCAGCCACGCCTATCCCGACCGCTTCTTTGATGTGGGGATCGCGGAGCAGCATGCGGTGACCTTTGCGGCGGGGCTGGCTGCGGGAGGGTTGAAGCCGGTGGTGGCGGTGTACTCCTCCTTCCTCCAGCGCGCCTACGACCAGGTGCTTCACGACGTCTGTATCCAGAACCTTCCGGTGATCTTTGCCATCGACCGGGCAGGGCTGGTGGGAAGCGACGGGGAGACCCATCAGGGGATCTTTGACCTGTCCTATTTATCCAGCATCCCAAACATGCACATCATGGCTCCCAAGAATAAATGGGAGCTGTCGGATATGATGAAGTTTGCCGTCTCCTTCGGCGCGCCCATCGCCATCCGCTATCCCAGAGGGGAGGCCTACGATGGCCTGGCGTCCTTCCGCGCCCCTGTGGAGTATGGAAAGGCCGAGCTGCTCTATGAGGAGAAGGACATTGCCCTCCTGGCCGTGGGAAGTATGGTAAAGACGGCGGAGGCTGTGAGGAACCGTTTGAAGGAGGAAGGCTTCTGCGTCACTCTGGTGAACGCCCGGTTCGTAAAGCCCATTGATGAGGAGATGGTGCGCCGCCTGACAGAGAACCATCCGCTGCTTGTGACCATGGAAGAAAATGTGGCAAGCGGCGGCTTCGGCGAGAAGGTGCGCGCCTTCCTGGATACGGCGCATCTTCCCGGCCAGGTGTTTTCCATTGCGGTTCCGGACGAATACGTGGAGCATGGAAATGTGGATGTGCTGAAAAAAGAAATCGGAATAGATGAGGAGACGGTAACGGAACGGATTCGCAGGGAATGGGCGCGGATCCGCCCCGCCGCTTACGCTCCGGAATGAGGAGAATATGAAGGAACGTTTGGATGTGCTGCTGGTGAAGCAGGGGCTTGCCCCCTCCAGGGAAAAGGCCAGGGCTGTGATTATGTCGGGGAATGTATTCGTGAACGGAGAGAGGGAGGACAAGGCGGGCAGTGTGTTTGACCCGGAAGCCTCCGTGATCACCGTGACGGAAAAGCCTCTGAAATATGTGAGCCGGGGCGGGCTGAAGCTGGAAAAGGCCATGCAGTCCTTCCCCATCAGCCTGGAGGGAAAGGTCTGCATGGACATCGGCTCATCCACGGGCGGCTTCACCGACTGTATGCTGCAGAGCGGTGCGGCAAAGGTGTACGCGGTGGACGTGGGCCACGGCCAGCTTGCCTGGAAGCTGCGCTGCGATGAGCGGGTGGTGTGCATGGAGAAAACCAACTTCCGCTATATGGTGAGGGCGGACATACAGGACGATCTGGATTTCGCTTCGGTGGACGTCTCCTTTATCTCCCTGACCAAGATCCTGGTTCCGGCCAGGAAGCTGCTGAAGCCCCAGGGGCCGAAGCCCCGTGGGCCGGAGCCCCGTGGGCAGATGGTCTGCCTGATCAAGCCCCAGTTTGAGGCGGGGCGGGAAAAGGTGGGCAAGAAGGGCGTGGTGAGGGAGCCCGCCGTGCATCGGGAAGTCATTGAAAAGGTGATCGACTTTGCCCATATCGCGGGATTTTCCGTGCAGGGGCTTACCTTTTCCCCGGTGAGAGGGCCGGAGGGCAATATCGAGTACCTGATTTTCCTGCAGAAGGAGGAGCTTTCCCCGGAGCAGGAGGAGGCTCTGGATGAAAAAAGCGCCAATCTGGAGCTGGAGACGGTACTGGAGGAAAAGACCGGGCTGTCCCGGACGCAGGAGTGGCAGGAGCGGGTACGGGAAACGGTGGAAGAAGCGCACAACCGGCTGGATTAAGAGCCTGGACGCAGTTTGAAACCGGATGGACAGGGAGCTTCAGTGAGCGGGAACGGCAGGGAAGCTTCTGCCTGAGGGCCGGACAGGGGACAGGAATACCGGGCGGGAAATGGAACGGTGGATAGGAAATGGGACGGATGGAGACGGACAGAAGGAAGCATTATATCGTTATGACGAACCGGTCCAAGGATCCGGGGCTTGGGGTGACCCGGTACATCTGCAGGTTCCTGGAGGAGAGGGGCTGCGGCTGTACCGTCTTTGCGGACAATGAGTCGGCGGATCAGATCCGTCTGCGGGAGGCGGCTCAGGAGGAGGCGGCCTCCTGCATAATCGTTCTGGGCGGAGACGGCACCATGCTGAAGGCTGCCAGAGAGACGGCTGAGAGCGGGATCCCCCTTCTGGGCGTCAATCTGGGAACCGTTGGGTATCTGGCGGAGGTGGAGCCTGCGGCTCTGGACGTAAGCCTGGAGCAGCTGGTGAACGGAGATTATACGGTGGAGGAGCGGATGATGCTTACGGCGCAGATCCTGCGGGGGGAGGACTGCGCGGATGTGGAGCAGGCTGCTGGCTGTCTGGAGAAGGGCTCTGCTTTCTGTACACAGACAGGAAGGGAAACAGCGGTACAGGCGCTGAACGATGTGTCCATCACCAGAAAGGGAACGCTTCAGATCATCGCCTTCCGCGTCCGGGTCAACGGCCAGATCCTGAGCAGCTACGGTGCGGACGGGATCGTGATTGCCACCCCCACCGGCTCCACCGGTTACAACATGTCTGCGGGCGGCCCCATTGTGGAGCCGGGGGCAGACCTGATCCTTCTCACCCCCATCTGCCCTCATACCCTGAGCGCCAGAAGCATCGTCCTTTGCCCGCAGGATGAGGTAGTGGTGGAGATCGGCGTCAGGACGCCGGGCGTGATTCAGGAGGTGGAGGTTAATTTTGACGGAAGCGGGCTGACCACGCTGAGGAGCGGAGACAGGATCAGGGTGACCAGAAGCCCAGGGACTACCTCCATCGTCAGGCTCAGCGAGGCGGGCTTTCTGGAGCGGCTGCACCGGAAGATGGACGGGTGAGAGAGCCGTCCGGAGCGTATCAGAAAACCGCCGCCCGGAGCGTGTTTGAAAATTCTGGAAAGAGCAGGGAACGTTTAATGAAGCATAACAGACATGAAAAGATCGTCGATCTGATAGAAAAAGAAGAAATTGAGACACAGGAGGAGCTGGCCGACCATCTGAGGAAGGCAGGCTTTTCAGTGACACAGGCCACGGTTTCCAGAGACATCAGACAGCTCCACCTTTCCAAGGTGCCTGCGGGAGGCGGACGCCAGAAATATGCCCTCCTGCACCAGGACGACGGCGGCCTGTGGGACAAGTACGTCCGGGTACTGCGGGACGGGTTTATTTCCATGGACATGGCACAGAACATTCTGGTCATGAAAACGGTGTCCGGCATGGCCATGGCGGTGGCCGCTGCGGTGGACGCCTTTAAATTTCAGGAGATCGTGGGGAGCATAGCCGGGGATGACACCATCATGATGGCGATCCGAAGCGTAGAGGATACCAGGCTGGTAATGGAAAAGCTCAGACGGATCCTGGAGCAGTAAGAAAGGGAGGAAGAATGTTAGTCAGTCTGCATGTGAAAAATCTGGCGCTGATCCAGGAAACGGAGGTTTTTTTCGGCCCCCGTCTGAACATTTTAAGTGGGGAAACGGGAGCGGGAAAATCCATCATTATAGGCTCCGTGGGGCTGGCTCTTGGGGGACGGGCCGACCGTGAGCTGATCCGCACGGGAGCGGATTACGCCCTGATCGAGCTGGTTTTTTCTCTGGATAAGCCGGGACAGCTGGAGCGGGTGAAGCAGCTGGACATCCCCATGGAGGAGGACGGCCTGGTGATCCTGCAGCGGCGTATCATGCCGGGGCGCAGCCTGAGCCGGGTCAACGGGGAGACGGTGAATGCAAGGCTCTTAAAGCAGCTTTCCGGTATTCTCATCGACATCCACGGCCAGCACGACTCCCAGCAGCTTCTGGAAACCAAGAAACATCTGGAAATTCTGGATGATTTTGCCGGGGAAGAATTATCCAACATAAAAGAAGCCATAAAAGCAGATTATGATTCCTATAAAAAGATAAAAAAGGAGCTTTCCGCCCTGGACATGGACGAGCGGGAACGGGAGCGCCTGCTTTCCCTGGCCCGTTTCGAGTGGGAGGAGATCGAGTCCGCCGCTCTGACAGTGGGTGAGGATGAGGCGCTGGAGGGGCGCTACCGCAGAATGAGCAACAGCCGGAGGCTTGCAGAGGCGGTAAACGCCGCCTACGCCCGCACCGGATACGAGCAGGAGGGAGCCGCAGGGGACGCCGTGGGACATGCCCTGCGGGAGCTGCACAGCGTGAGCGGCCTGGACGAGGGGCTTTCCGGCCTGGTGGATACCCTGGCGGATATTGAAGCTCTGCTCAACGATTTTAACCGGGCCGTATCAGATTACCTTTCCGGCCTGGAATTTGACCAGGAGGACTTTCTTCAGGCGGAGGAGAGGCTGAACGTGATCAACCGTCTGAAGGAAAAGTACGGAAGCACCATACAGGAGATTCTCTCTTACCAGGAAACCAGACAGAGGGAGATCGACCGCCTGATGGACGCGGACGCCTGCCGGGAGAGCCTGGAAGGGGAGCTGGAGCGGGTGCGCCGCCAGCTTTTTGAAAAATGCGCCCTCGCCACCCGTATCAGGACGCAGGCGGGGGAACGGCTGTCGGAGCTTCTGGTGAGCGCTCTTTCCGACCTGAATTTCAACCAGGTAAAATTTGCCGTTGATCTGAAAAAAAAGGAGAATCCGGGAGCGGACGGCTGGGACGAGGCCTCCTTCCAGATTTCCACCAATCCGGGCGAGCCCATGAAGCCCCTGGCCCAGATCGCAAGCGGCGGCGAGCTTTCCCGTATCATGCTGGCGCTCAAGACTGTGACGGCCGGAGGAGAGGACAAGGATACCTTTATTTTTGACGAGATCGATACGGGCATCAGCGGCAAGACAGCCTGGAAGGTTTCCCAGAAGCTCTCCCTTTTAAGCCGCGCCCGCCAGGTGATCTGCATCACCCATCTGCCTCAGATTGCCGCCATGGCCGACAATCATTTCATGATTGAAAAAAAATCAGGAGGTTCCTCCACCCAAACCTCCATTTATGAGCTTTCCGGGGATGAGATCCTGCAGGAGCTTGCCCGTATGCTGGGCGGAGACATGATCACCGACAGCACCCTGGCCAACGCCAGAGAATTGAAAGATATGGCAGCAAATACAAAACAATACTAAATTAACTTTTCCAATCTGTCACATACTAAGAGGGACGTACATGAAGCGTGTATGTTCCTTTTTTTGCAGACAGCGGGCACACAGCTCCGTTTCCTGCATGGAAAGACGGCTTTACGACAGGATAGAGAGGATGTGAGAAATTGGAAAGGAGACAAAGGTACAGAGTGTTTCTTGGCATACTGCTGATCTGCTCCACAGCCCTGCTTTTTCTCTGCTGGCTGCTGCTCGTGTGGAGAAGCGTGCCGGGAAGGCTGCATATCAGGGCGGGGATGGCTCAGGAGCTGGATCTGGATGTTCCCGTTTCGGGAAAGCTATATAAAAAAGAGACGCAGGAGAGAAAGGAAGGGGAGATCCTTCCCGTAACGGGAATGGGCTCTGCGGTGGCTGCGCACACCTCCGTCCCTGTGGATCTGAGCGCCCCTGTGACCCTTTACGCCGAAAAAAAACAGAGCTATACCATGGAACTGAAGCTTTTTGGCCTGATACCCTTCAAGACCGTGGACGTGCAGGTGATCGATGACGAGAGCCTGACGCCTGTGGGCACGCCCATCGGCATTTACGTAAAGACCCAGGGGATCCTGGTGATCGCAACCGGAGATTTTGAGGGGATGGACGGACAGAAGAAGAAGCCTGCCGCCGGGCTCCTTCAGGAGGGAGACTATATCCTGAAGGCGGACGGGGAGGAGGTTACCGGCAAGACTGCTTTCATGGACAGGATCGGGGAAAGCGGGGGAGAGGAAATGGTGCTCACCATCCTTCGGGACGACCAGCAGTTTGACATAGAGGTTCAGCCCCAGCAGAATCAGAACGGCGAATACAAGCTTGGTATCTGGATCAGGGACAACGCCCAGGGGGTGGGAACCCTCACCTATCTGGACAGCGGCAATCATTTCGGCGCGCTGGGACATGGAATCAACGACATGGACACCGCCACTCTTATGAATCTGAAAAACGGAAGCCTCTACCGGACGGACATCGTGTCCATCACCAGAGGCGAGACGGGGACGCCGGGGGAGCTGACGGGCGTGATCGATTATCGGGAAGGAAATAAACTGGGAACCATCAGCGCCAACCTGGAGGAGGGAATCTTTGGAACCATGGATGCCGGGCAGCCTCTGCCCGCCGCTTCCTCCGCCATGCCCATCGGCCTGAAGCAGGAGGTGGAAACCGGCCCTGCCAGGATCCTGTGCAGCCTGGGCGGAGAGCCGGAATACTATGAGGCCGAGATCACCGCCATCCACCTGGATCACGACAACATCAACAGAGGCCTGGAAATCCGGATCACCGACGAACGCCTGCTGGCGCTCACCGGAGGCATCGTCCAGGGTATGAGCGGCGCCCCCATCATCCAGAACGACCGGTTTATCGGGGCTGTGACCCACGTTTTAGTGAATGACCCCGCCAGAGGATATGGGATTTTTATTGAAAATATGCTGGAGCATTGAGTCCAGGCAGAAAGCGGAAGCAGCAGACAGCGTGAGCTTACTCACAGGCTGGTCTGCTGTTTTGATTTGGTCTTTTTTATCTATATAAGTTTGAGCACTTATGGTATAATGAGCACGAAGTACGAATGATACCATTGTGCATAGGCGATTTCTGCGGAACCGTACAATGGAGTTAACAAATGGAATTTATCTTTCCAGCATACGGTATGGGTATAAGATTTATTGGAAAGGTGGTAGAGAA
>CAUWLJ010000042.1:0-29336 GCA_963559585.1 uncultured Eisenbergiella sp. | reverse complement strand
CCTGCAGACGGATTGGGGGTTGCTTAGGAAAGCAGAGACCGTATATAATAGGACGAAGATACAAAGAACGACATCATAAAGAAAGGAATCTTTTTCCATGCAGATCAAACTTCCGGCAGATGTAACCGCCATTATTCATACGCTCCAGGCCGCAGGCTATGAGGCCTACGCAGTGGGAGGCTGTGTCCGGGACAGTCTGCTGGGAAGGGAGCCGGATGACTGGGACATTACCACATCGGCCCGCCCGGAGGAGACGAAGGCTCTGTTCCGGCGCACCATCGACACGGGGATCCAGCATGGCACGGTAACGGTTCTGATGAACCGGACGGGCTATGAGGTGACTACCTACCGGGTGGACGGGGAGTATGAGGACGGGAGGCATCCGAAGGAGGTAAGCTTTACGGCCAGCCTGAGGGAGGACCTGAAGCGCCGGGATTTTACCATCAACGCCATGGCATATAATGACGAGGAAGGGCTGGTGGACGCCTTTGAGGGAAAAGAGGATCTGCGGCAGAGAAGGATCCGGTGTGTGGGAGATGCGGACGAGCGTTTCACCGAGGATGCCCTGCGTATCATGCGGGCGGTGCGCTTTGCGGCCCAGCTGGGCTTTTCCATTGAGGAGAGGACGAAACAGGCGATCCGGGGCCATGCCGGGAACCTTCGCCAGGTGAGCGCGGAGCGGATCCAGGTGGAGCTGACGAAGCTGGCGGTAAGCCCTCATCCTGAATTTCTGCGTATTGCCTGGGAATGTGGTATCACAGGGGTGATCCTGCCGGAGTTTGACGCGCTGATGGAGCTGGCCCAGCGCAATCCCCACCACTGCTTTACCGCAGGGGAACACACCCTCCATGCCATGGCCGCGGTGCGGGCGGACAAATGCCTGCGGCTGGCTGTGCTTTTTCATGATTTTGGGAAGGCTCAGTGCCTGAGCACGGACGAGAGGGGAACGGATCATTTTCACGGGCATGCGGCAGTAAGCGCCCGTATGGCCAGACAGATCCTGCGGAGGCTGCGCTATGACAATCATACCACCGACCTGGTGTGCGAGCTGGTATACTGGCACGACTGCCAGGTTCTGCCGGAACGAAAAGCGGTGCGCCGTGCTGTTGCAAGGATAGGGGCGGAACGGTTCCCTCTGCTTTTGGAGGTGAAGGCAGCCGACCTGGCGGCGCAGAGCGATTACCGCAGGGCAGAGAAGGAGGAACAGCTGGATATGCTGCGCGCGGTCTATGAGGAGATCTGCCGGGAGGGGGACTGTCTGTCCTTAAAGGAGCTTGCGGTCACGGGGCGGGATCTGATCCAGGCCGGGATCGCGCCGGGGCCGGCCCTGGGGGAGACGCTGAAGGCTCTCCTGGAGCTTGTCCTGGAGGACCCGGCGAAGAATACAAAGGAATATTTGCTGGCGAACCTTCCGAAAGAAACATAACTTCATCCCTCCTCTCATAAGATAGGGTATACCTAAGCCGGAGCACACAGCTTATGGCATGAGAGGGAGGGCATAGCGTGAATGACAGAGCAGTAAGCGTATTTGACAATTATGATATAGAGATCATACGCACCGCCAGGGGAAGGGGGGCTCTCCTGGCGCAGACCCCGCAGGGATGGCTGATCCTGAAGGAGTATACCGGGCCGGAGGCGCGTCTTCCCATGCAGGAGCGGCTTCTTGCGGCCATCCGCGGCAGCGGCTTTTTGGGGGTAGAACAGCTGGTGCGCAGCCGGGAGGGGGAGCTGGTCTGCCGGGATCAGGATCAGGTGCCCTACATCGTTAAGACCTGGTCTGAGGGCAGAGAATGTAATCTCAGGGATGTGAAGGAATGCCAGAACGCAGTGAAGGCTCTGGCCAGGCTGCATCTGGCCATGGAGCTGCCGGAGCTGGCCGCGGCCTGCCCCACGCCTTCCTTCTGCCTGGAAAATGAATACGCCAGACACAACAGGGAGCTGAAAAAGGTGCGCCGCTACCTGAGGGGCAAGGGGCAGAAAACGGATTTTGAGCGTTATCTGTTCCACCATTACGACTTCTTCTATGAGAAAGCGCTGGAAGCCGCAGAAATGCTGGAAAGGGAACAGCCTGTCCCTGGCGGTGCGGCAAGCTTCTGCCACGGGGATTTTCAGCACCACAACCTGATCAACGGCCCGGAGGGGTTTACCTTCATCAATTTTGAAAAATACATTCTGGATAATCCGGTGCGGGATCTCTACCTTTTCCTGCGAAAGCTGCTGGAGAAGAATAACTGGTCCTCCAGCCTGGGACTGTCCGTGATCACTGCTTACGATACGCTCCGAGGTCTGGACGAGGGGGACAGAAAACAGCTTTACTATAGATTTGCCTACCCGGAGAAGTTCTGGAAGATCGTGAATTTCTACTATAATAATGGCAAAGCCTGGATCCCCGGACGCAACCGGGAGAAGCTGGAGAACCTTCTGCGGCAGGAAGCGGTGAAGGAGGCTTTTCTTGAAAGCACTCTGAAATGACCGGTTTGCAGCAGCCCCAGACGGCAGGCGGCCAAGGCATAGGAACAGGATTGGGCTGCGGCCGGAGCGGAATCCGCTTTTGCAAAAATGGAAGTAAATGGAATATTGATAATATAACGGCGCGCTTCCGAAAAAAAGGGAGTGCGCCGTTTGAGGGCAAAGCCGTTTTTTATGGAGGGAAAAAGGGAGGAAGAGCCCTGGAGGATTGCCGTAAAGACGCGGTTTTTCAAGGGAAATACTTGACAAAGAGGGGACAAACGTATATATATATTATAGTGTCTTAACAGATCATTATTTTTCATTGATTACAGGAGGAGTTCATAATGAACAAGACAGAATTAGTGGCAGCTATCGCCGATGCGGCTGAGATTTCCAGAAAAGATGCAGAGAAGGCCCTGAAGGCTTTTACTGATGTAGTGACAGACGAACTGAAGAAGGGTGAGAAGGTTCAGCTGGTTGGCTTCGGTACCTTCGAGGTATCCGAGAGAGCAGCAAGAGAGGGAAGAAACCCCCAGAGCGGCGAGGTAATGCAGATCGCAGCTTCCAAGGCTCCCAAGTTCAAAGCCGGCAAGGCTCTGAAGGACATGCTCAACGCATAATCTGTACTGATTTTGTTATATGTGGACAGCGGCTGCCGGTTTTGGCAGCCGTTTTTTATACAATAGGAAAGTTCCTTTCCTTCCTATTGTATAAAAAAGGACGCTTCGCTGTGGATGCGCGTTAAGACGCACACTTTTTTGCATAAGCGGAAAGAGCCGGCAGAAAACAGCCTGGAGCTGTGGGCTGCACTGCGGCAGAAGGGAGGAAACAATGAGACTGGACAAATATTTAAAGGTATCCCGCTTGATCAAGAGACGGACGGTGGCCAATGAGGCCTGCGATGCGGGAAGGGTACTGATCAACGATAAGCCGGCGAAGGCGTCCGCCAACGTGAAGGAGGGGGATGTGATCACCATTCAGTTCGGAAACAAGGACGTGAAGGTGGAGGTGCTGGACGTACAGGAAACGGTGCGTAAGGAGGAAGCCAAGGAGCTGTTCCGTTATCTGTAAAGGCTGCTGCAGACATTTCGGCGTTTTCCGTTCATCAGCAGGAGGCAGACAGTCATGATCTTTTCTTATCTCCACATATCTGCGTGGGGCGCGGCATATACATTTCTTATCAGACCGAAAGGCGGTTTTGCGCCGCTATGCGGGCGGAAGTCCCTTCGGCAGAAATAAAATGCTGTTTCCGGCGGGCCGGCAGGCGGCAGGGAAAAGAAGGAGAGGGATAGTGTGGAAAATAAGCCTGATGGCTTATCTTTCACAGGGCTGTTTGTGCCGGAGCGTCACAAACAGCCCTGATGCTCCCGTCGCTTACGCTCCGGAATGGAGATTAATATGGAGGATCTGAATACATCCAGAATACGTCAGCATAAGATCATGATGACGGACAGGGGGATCTGCAATATCACCGGTGTGTGTGATGTGCTCTCCTTTGATGTGGCGGAAGTTTTGCTGGAAACCGAGCAGGGAATGCTGATGATCAAGGGGAATGACCTGCATGTGAGCCGTCTGATGCTGGATAAGGGCGAGGTGGATGTGGACGGCAAGATAGACAGCCTTACCTATTCCGAGAACGCGGGCTGCGGAGCGAAGGGGGAGTCCCTGCTTTCCCGTCTCTTTAAGTAGGTGGACGGTGAGCGGCCAGATTGCGGAGGAGGGATTGTTTCTCCTGCACTCCTTTCTCCTGGGCATCCTGATTACCCTCATGTATGACCTGTTCCGTATCCTGCGCAGGATCGTTCCCCACGGAGGCTTCCTGATCTCACTGGAGGATCTGATTTTCTGGATACTGGCTACGGTCGGTATTTTTTATCTGCTCCTGCTTGAAAATAACGGAATGTTCCGCTGGTTTGCGGTGATTGGCTCCGGCGCGGGGATGCTTCTCTACAGGAAAACCCTGAGCAGGCCGCTTGTAACCCTGACGGCGGGAGCTGTGAATGCGATTCTTCATTTCCTGGGAAGGATATTGTGGAAGCTTTCGGCGCCTCTGCGCTTCCTTGCGCACAAATGCGCCCTTCTGTCCAGACGGGCTGCGGCAAAGGCGGCCAGGGAGGCGCGGATCGGCCGCAGAAGGCTGAATTCCAGGTTGACGGCCTGGCGCAGAGCGGTTAAAATGAAAATAAGTCAGTGGATGAAGAAGGACTACATATAATGGTAAAAAGAAAAGTGGTTTTCCGTAAGAGACGGCAGAACCGCCTGGGAATGTTCCTGGTCACCGCGGTGGTGCTGATGCTTCTGGTAGTGGTTTCCATCAAGAGCGTGGAGCTGAAAGCGACGCAGGCCTCCTATGAGGAGAGGGAACGGGCGCTTCAGGAGCAGATCGATGCGGAGAACGAGCGGACGGCTCAGATAGAAGAATACAGGAAATACACCCAGACCAAGAAATATGTGGAAGAAGTGGCGAAGGAAAAGCTTGGCCTTGTGAACGAGGGCGAGATTATTTATAAGCCGGAGGAATAGGAAGAAAAGTCAGCCGTACAGCGGGAAAGCTCTGCGGGCTGGCTTTTTTTGACGGAATTGGGTAAAATGCCGGGATAACTATTATCCGACCGGTACACGCTTTGACAAAACCCGCATCCCCCAGAGGATATAATACTTTCATCAGTTCAGCCATATCGGGCTGAACCAATATCAGGAAAGGCGGGAGCAGAGGATGAGAAACCAGAATGTAATAAATACAGCGCAGTCGGCCTATCTGCTGGAGTATGGGAGAAGGCGCATGCGTGTGTGCGCGGATACCTTTCAGAATCTGGCGCAGATCTTCGGGGAGGACGGGGAAGCGGAGGGACAGGAGGAGCGAAGGACGCGGGTCGCAAGAATGATAGAGAAGCGGCTGGCGGAGGGGCGTCAGCTTTTTGCGGGGAATCTGAAGGAAATGGCGGACATGATGAACCATGTGGCGGATGAGTCGGTGCGTTTTATCAGTCTGGGAGGACGGAGACAGAAGCAGATCATCAGGGAGCTGTGGAGCGAAGGGCTTTCGGCCCGGGAGCTTTATCTGGTACAGAGGGGTGACGGGAGGATGGAGCTGTCTGTTGTACTTTCTTCCCGAACCAGGAATTCACGGACAGCGGAGGAAGCGGCGGATTACCTGTCGGTTCTGCTGGACATGCGTCTGGTGCCTGCCAGGCGGAATCCTTTTTTCATCGGGACGGAGCCGGTGTGCTGCTTCTTTGAGGAGGAGCCCCTTTTTTTGTATATGACGGGGACGGCGCGGGCGGTGAAGGAGACGGAGAAGGTGTCCGGGGACAGCTTTGCCTTCTTTGAGGCGGGAGACGGAAACCTGACGGCGGTTCTGTCCGACGGGATGGGATCCGGTGAGGAGGCCTGCCGGGACAGCGAGGCGGTGGCGGATATGATGGAGGGAATGCTGGAGGCTGGGCTTACGCCGCAGACGGCGGTGACGCTGCTCAACAGCGTGGTGGCCAGCGAGGGACGGGCGGAGAAGCTTCCCACCCTGGATCTGTGCAGCATCGATCTGTACGAGGGGGAATGCCTTTTCCTGAAAACGGGTGCGGCGGCCAGCTTTATCAAACGGGGAAGCGCAGTGGAGAGAATTGCAGGAGCCACCCTGCCGCTTGGCGCTTTCGGAAATCCCCAGATAGAACGGGCCAGGAGAGGGGTGTCGGACGGAGATTATATTATCCTGATGTCGGACGGAATGACGGCGGGCTGGCCGGAGGAGGATGGGGAGCAGCAGCTTCTGCGCTTCCTCTCCCGGATGAACGCGGTCACCCCCGCTGAGGTTTCCAACACACTGCTGGCCTACGCATTGGAGCAGAGCCAGGGGCGGATCCGGGATGATATGACGGTGCTTACCATCGGGATCTGGGAGAAGGAAACGAGCGGGTGACTTCGGCGGGGCAGGCCGCGTAGTCTGCTGGCGGAAGTGACCGGATGTTTTCTAAAAAACTAATGAAATGCCGGTTTTGACTTTTGTGGTGGAATTGGATATAGTGGGAGTATCTTTGGAAAACATAGTTATTTGTATCAAAACGATATAAATAGTCATGTCTGCAATACAAAATACATGTATGCAGTTTCACATAACTAATGTTGAATAAATGGTAATAGTTTAGGTTTTTTCGGTAAACTTACGCTGCCTTTGTCCCGTCCCGGCGCTGTCTGCGCCGGGACGGACGGAGGCCCGCAATCCACCGGAAAACCGAAATTCCTATCTCATATATGAGGACTTACAGATGGAGAAGCATACAAAGGAGCAGGCCGGAAGAAAGCAAGATGCGTTTTTGGAGCGGGTGCGGGAGTATATGGAGCGGGAGCGGATGGCAGAGCGGGGAAGCCGGATCGTGGCGGGAGTGTCAGGCGGCGCGGATTCGGTCTGCCTGCTTCTGGCGCTTCATGCCCTGGCGGCGGATTTTGACTGGAGTATTGCCGCTGTGCACATCAACCACGGAATCCGGGAGGAGGCCGGGGAGGATGCGGCTTATGTGGAAAACCTGTGCGGCAGGCTGGGGATTCCCTTTTATCTGAAAGAGGCGGCGGTGGGAGAGCTTGCCGGGAGGTGGGGCTGCGGGGAGGAGGAGGCCGGGAGGCGGGTGCGCTATGAGGCCTTTGAGGAAGCGGCGGCGGATTTTGGCGCGGATCGTATCGCAGTGGCGCATAACAGAAGCGACCGGGCAGAGACGCTTCTGTTTCATCTGTTCCGGGGCACCGGGCTGGCCGGAATGGCCTCGATCCGTCCTGTGCGCGGGCGTATCATCCGTCCGCTCCTGAATACAGGGCGTGAGGAGATAGAAGCCTGGCTGGAGGAAAAAGGAATTTCCTGGTGCATAGACAGGAGCAATGAGACCGATACTTATACGAGAAACCGCATCCGCCGCCATATCCTGCCCTATGTGGAAGAAGAGATCTGCGCCGGGGCGCGGTTTCATCTGGCGCAGGAGGCGGAGCTTCTGGCCAGGACTGCCGACTATGTGGACAGGCAGGCGGAGCTGGCCTGTGAACGGTGCGTATCCTGGAAAGAGGGGGAGGCGCACATCAGCGCAGAGCGTTTCAGGCAGGAGGATGAGCTGATCCGTTCCCATATCCTGAAGCGGGTGCTTTCCCGGCTGTCAGGCGGCGGAAGGGATCTGGGGCTTGTCCATGTGCAGTACGCGGAGGAGCTTTTTTCCATGCAGGGGGGCAGGCGGATTGCGCTGCCCGGGCGGATCGAAGGGTTCAAAAGCTTTGGAGAGGTGGTGCTGCGCCGGACGGAGGATGGAGAGACAGAGATGAGCCGGGCGGCGGATAGAGAGAGCGCCGGGTTTTCGGAGGATGGAGATGGAAGGAGCCTTTCGGAAAATGAGGAAAGGGGAGAGCGCAGGGCCGGTCAGGCAGGAGCGGGCGGCTTTTTTTCCGGGGAGCTGACGGAGAGGCTGGAGCGGGACGGCGTCTGCAGCGTTTCCCTGCCGGGACAGAGAGAGGCTGTGCTGAGCCTGCAGAAAAGGGAAAAAACTTTTGTAATTGAACAAAAAACATATACGAAATGGCTGGACTATGATAGAATAAAATGTCTGGCAATACGCACCAGACAGCCGGGAGACTATCTTGTGATCAATGAACGGCTTCAGAAGAAATCCCTGAAGGAGTATCTGATCCAGGAAAGGGTTCCCGCATATGAGAGAGACAGCCTGCCGCTGCTGGCGGATGGAAGCCACATATTGTGGGTGATCGGCCACCGCATCAGCAGTGCAGTGAAGGTGACGGAGGCAGCCCGCAGGGTGCTTAGGATCGACATAAGAGGAGGAATGGAACATGGCTGAGAGAGTCAGAGTGCTGTTAACTGAAAAGGAAGTGGATGCGCGCATCCAGGAAATCGGAGAGCAGATCAGTAAGGATTACGCGGGCAGGCAGGTGCATCTGGTGTGTGTGCTGAAGGGCGGCAGCTTCTTTATGTGCGAGCTGGCCAAGAGGATCACGGTTCCCGTATCTCTGGATTTTATGTCTGTGTCCAGCTACGGAGGCTCCACTGAGTCAAGCGGTATTGTGAAGATCGTGAAGGATCTGGACGAGCCTCTGAAGGACAAGGATGTGATCATTGTGGAGGATATTGTGGATTCCGGCCGGACTTTGAGCTATCTGATGGAAATGATGCGGGACAGAGGGCCGAAAAGCCTGAAGCTGTGTACCCTTCTGGATAAGCCGGAGCGCAGGGTGACGGATGTGAAGGTAGACTATACAGGCTTTCAGATTCCCGATGAATTCGTGGTCGGCTATGGCCTGGACTACGACCAGAGATACAGGAACCTTCCCTATATCGGTGTCGTAGAATTTGACGATTGACAGGAGGAACAAATAAATTGGGTAGAAACAGCAGAGCATTTAACCTGATCTTCATTCTGCTGCTGGGAGCTCTGCTTCTGATGGTGTGGAGCAGCTCCATGGGACAGATGCAGGACAATTACACCAGGGGAGCGCTGGAACAGGATCTGGAAGCGGGAAACGTGACCGGAGCCGTGATCAGCCAGAACAAGGAGACGCCCACAGGCTCGGCGGCTGTCATGCTGAAGAACGGGAACAGCCGCACCATCAATGTGACCGATGTGAACGAGACGATGGAGCTGTTCGCGCAGTACGGCATCGACCCCATTCTCCGGGATGTGCCGAAGGAAAACTGGTTTATGAACAGTCTCCTTCCCATGCTGATCGTTGCGGCCATGGTCATGTTCTTCTTTTTCATGATGATGAACGCCCAGAACGCAGGGGCGGGAGCCGGCAACAATAAAATGATGAATTTCGGCAAGAGCCGGGCCCGCATGAGCACCGGAGGGGATAACAAGATCACCCTCAAGGACGTGGCCGGGCTGAAGGAGGAGAAGGAGGATCTGGAGGAGATCATTGATTTCCTGAAGGAGCCGGGCAAGTATACCAAGGTGGGAGCCAGAATCCCCAAGGGCGTCCTGCTGGAGGGCCCTCCCGGAACGGGTAAGACCCTGCTGGCCAAGGCCATTGCAGGAGAGGCCAACGTGCCCTTCTTTTCCATCTCAGGATCGGATTTTGTGGAAATGTTCGTGGGCGTGGGCGCTTCCCGTGTGCGCGACCTGTTTGAGGATGCGAAGAAAAATTCGCCCTGTATCGTTTTCATTGACGAGATCGACGCGGTTGCCAGACGCCGGGGAACCGGCATGGGCGGCGGTCACGACGAGAGGGAGCAGACGCTGAACCAGCTCCTGGTGGAGATGGACGGCTTCGGCGTGAACGAGGGCATCATCGTGATGGCGGCCACCAACCGGGTGGACATTCTGGATCCCGCCATCCTGCGGCCCGGTCGTTTTGACCGAAAGATCAGTGTGGGCGGCCCGGATGTGGGCGGCAGAGAGGACATTCTGAAGCTTCATGCCAGAAATAAGCCTCTGGCGGAGGACGTGGATTTAAAACAGGTAGCCCAGACCACCGCAGGCTTCACCGGAGCCGATCTGGAGAATCTGCTCAACGAGGCGGCCATCCTGGCGGCGGGCGCTGACCGGGCCTATATCACCAGGGACGACATTCAGAAGGCTTTCATCAAGGTGGGAATCGGAACGGAGAAAAAGAGCCGTGTGATCACGGAAAAGGAAAAGAAGATCACTGCCTATCACGAAGCCGGCCATGCCATCCTGTTCCATGTGCTGCCGGATGTGGGGCCTGTCTATACCGTATCCATCATCCCAACCGGAAACGGTGCTGCGGGCTACACCATGCCCTTGCCGGAGCGGGACGACATGTTCTACACCAAGGGACGGATGGAGCAGGAGATCATGGTTTCCCTGGGCGGCCGTATCGCGGAGCAGATCATTTTTGACGATATTACCACAGGAGCGTCCAGCGACATCAAGAAGGCCACCAAGCTGGCCCGCCGCATGGTGACCCGCTTCGGTATGTCCGACAACATCGGCGTGGTCTGCTACGATGACGACGACGATGAGGTATTCATCGGCCGCGATCTGGCCCATGCCAAGTCTCACAGCGAAATGATCAGCGGCGAGATCGACAGGGAAGTGAAGCAGATCATCGACGCCTGCTACGGCAGGGCCAAAGGCCTTATCCTGGAGCACACAGAGGTGCTTCACAAGTGCGCCCAGCTCCTTCTTCAGAAGGAAAAGATCACCCGCGAGGAGTTCGAGGCGCTTTTCCAGCAGGAGAAATCCTTCTTTAGCGAGGCGTGAGAACGTGATTCAGGGGCGGCGGGCATCTTCCTGCAAAGCAAAAACTACTGGCAAAATAACTAAAAATGAACCACTGTTTTTGTGATATTTGTGAAAACTGAGAATGTACAAATCAGAACGGGTTTGCTATTATAATATGCGTAACCCCCCCAATACATTTTATAGTTTTTTGCTATACCCCATAAGAAATACCTTCTCTAAAAGAGGCAGCGCGAGCTGTCTCTTTTACTTTTCATTGGCAGGCTGGCAGGCGGCAGCCTTGGCGGGTCTATTCCGTGTTTTACTGCGAAAAGGAGGCACGCGCACCCCTGAACCATGTGCTTACCCTCAAACGCCTGCTGTTTGAGGCTGCTGTGAACAGTAACCTTAGTCTCAAATACAGGCGGCTGAATCAGAAGGAAAAACTTGAATGTCCCGGTTCAATCGGGTACAATAAATCAATAAGGAGCCGTGCGGAGGCGGAAGGAAGAAAAGGTGATTCCTGAACCGGCGCGGCTGGATTGTATCAATAACGATGCGCACAGTATGCGCAGATGGGAGCAATTATGAATTTTGAACGTTTTTTGCGGGGGGAGCAGCATCAGTATATCAGCGGCATGCGTCCCATCCTTTGCAAAAGAGCTTTATTCAGCGATACCACAGGCAACTACATCTCACCGGCGGAACCTGCTCCCTACAGTGAAGTGACCATACGTTTCCGTTCCAAAAAGAATAACCTGGATCGGGTTTTTTTCGTGTGCCATGGACAGAAGAACCTGATGTTCAAGGTATCCTCGGATTCTCTTTTTGACTATTACGAGCACCGCTGTCAGCTTGATAATGAGAAGATTACCTATTACTTTGAGGTTCAGTCGGGAAAAGCGCGCTGCTGCTATGACATCAGGGGTGTGGTGCGCCAGACGGAGGATCACTACCATTTTATGATTATCCCGGGCTTCTCCACGCCGGACTGGGCCAAGGGAGCCGTGATGTACCAGATCATGGTGGACCGCTTCTGCAACGGTGATCCCTCCAATGACGTGCTTACCGGGGAGTACCGCTATATCGGGGATAAATCCGTGAAGGTGGACGATTGGTACAGATACCCGGCCCAGATGGACGTGCGTAATTTTTACGGCGGCGATCTGCAGGGGGTTCTGGACAAGATGGACTATCTGCAGGAGCTGGGTATTGACGTGATCTATTTCAATCCCCTGTTCGTTTCTCCCTCCAATCACGGCTACGACATACAGGATTACGATTATATCGACCCCCATAAGGGAAAGATCGTCAGCGATCAGGGAGAGCTGCTTCAGGACTGGCAGCAGGAAAACCGGTCTGCCACCCGCTACATCGACAGGGTAACCAATCTGGAAAACCTGGAGGCCAGCAATGAGCTCTTTGCCAGGCTGGTGGAGGAGGCTCACAAAAGGGGGATCCGCGTCATCATCGACGGTGTGTTCAATCACTGCGGCTCCTTTAACAAATGGCTGGATCGGGAACGGATCTATGAGGAGCGTCCGGGCTACGCCAAGGGGGCCTATGTGGACAGGAACAGCCCTTACCACAGCTATTTCATGTTCCATGATGAAAACCGCTTCCCCTACAATCCTACCTACGACGGATGGTGGGGGCATGATACCCTGCCCAAGCTGAACTATGAAAGCTCCAGGGAGCTGTACGAATACATTATGAAAATCGGGGCCAAATGGGTCTCCCCGCCTTTCAATGCGGACGGCTGGCGTCTGGACGTGGCGGCTGACCTGGGCCGTTCACCGGAGTTCAATCACCGTTTCTGGAGAGATTTCCGCAGGGCGGTGAAGGCGGCCAATCCCAACGCCATCATCCTGGCCGAGCATTACGGCGATCCCTCCTCCTGGCTGCAGGGCGACCAGTGGGATACGGTGATGAACTATGACGCCTTCATGGAGCCTGTGACCTGGTTCCTCACCGGAATGCAGAAGCACAGCGACGACTTCCGTCAGGATCTTCTGGGCAATGCAGAAAGCTTCTGGGGCGCTATGGGATACCACACGGCCTGCATGGCCACCCCTTCCCTGTTTGTGGCCATGAACGAGCTGTCCAACCACGATCACTCCCGCTTCCTCACCCGCACCAACAGAAAGGTGGGACGCATGAACACCCTGGGCTGCGAGGCGGCCAGCCAGGGCGTGAACAAGGCGGTGCTGCGGGAGGCAGTGCTGATCCAGATGACCTGGCCCGGCGCACCCACCATCTATTATGGAGACGAGGCGGGCCTGTGCGGCTTCACCGACCCGGACAACCGCAGAACCTATCCATGGGGACGGGAGGATCAGGAGCTGATCGGCTACCACAGGGCCGTGATCCGCATGCACAAGGAGAACCGGGAATTTAAGACCGGATCCATCAAGTGGATGCTCTCCGACTACAATGTGATCGGTTACGCCAGATTTACCAGAGAAAACCACTCCGCCATCCTTATCAACAACAACGAGTATGAGGTGACGAAGGAGATCTCCGTCTGGGAGCTGGGCGTTCCCAGGGAAGCGGAGATGACCCGCCTGATCCTCACCGACCGGAACGGCTTTTCAACGGAACCCGTCAAATACCCGGTCAAGGCGGGCAAGACGACCGTTACCCTTCCTCCCCAGTCCGGCCTGGTGCTCCAGCACAGGGATCTGCGGAGGGAGAAGAAGGAAAAGCTGCCGAATGAAGCGCTGCCGCCTGAGACGGCCCGGAATCCGGAATTTTATCAGGGCCAGCCGAAGAACGAACCTGTTCAAAAAAATTTCTTGCATTTCACGTAAATGTATGATTAAATAGGATTGTTGGAAACAAAGGGGCGATATATGCCGCAGCGTTTCCCGCATGGATGGATTCCCGAGTGGCCAAAGGGGACAGACTGTAAATCTGCTGCAAATTGCTTCGGTGGTTCGAATCCACCTCCATCCATTGCACATGCCGGAACGCGGAAGCGTTTTCTCAGGATGCAGACAGAAGGACTGAGTGGAGGCAGTGCAGAGAAATGCCGGCCGGCATGGCGGAATAGGCAGACGCAAGGGACTTAAAATCCCTCGGGGGCGACCCCGTACCGGTTCAAGTCCGGTTGCCGGCAGTATATTTTGGAAAGGAACCCTGATTAGTTTATGGTAGTCATGGGTTCTTTTTTTATTTCCTAAAGGAGCCTTGCTGAAAGGGGAGAGGAAGAACATGAAAGACGGAGTAAAAAAATTAAAGGACGATAGGAAAATAAAAAAGACTCTGCTGTTTGCCATTGCCGCAGCCGCGGTCTGTCTCATCTCTGTTATCGGCACAGATTCTCCAAAAGAACCAGAAAGAGAAAACACCGTATCCGAAAACAGTGCAGCCGCTGACAGGTCTGACGGCCGGGAAGAACTGAGCGTTTCTGTAAATGCCGCAGATTACTATACCACAAACAAAGGGGATCCATCCAACCTTTATTTTATTGACGGCGATGGCGTATTGTGGGGAAGCGGAAGAAATGAATACGGACAACTGGGGCAGGGAACACAGGATGATGAATTCCACAGCGAAAACATAAAAATTGCAGAACGGGTGATACATGTGGATTATTCGCAGAGGGGCTTTACCATTTTTCTCACAGAGGATCATCGGCTTTATGGTATGGATAACGGGAGGCTGGTTTCATCATGCGGCTCTGCTGCGGGATGGAACGGTCTGGACCTGGGGAGAAAACAGTGCGGGCAACTGTGGCGTTGCAGCTCCAGGGGTGATCAGCGAGCCGACAAAGGCGGCAGAGGACGCGGTTATGGTCTGGACGGATCTGACTGTGGACGGTGCTTTGCAGATTTCTCAGCAGGATATGGAGATGGTGTGGTGTGGAAGGCTGAAATATGATCCTGGGTATGAAAGCATTGCAGAGTATGGACATTTTTATCCCCGGCCGTTAAATAATACGGTGATTCGGAAAATAGATGGCTCCTACTGGGTTTGCGGTGAAAATGTGGGCACGGAAGAAAGGGTGGTAACAGGTGAGGAAGCGGATAAAACAGTGGTGTGTACCCATGAATTCCATCGGTGCGGATAGAATGGCGCGGCACTGCTTTGATGTTTTCTGGAGGACTGGGGAGATGTAAAGTTTTGCTTTACAATATTTTCAGGGGATTCTATTCACAGTTGATAGATGAAAAGAAAAAGATAAGATACAATATCATTGGATATTACGTTAAAGTCAGTTTTGAGACAAATGTAGTAAGACAGATTCCCGTTAGAATCGTACAGAGCTTATGGGAATAGACCATCAGTCAACAGGAGCTGTCCAGTATTAAGAAATAAGATACTGAAATTACGAGGGGGATAAGGATGAATGCAGAGAATGTAGGGAGATTGATTAGAAAAAAGAGATTAGAAAAGAATTTGACGCAGAAGGAATTGGCAGATAGACTGAATATCACGGATAAGGCAGTATCCCAATGGGAAAGAGGAAAATGCTATCCAGATATTTGTATTTTAAACGATGTCGCAAAAGCGTTAGAAATCCCAATTTCTGATTTCTTCTGTGATGAAGAAAAGGAGGAAAATGTCAATAATATAGTACAGGAAACATTAAACTATGCAAATGAAAAGATAAAAGAGAAAAATAGGAAGATAAAAATAATAACAGGCTTTTTTTTCGCGTCCCCTATTATTATTGGTTTGTTTTTGACAATTATTTTGGCAAAATTGATTCCGGCGTATGGGGATCGGGAATCGGTTGTGACAATGGGATTCCTGTTATTGGCATTATGGACTTACATAATAAAAATCGGTTTGCCAATCTTTGGGGGATATATCATGCTCCTATGGCAGCAATCCAGATTTATGAATAAGGGATGGAAAAAAATACTTAAGAATATAATTTCTTTTACAGGTATTATTATTGCGATAATATGGTTGTATGAGTCAATAAGAGTAATTATTATCAAAAGTTAAAAGAGGTACTGGATCATTCCGACCCAATACCTCAAAAATTCTAAAGTCTTAAATGCTCTCGATCCTGTAAGGCTTACTGATTAGCCAAAGTATCTCTCCAGCAGACCCTGGAATGCTTTGCCGTGACGAGCCTCGTCGCGTGCCATCTCATGAACGGTGTCATGGATTGCATCAAGGTTGGCAGCCTTTGCTCTCTTAGCCAGATCGAACTTGCCTGCGGTAGCGCCGTTCTCAGCAGCCACTCTCATCTCCAGATTCTTCTTGGTGGAGTTGGTAACTACCTCGCCCAGCAGCTCTGCAAACTTGGAAGCGTGCTCGGCCTCTTCAAATGCAGCCTTCTCCCAGTACAGGCCAATCTCAGGATAGCCTTCTCTATGAGCTACTCTTGCCATTGCAAGATACATACCAACCTCAGAGCACTCGCCTTCAAAGTTGGCTCTCAGATCAGCCAGAATATCCTCGCTGCAACCCTGAGCTACACCTACAACGTGCTCCGCAGCCCACTCCATGGTACCGGTCTGAGCGGTGAACTTCTCGGCGGGAGCCTTACATACGGGACACTGAGCGGGAGCTGCATCTCCCTCATGAACATAACCACATACCTGACATACAAATTTCATAATTCTGATCTCCTTTTCTTTGAATGATTAATTTTAGGTGAACAGTCTTGCAGACCGTCGGCTAACATAAAATTAAGAGGTTTTGCGTGCCTTATGCAGGCACTGGGGGCATTTTCCATAAAAATAAGTAAAATGTCCTTCGATCTCGCCTCCAAAATGCTGGGAAGCAATCTCACAGATGTGATCGAAAGCATCCGTTTCCATATCGGATACGCTGCCGCATTCCCTGCATACAAAATGATAATGGGGGCTGGTATCGGCATCAAAATGGTCTACTCCATCGCCCACACGCAGTCTTGCGATCTCTCCAAGATCAGCAAGCAGCGTCAGATTGCGGTAAACCGTTCCCAGGCTGATATTTGGAAAATTTGTTTTTACATTGCTGTAGACCACATCGGCCGTCGGGTGATCCTTTCTGGTCATCAGGAAAGACTTGATTGCTTCCCTCTGACGGCTGTATTTTAAAGCCATCTCCATCCTCCTTTCTGTTTGTTGACGAAAACGATAATCGTTATTGTTAATCTAACAGATAAAAAAGAATTTGTCAACCTGTTTATATTTTTTTTATAAATTTATTTTTTCGATTTTATAGATGGGTCTGTTTTTTATGGTAGAATGGATTCAGTTCAGCCATACTGGTCTGCACAGCCAGAGCCTTTCTGCATGCTTTTAACTGTACAAGCTGATGAGGGCGCGCTGAGCTGGCAGTAAAAGGGGAGGGGCTGCCCTGCCCGGAAAAACATGCTTGCATCCCCGGAGGGCGGATGCGGAAAGGCGCGGAATCGGGATGAAATTTCGGACGAAGCTGATCATTACCTTTCTGACGGTGATCCTTCTGCCTCTTGTGCTGTCGGGAATCGCTTTCGTAGCCATTGGGGCCACTCTGATTCATACCTCGGATCTGAGCTATGGAATAGAGATAACGGATTACAGTACCATGTCAGATTCCTTTGCGTCCTTCAGCGATATGACGGACGAGCTGTACCGGAGGCTTCAGGAGACGGCGGAGCAGGATGCGGGAAAGCTGGAGGATCGGGAATTCCTGAAGCAGCTCAATGAGGAGGCCAAGGGAAAGGCTTCTTATATTATTGTGCGTAAAGGAACGCAGGAATATTACACGGGAAATGAGGTGGCCAGCCAGAAGCTGTTCGGCAGGCTTCCGGATTATGGGTTTGAGAGCCAGGACACCAACACGGGCTTTTATTTCAATGATCTGCAGAAGCTGGTGAAGCAGATTGATTTTACTTTTTCAGACGGGACGGAGGGAAGCATTTTCCTGGTGACCAAGGTGAACAGCGTGATCTCCAAGACGCTTCTGATCTATCTGTTCACGGCGATCCTGGTGATCCTGGTGGTGACAAGCTGGATTCTGACCCAGTGGATCTCCAAGAGCGTGCTGGCTCCCATCAACAGGCTGAACGTGGCCATGCAGCAGATCGCGGACGGAAATCTGGAGTATATGTTAAGCTCCGACGATAACAGCGAGATCGGCGATCTGTACCGCAATTATGAGGACATGCGGCTGCGGCTGAAGGAATCCACAGAGGAGAAAATACAGAATGAGCGCCAGAACAGGGAGCTGATCAGCAATATCACCCATGATTTAAAAACGCCCATCACGGCCATCAAGGGCTATATGGAGGGGATCATGGACGGGGTGGCAGACACGCCGGAGAAGATGGACCGGTATATCAAGACCGTTTATACCAAGGCGAACGACATGAACCGTCTGATCAATGAGCTGACCTACTATTCCGGGATCGACAGCAACCGGATCCCCTACAATTTTCACCGGATCAATCTGGCAGAATTCTTTGAGGACTGTGTGGAGGATGTGGGGCTGGATCTGGAATCCAAGAACATTGTGCTGAATTTTTCCAATCTGGTGGATCCGGACACCAGGATCATCGCAGATCCGGAGCAGCTGAAGAAGGTAATCAACAATATCATCGGCAACAGCATCAAGTATATGGACAAGCCCAGGGGAGTCATCAACATGCGTATTCTGGATGAGGTGGACTCCGTGAGGGTGGAGATAGAGGACAACGGAAAGGGAATAGAAGCCAAGAATCTGGGCAAGATCTTTGAGAGATTTTACCGGACGGACGCTTCCCGCAACTCCTCCAAGGGAGGAAGCGGGATCGGGCTTTCTATCGTGAAAAAGATTATCGAGGATCACGGCGGCTACATCTGGGCCACCAGCAGGGAAGGCGAGGGAACCTGCCTGCATTTCGTGATCCGCAAATACAAGGAGGCTGAGGAGCATGAGTAAGATTTTAATTATCGAGGATGAGGAAGCGATTGCAGATCTGGAGAAGGACTATCTGGAGCTGTCCGGTTTTCAGGTGGAGATAGAGAATGAAGGGGATAAGGGGCTGGAGCGCGCTCTGGGGGCGGAGTATGATCTGGTGATTCTGGATTTGATGCTGCCCGGAATGGACGGCTTTGAGATCTGCCGCCGTATCCGTGACCAGAAGAACATCCCCATCCTGATGGTGTCGGCCAAAAAGGACGACATCGACAAGATCCGGGGCCTGGGTCTGGGAGCGGACGATTACATGACCAAGCCCTTCAGTCCCAGCGAGCTGGTGGCCAGGGTGAAGGCCCATCTGGCCAGATATACCCGTCTGGTCAGTTCTCAGCAGAAGACCAACGATATTGTGGAGATCCGCGGCATCCGCATCGACAAGACGGCCCGCCGGGTCTACATTGAAGGGATCGAGAAGGCCTTTACCACCAAGGAATTTGATCTGCTTACCTTCCTGGCGGAGAATCCCAACCATGTTTTCACCAAGGAGGAGCTGTTCCGGGAGATCTGGGACATGGACTCCATCGGCGATATTGCCACGGTGACGGTGCATATCAAGAAGATCCGGGAAAAGATCGAGACGGATACGGCCAATCCCCAGTATATTGAGACGATATGGGGGGTGGGGTACCGGTTTAAGGTGTAAAATGTGTAAAAATGCCCTGCTGCTCTGCAGCGGAGTACTTGAATGAAAAGGGAGCCTGAAAGGAATTGATATTATCTTTTCGGGCTTCTTTTGTAATTTTAGATGCTTGAAGCTGTAATGAAGGTGGGGGAAAGATATTCACTTATACGGGTGAATATTCACTTTCTCGTTGAACAAGTGAAATTCGGAGCAGCATACCTCAATTTCGGTTTCGTAATACTGTTCCTGAAAATGCACAGCTTCCGCGATCTGCTCTTTCGTGAAAACCATGCCCGCAGGGGCTGCCACAAGCTTGTCCTCCGTATCGTTATGGCGATGAATGATTCCGATAACGCGGGCGGAATATGTTTCCACCGGAGCGTCCACACCAAGCAGATACACATCAAGCTCTTCGCCGTCCCCGCCCAATACACCTGGTATATAGCCATAATTGACCGGATAGATGAGAGCGGGATGCTTCGGGTGTGCGCTTCCGGCAGGCCGGTCTATTTTAACAGAAACAGTTTTTCCCAGATAAGATTTCACGAGAGCCTTTCTCAAGGTATATACGATAAAATCGTGTTTGCCCCTGGTGTACGCCTCCCTGTCTCCGGCAATGGAATCCTGCCGGGTAAGCGAGAGCTTCAGATTTTCATACTCTTTGGCAGCGGAAGGTGTGCTGTTGAGATAATTCCTGAAATTAATGTAGTTGATCCAGTCCATGCTGTTGGCCAAAACAACATGAATAAAGTGAGTCTGCAGATCTCCCGAGCCGTCATACAAGCTGCCGCAGGCGAACAGCAGCTGATTTCTGACGGATGCCTGTGCATGGGGGCGGTAGTAGAAGCCATTGGCTTTCATCTCTTTTTCAAAGGCGAGAATATCATTAAAATCATCCGCCGCAACTGCGATATCAATGATCGGCTTTGCCTTTATGGAAGCGATGGAGGTGCTTCCCACATGCTGAATCTCTTTTGCGGCGCTGCCTAATATTGCATATAAGCGGGAAATGGTATTTTGCGCTTCTGTTTCCCATTCTTTTTCGTGCTCGCACAGTTTGACGGTTCCACGTTTTAGACCGATCATATTTTTATTCCTTTCACGAATATACTTGGTTATTGTTCACTGGCAAGCCAGTAAACAGTAACCTTCGCGGGCCTATTCAAAGTTTTACTGCGTAAAAGAGGCCCGCTCACTCCTGAATCACCCTCTCACGCCTCAAACAGCACATGTTTGAGGCTGCTGTGAACAGCAACTATACTTGTCTATCTGAAAATCCTTCGGTATAATAGATCCGGTAACAGCAGTATAAGTAACAGTTCAGCCCGCGCCCACGGAGCAGCAACATGCTGCTCCGCAAAACGCCCTTTCGGGGCTTTCCGCTGCTTTGCAGCTCCTTTTGCTCATAGACGGGCGCTCAGCTCATATCGGCATGAACTGTTACCAGTATAATGATAACATACTCGCGTCCGGGATGACAAACAGAAGGGTTATCTTTTTGAGAAAGCGGATTGGATGAGAAATGAGAACACAGATTATAGCAGAGGATAAGCATATCCTGGTATGCTTCAAGCCTGCCGGTCTGGCTGTCCAGAGCAGCCGGATCGGGGAAGCGGATATGGTGAGTGAACTGAAAAATTATCTGGCGGCTTCAGGCAGAACGGGGAAGCCGCCTTATCTTGGCCTGGTGCACCGTCTGGATCAGCCGGTGAGCGGGCTGATCGTCTGCGCCAAAACGCCTCAGGCGGCGGCAGAGCTGAGCCGGCAGGTGGGAGAGCGGGCGGAGAAAGGTACGGAGGAAGGGACGGAGCAGGAAGCCGGTCTGATGGACAAGGAATACACGGCTCTGATTTTTACGGGGGAAGGGTCTGCGCTTCCTCCAAAGGGAAGCAGGCAGACGCTGACGGACTATCTGGTGAGGGACGGCAGGACGAATACCTCCCGCGTGGCCGGTGAGAGGGAGAAGGATGCCAGGCAGGCCCGGCTCGTCTGGGAGGTGCTGGATGAGAACTGGCAGGAGGATGCGGCGATGATCCGGGTGAAGCTGTTTACCGGGCGGCATCATCAGATCCGGGTGCAGCTTTCTCATGCAGGCTTCCCGCTCCTGGGGGATCAGCGCTACGGCAGCGATGGAAGCCTTGCCTGCTCGGACAGGCTGGGCCTGCGCGGCGTCTGCCTGTGCGCCAGCCGCCTTGGCTTTTGCCATCCCGCCACCGGAAAGAGAATGGAGTACCGGACGGAGGAATTTCCATGGAAGAAGTGAAAGAAACGCTCCTGACAGGGGAAGCCTGCGGGGCTGATGATTGGGAAGAACCCCGCCTGCCGAAGAAGGGGGAGCGCCTGGAATGGCTGCTTGGAAATCTGTATGACTGCGCGGAGTTTCTGACGGCCTGCTGGGCCTTCCTGATGCTGACCCTGTTTCCCCTCTATGCGCCGGAGCGGTATCATGATCTGGGAGCCTATAAGTTCTCTTTTTTTGCAGGGATCTCCACGCTCCTTCTGGTGCCGGGGGCTGTCCTGGGCGTGATCTGGCTGTTGGGAAAAAAGGACAGAAAGCGGAGCGTTTCCGTGCTGGATCTGGCGGTGGCCGCGTACCTTCTGGCAAACCTTCTGTCCTTTTGTTTAAGCGAGTACAGCCTGGAGGCCTGGGAGGGTGTGGGAGGCTGGAATATGGGAGCAAAAACCCAGATTTTCATGGTACTGGCTTATTTTATGATCTCCCGTTTCTTTCCCTGGAAGAAAGGAAGCTGCCTGGGAGAAGGGGGGCAAAAGGAAAAGCAGCCCGGAAAATGGACGGCGGCGGTGATGGGCGGCGCGCTGGCAGGCTCCGGCCTTACTTTTCTGCTGGGCATCCTGCATCGGTTCCAGATCGATCCTCTGGGCATGTATGAGGGGATAGACGGTTCCTACAAGATCCTGTTTCTGTCCACCGTGGGGCAGGCTACCTGGTATTCCAGCTACGTGTGCACGGTGTTTCCAATCGGGCTGTGCATTTTCTGCTTCTCTGAAAAAAGGAGAACCAGGATCCTGACAGGAAGCTACTGTGCTCTGGGCTTTATGACGCTGGTGACACAGAACAGCGACAGCGCCTTTGCGGCGCTGGCCTTCCTGTTTCTTGGGCTGTTCGTGGCCTGCTGTGTAAGCGAGGCCAGAATGGAAAGATTTCTGGAGGCAGTGATCCTGTGCGCGGTTTCCTTCAAGGCGGTGGGCTTTGCGCAGCGCTGCTTTGCACAGCAGGCTGTGGAGCTGGGAAGCCTGTCAACAGCGTTTTCCCAGGGAGCGGTAAGCTGGGTGATGCTGCTGGCGGCAGCGGGAGCCTATCTTTGGCTGCTCCATTCCAGGGAGCGTGAAGGGGAAGGCAGGGCTGCTTTTTCCGGGAAGGCCGGGAGAGAGGCCGGTGGGCGGCAGCAGATGCCATCGTCTGCCGCTTCAAAGGAGGCCGTGAGAGAGCAGGAGGCGGCCGCTCTGAAATGGAACGTCCGGGCCAGGCGGCTCCAGGCCGTGGCGGTTGCAGCGGCTGTGGCCGGAGCTGCGGGGAGCGTGTGCCTGATCGCGCTGAACACCGCCGGAGTGCTGGAGCGGTGGTTCGGGTTTACCAGCCAAAACTCCTATCTGCTGTTCGATGACAGATGGGGAAGCAGCCGCGGCTTCACCTGGAAAACCTCTGTGGAACTCTTCCGGGAAATGCCCTTCTGGCGCAGGCTGGTCGGGGCAGGGCCGGACTGCTTCATGCCATACAGCTACGGGATACCGGAGTATGCCGAAAGGCTGAACGATTACTGGAAGCCGGATGTGCTCACAAACGCCCATAATGAATTCCTGAACCTGCTGATCTGCGTGGGCATTGTGGGGCTGGCGGCATTTCTGCTTGTGCTGGGAGCCGCGGCGGTACGGTTCTATCGGATCGGGAAAAAGAGGCCCTTTGCGCTGATCGGCCTGCTGACGGTCTGCGCCTATGCCGCCCACAATTTTTTCTGTTATCAGCAGGTGTGCTGCACACCGTTCCTGTTCCTGATCCTGGGGCTGGCGGAGCGGCTGGCGCGGGAGGAGGCAGGCCTGACAGGACGGGGCTGAGCGCCCTTCCGGCAGCGCTGTGCTTGTGAACTGCTACAACTTTCCAGAGTAGTTTTCACCGGATTTCTTCATACTAATTTCAGAGAGCTTATATGTACGGATGTGGAAAAAGAGGAAGCGGTATGGAAAATGTGTGGAGAGAGAACGGAAAGAGGATTTTTCTTGCCTGTGGGGCAGGAGTGGGCGTATATGCGGGCCTGCGGTATCTATTTCCGCTGGCGGCGCCCTTCCTGCTCTCTTTTTGTGTGGTTTATCTGCTCAATCCATGGCTGAACCGGGTGCAGAGAAAGACCGGGATCAGGAAGGAGATCCTGCTGGCCGGTATTCTGGTGCTGGCTGCCGCAGCCCTTCTGGCCGGAGTGTGGAGCATGCTTCAGTACGGAGCCGTGCAGGCCGGGGAGCTGTCGGAGAACTGGGACGGGATTGCGGAGCAGGTGGGAGGGCGGATCGGCGTTTTTTTCGGGGACTGCTGTATGTTTGTGGAGGAGCATTTCGGTGTAAATGCAGGCCGGCTGGAGCAGGCGGTGCTGGCGCGGATGGATGGTCTGACGGAACAGATGAGGGAGGAGCTGGTGCCGGGGCTGGTGAAGGAGTCCTGGTGGTATGTGAAGAAGCTGCTCTCCGCCGTGGCGCTTTTTGGCGTGAGTTTCATCGCCTCCCTTCTGCTGTGCAGGGATTACGATGGGATGATGGTACGGTTTAAGGAGAACAAAGAGAATGCCCTGCTGGCAGAACGGTTCTGCGGTATGGCGGAGCGGGTGATCCGGCTGGCAGTGGTGTATGTGAAGGCTCAGGCGGTGATCCTTCTGACCATCATGCTGATCTGTTGTGTTGGGCTGTGGCTTGGAAAAGTGGGGCATGGGATCGCGCTGGGCGTACTGGCCGGGATTCTGGATATGCTTCCCTTCATCGGAACCGGGATCGTGCTGATGCCCACTGCCTTCTGGCAGCTTGTGAACGGACGGTTTGGAACGGCAATCTGGTGTGTAGTGCTCTATGTGGCCTGCGTGGGCGCACGTGAATTCCTGGAACCGAAGCTGATGGGCAGGCGGACAGGGATTTATCCGGTGCTGATGCTGTTCTCCGTGTATGCGGGGGTGAAGCTGTTCGGGATTTCCGGGATCTTTAAGGGGCCCTTGGGGGCGGTGCTGCTGGTGGAGGTGTTTCGGAAGGAGCAGGCCGGGGAGGGAGAGCCTGGAGGGGAATAGAGAGGCTGATTCAATCCTTCTGCACACAGTCCATACAGAGATATTCCGGCAGACATTGACCGTACAGCAGTAAGAGGGTATCATAGAACCACCACATCCAATCAATTTTAAGCCTTACGGCAGAATGGAAGGCAGACATGTATATAGGAGATCTTCATATTCACTCCCGCTATTCCCGCGCCACCAGCAGGGAATGTACGCCGGAGTATCTGGAGCTGTGGGCCAGAAAAAAAGGGATCCACATTCTGGGGACAGGGGATTTTACCCACCCTGCCTGGAGAGAGGAGCTGGCGGAGAAGCTGGAGCCTGCGGAGGACGGACTTTATGCGCTGAAGGAGGAATACCGCATCCGGGAGGACGGTGTGCCGGATAGCCGCCCCCGGTTTGTTGTGACAGGGGAGATCAGCTCCATCTATAAAAAGAAGGACAAGGTGCGGAAGGTGCACAGCCTTCTGCTGCTGCCGGGCCTGGAGGCGGCGCAGGAGCTGGCCAGACGTCTGGAGCTGATCGGAAATATCCATTCCGACGGAAGGCCGATCCTGGGGCTGGACTGCCGGGATCTTCTGGAGATTATGCTGGAAACCTCCCCGGAGGCGGTGTATGTGCCTGCCCACATATGGACACCCCATTTTTCCATGTTCGGAGCATTTTCAGGCTTCTGTACCGTGGAGGAATGCTTTGAGGATCTGACGCCCTATGTACATGCTGTGGAGACCGGCCTGTCCTCCGATCCACCCATGAACTGGCGCGTGTCCGCCCTGGACGGATACCATTTGATTTCCAATTCCGACGCCCATTCTCCCGCCAGGCTGGGGCGTGAGGCCAGCCTGTTTGATATAGAGCTTTCCTTCCAGGGTCTGTCCAGGGCCGTCTGTGAGGGGAAAGGGCTTGCCGGTACGCTGGAATTTTTCCCGGAGGAGGGAAAGTACCATTTTGACGGACACAGGAAATGCGGCCTGTGCATCAGCCCTCAGGAGACGCTCCAATATGGAAACCGCTGTCCTGTCTGCGGAAAAAAGATCACCATAGGTGTGCTGAACCGGGTGGAGCAGCTTGCGGACCGGGCGGAGGGCTTTGTCCCTGCGGAGGCGAAGCATTTTGAAAGCCTGGTTCCTCTCCCGGAGGTGATAGCAGCTTCCATAGGGGCCTCCGCCGCCGGGAAAAAGGTACAGGGCGAGTATGAGAGGCTGATAGCCGCCCTTGGGCCGGAGTTTGAGATTCTGAGGGAGATTCCTGTGGAGGACATCAGAAAGGCAGGCGGGCGGCTGATTGCCGAGGGAATCATCCGACTGCGGGAGGGCAGAGTGGAGCGCACGCCCGGTTTTGACGGGGAATATGGTAAAATGAGCCTTCTGTCCCAGGAGGACAGAAGCAGCCTGGAAGGACAAATATCCCTTTTTACAGGGAAGGAAGGGCAGACCGGGGCAGGGAAAGGGAGAAAGGCAGGAGCAGTGGAGGAATCCCTGACTGCGGAGGGGAAATCCGCTGCAGGACGGGAAGGCGCGTCTCCTGCTGAAAAGGCAGAAAAGTTAAAGCGCCCGGTATCCGAAAATCTGCATTCCCAGGCATCTGAAAGCCGGCAGTCACTGGCAGCCGAAAAAACGTCGCCCCTGTTAAACCCGGAGCAGCAGGAGGCGGTAAGGGCGCAGGAGCGTGCTGTGGCCGTCATTGCCGGGCCCGGAGCGGGCAAAACCAAAACACTGGTTTCCCGTCTGCAGTATCTGGTGGAGGAGCGGGGCGTGGATCCTGCCCTGATCACCGCAGTGACCTTCACCTGCAGGGCGGCGGAGGAGATGGCCTCCCGCCTGGCGGCCTGCGCCGTGGATGAGGAAGCCCGGAACAGATACGGCAGCCTTCATATAGGCACTTTTCATGCCCTCTGCAGCCGTTTCCTGCATGAACGGGGCCGTTCCTTCCTGCTGGCTGACGAGGGGCTTGAGCAGGAGCTGGCGGAGGAGGCTCTGAAGCAGTGCGGATGCCGGATGTCGTCCGCCCGCTTTTTGAGGGAACTGTCCCTGGTAAAAAATTCGATTGGGCCCAGGGAGGCTCAGGCTCAGCTGAGCAGTGCCTTTGCTCTGTATCAGGAACTGATGCGGGAGCGGGATGCTATGGACTATGACGATCTGTTGTTGGAGACCCTGCAGATCCTGGAACGTGAGGCTGCGGCAGAAGAAGAACGGGCCTGTTTTTCCTATCTTCTCATTGACGAATTTCAGGACATCAATCCTCTGCAGTACCGGCTGGTGCAGGCATGGAACCGTACCGGAAGGGAGCTTTTCGTGATCGGTGACCCGGATCAGTCGATTTATGGCTTCCGCGGCTCGGACGCGGCCTGTTTTGACAGGCTGGCAGAGGATTTTCCCCGGCTTCGCACCATTCGCCTGAGGGAAAACTACCGCTCTACGCCGCAGATTCTTTCCGCCGCCATGGCGCTGATCTCCCGCAATGAGGGAGGGCCCAGGCAAATGCGGGCAGAACGGCCGGAGGGCGTTCCGGTGCGGGCGGTGTCCGCGGCAGACGAACACGGGGAGGCGGTTTTTATTGCCAAAGAGATCAACCGTCTGATCGGGGGGATCGACATGCTGGATACCCAGGAGAACGGCGGTACAGGAGAGAAAAAGGTGCGCGGTTTTTCGGATATTGCGATCCTGTACCGCACCCATCGTCAGGCTGTCAGCCTGGAGAACTGTCTGCGCCAGGAGGGAATCCCGTATGTGGTGGCAGGAAGGGAGGGCTTTCTGGCTGAGAAAGGAGTGCAGGCCACCCTTTCCTTTTTCCGCGGTCTCTTAAAGCCTGGGGACAGGGCGCTGGCCGGCCAGTGCCGCAGGTTGCTGCTGCCTCTGCTTGACGGGGAGGCGGTACTGGACTTTCTGACAGGAAAGTACAGGAAAAAGGTGAGAAGAACAAGACCGGTGCGCCTTTTGGAGGAATGGCAGAAGGAGATTTCCCTCCCGGATCAGGAGAGCATGGAAAAGCTGACGAACATGGCGGTGCTTTACCCTTCCATGGAAGCGTTTCTGGAGCGGCTTTCGCTGGGAGAGGAGGGGGACATAAGGCGCAGCAGCGGCAGAAAACTGCAGGCGGATGCGGTGACGCTGATGACCCTGCATGGCTCCAAGGGCCTGGAGTTCCCGGTGGTATTTCTGTACGGAATGGACAGAGGAAGGCTGCCTCTGGAGCTTGGAGGGAGGCCGGAGAACCCGGATACATGCAGGAAAGGCCGGGAGGGCTGCGGCCTCCAGGAGGAACGCCGTCTGTGCTTTGTGGGCATGACGAGGGCGGAGGAGGAACTGATCCTCACCTGCTCGGCAGCTCCTTCCGTTTTCCTGGAGGAGCTCCCGGACAGTCTGGCCGTCCGGGAGAGCGCGGTGAAAGAAAAGAAAGAGGAAGCGGTACAGCTTGAGCTTTTTGAATTTATGAAACAGCCTTTCTGATGTTCTCGAAAGGGGCGTTCCGGGCCTTACTCACGGTAATCCTCACGGATAAAGGGCTTTTGGATTTTGGTATCCACCAGAAGCCCGTATTTTTTCGGATGCCGGTAGGCGTTCCCGTGTACTTCGGTTTCTCTGTAGCTGCGGAGCTGTTCCAGATCGAGTCCGGCCATATAAATGCCCTCCGCGCCGTCCGCCTGCAGGATACAGGTATCCCGGGAGCCCTCCAGATCGGGAAGATAGGCCACGCCGTCAAACACGCTGGAGCCCCCGTTGCAGTCAGGAACGGTGTCAGGATAGCTGCAGGTGGCGATTGCCGTCATATTTTCAAAGGCCCGGGCCCGAAGCTGGGAAAGACGGTTGATCTCCATAGGGCAGGCATTGGGCACCAGGATCAGCTCCGCGCCCTTCAGCATCAGGATTCTCGCACTTTCCGGAAATTCCCTGTCGTAGCAGATCATGGCTCCCACCTGAACCGGGCCGCAGGCGGTATCGAGCGCAGTCACATAAAAATCCTCGCCCGGCGTCAGATTCTTTTCCGTATCGAAGTCGCAGGTATGTACCTTGGAATAGGCCAGCTTCCGTTCACCGAACCGGTCGAACAGAATGAGGGAATTCCTGGGAGCAGTCTGGAAGCGTTCAAGCAGAGTGATGCCTACCGCCATCTGAAGCTCTCCGGCCAGTCTGCCGAAGGCCTGGATGAATGCCCCGTCAGCGGGAATGGCTTCGGCCTGCCATTCTGCTGCAGGTCTGTCATAGATGCGGTATCCATTACTCCACATTTCGGGAAACAGCGCGATGTCGGCTCCCTTTTCTTTGGCGGCCCGGCAGAAGCGGAGCCCTTTTTCCAGATTCTCGTCCAGTGTCTGCCCGGGGGCGATCTGCAGCAGTGCTATTTTTAATGGATTCATTTTTCACTCTTCCTTTCTGATTTTCCCCGAAGGGATAAAGAAACCGATGGTGCAGACCGAACCTAATGTCGAAACCATCGGCTTTCTACTGTTGAAATGTCAAAATCAACCGCCTCTGCAACCTGTTCCACGCTCCATCCCTGGTTCTTTAGATTGCCTGCGATTTTCTGTGCCTGCTCTATACGGCCTTCTTCACGGCCTTCCTGCGGCCCTCTATACGGCCTTCCTTGTAGCTCTCGTTCCCGTCTCTTCTTGTCAGTCCCAGACGATTTCCTGCGCATTTTCCCGTATTTCTATCGTAGCACAGAGCTGGGGGGACTTCAACTCTGTATCGTTGCCGTGAACTGTTACATACTGCTACGGAAGAACGTAACAGTTCAGCCCGCGCCCATTCGCAAAACGCCCCTGCGGGGCTTTCCGCTGCTACGCAGCTCCTTTTGCTCATAGACGGGCGCTCAGCTCATATCGGTGTGCACGGTCAAAACCATGCGAGCATGGTTTTGACCGAACAAACCGATATGGCTGAACTGTTAGTTACTGTTCAGAGGTATGCATAAGTTATTGTAAAAAATAACGAAATTTATTTT
>CAUWLJ010000041.1:0-29417 GCA_963559585.1 uncultured Eisenbergiella sp. | reverse complement strand
GCGGATGTGGTGGGGCTGCTTCTGTCCGCAACCGAACCCTATTCTCTGTATCCGCCCAATATCACCTGCATGGTGAACCGCGAGGTAGTGGGGATCGTGACCCACGAGGACGTGCCGGGGGCCCGCCCGGACCGGGCGGCCAGATGGCTTGCACTGTCTGGCTGTAAGCGGATCTTTCATGTGAATGGGCTGACCGGGGAGGGCGTGGAGGAGCTTCTGGGTTATCTGGGTAAGGAAGGTGGCGCAGAGAGGGGGGAAGGGATTTCATAAGAGAAGCTTTGGAGTATCCTGCGCAGGTCTGCCCAGAGCTGGCTTTGCCTGTTTTCCTTCCTTTATTTCATACGCGCTCCTGTATTCAGACTTTTATTCATAATATCCGCCCGCTTGGCAATACATGAAACAGTATTTTTGAAAAAATCTTCATATTCGTTTAATGTTTTGGGAAGTCCATATTCTAAAGTATGGTTTTCAAAAAATCTTTTTGGACGGCCATCTGGAAGCAGGAATGACTGCATATAATTTTGCTCCACAAAATTTTCCCATGATCCAAAAATTTCCAGCCATTCTACACAATACCGTATGGAATCTTTTTTGTTATGAAACAATTTCTCTAAGGCACGGTTATTTGGAACACAGGTGTTTTGTGTTTTTGGATTATCTGCATACCATTGATAAATCTGGGTTAAAGTCAAATCCCATGAATCCCATCTGCCCTGATTGCTTCTCCCGCAATTAAAGCCCTGCGGAACGGGCAGGAAGTTTGCGCAGCAGTATCCTGCACATATAAATTCAATTACGAAATGCGGCAGATGTATCCTGCCCCTTTCTTCTCTCTGCTCTCCCAATTCCGATTCCCACAGGTTGTTTAACCAGAACTCCTCCCAGTCTTCTGTTTCGGAAGAAGTACGCTGGATACCTGATTTTAATTTGATATATTCTTTCAAAGGAGTATAGACGCTTGTCATAGTGTCTCCCTTATAAATGGTGTTTTTATAGCAAAGACGATATTTTTCTGATGTTGATGTTAAAGGCTCGCATATAAAATTGTTCAGCCAGACATATGTTTTTTTATAAAATTCAGTTACTCCCTGACAGCAGTCACATTCAAAACCCTTAATTTTGCCTGCTATTTCATTATCTTCAGTATTTAATTTGGCTGAAAGCCTGTACATGCAGAAAGAAACGAATGCACGAATGGGATATTTATAGTAAACATCCTTCATAAGAGACCAGCCTTTTTCCAGTTCCTTCGGTATATGGTAAAATTTTTCCGCGTAGTCTAAAAGATAATTGAAATTTGTCAATACAGAAGTTTCAACATCGCACACATTTTGTATCAGGTTTTTATACTCTTCTTCACTCATTCCCAAACGCCAGCCTGCATTGCACATAAGTTTATATCCCCTTCCTGATACTGCTGTATCATGTCTATGCCTGTTTATCATCCTGTTCGATATAAAATTCCTTCATATCCTCCAAACGCAGACAGCCCAATCTGCCGTCCGGGAAACTGCATCCGCAGTCTATCGCAATGTGGCCGTTCGCCTGGTAGATATGATTCGGCCGCTCATTTCCTTCAATCAGAGCAGTCGGTGTATGGCCGGTGATTACATATTTATCGGTATAATACCGCTCGTCATAGTCGGGGCTTTTCCATACCAGTTCATCCAGTTCATATTCCCACAGTTCTTTTTCCGGTGCAAAATTTCCTAATCCCGCATGCACGAATAGAAATGTCTTTCCGGCAATTTCAATCTCATCGTATAATTCAAGATCTGTAATCCATTCTACCGCCTTCTTTTGCGTTTCCCTATCGTATTTATGAAATTCGTCTGTAGTTGACAGTCCTCCGTTCTGCTGCCAGTTCAATAGTTTTTCAATGACGTCTTCTGAAATTTCCGAAAGATTTTCCGCTGTGATTTCTTTCAGCAGAAAAGCCAGACATTCGTATGCCATTACCTCATGGTTTCCGATCAGAACCTTTACATTCGGCCGTTCCATTAAATCAAGTAGAAGCTTGAATGGATTTGGCCCCCGATCCAGAATGTCTCCCAATATGTATAGCCTGTCATTTTCCCGGAACTTTATTTTTCCCAGCATGCTCAGGTACGCTTTATAATTTCCGTGAAGATCACTCATAACATAGGTACTCAACCGTTTTACCCCTTTTCCGAAAATCTTTTCCGCTACTGTAATTCTAACAGAATCCCAGAGAAATTAAAATGGCTATCTTTAAAAAATCCGGCGTGGGCAAACTTTTCATAAGGAAGTACAAAAGAGGCCCGCTCACTCCTGAATCACCTTCTCATGCCTCAGACGCCGGGCGTTTGAGACTGTCATGAACAGTAATACAAAAACTATAAAAACATAATAAAACCAACATATATCATGTTGACATATGTGGTATTGAGGATTATAATAAACAAGAATCAACAACAAAAACAAAAAAACAAGCAATCAGCGATTGGATGGAAATGGAAAAGAGGCCCGGGGGTTCGGGCAGAACGGAGGAAGCAAATGCAGAACGAATATGAATTAAAGAAACTGATCTGTGACATCGGCAAGAGGATCTACGACCGGAACATGGTGGCGGCAAACGACGGAAACATTTCCGTGAAGCTCAACGACAACGAATTCCTGTGCACCCCCACAGGTGTATCCAAGGGCTTTATGACCCCTGATTACATCTGCAAGGTGGACGCCCAGGGAAACGTGATCCAGGCCAACAAGGGATTCCGTCCTTCCTCTGAGATCAAGATGCACATGCGTGTTTATCAGAAGCGTCCTGACGTGGGCGCCGTGGTGCATGCCCATCCCACCTTCGCCACCTCCTTTGCCATCGCAGGCATTCCGCTGACCCAGCCCATCATGCCTGAGGCGGTGATTGCATTGGGATGCGTGCCCATCGCGGAGTACGGCACCCCCTCCACCACGGAGATTCCCGACAATGTGGAAAAATATCTGCCCTATTACGATGCCGTCCTTTTGGAGAACCACGGTGCGCTGACCTGGAGCACCGATCTGCTGGCTGCATATATGAAGATGGAATCGGTGGAGTTTTACGCAGAGCTGCTTTACAAGTCCAGGATGCTGGGCGGGCCCAAGGAGTTTGACCAGGCTACCATCGAGAAGCTGTATGAGGTAAGAAGGAAGATGGGGCTTCCCGGCAGACACCCCGCTGACCTGTGCCAGAACAAGGGAGGCACCAACTGCCACAACTGCGGTAACGGCTGTGGAAGCGTGAACTCTCATGCTGCTGCGGAAGGCGGCGTGAGCGAGGATATGGTCGCCGAGATCGTGAAGCGGGTAATGGAGCAGCTGAAGGGCTGAAACGACCGGAGAAGCCGGAAATCAAAGGAATCTGGAATCAAAGAAGCCCGGATAAAGGCGGACGCACTGAAGCGGAGTGAGGGAAGAATGGATAAGGATCAGATTGCTTCTATCGTAAGCCGTGTGCTGTCGGAGGTTCAGGATCCCGGAGGCGGGCGGACGCAGATGCCGGAAACGGTCTGCATGACCCTGCCTCTGGCGAGAGCCCTGGCGGATCTGGTGGAGGCTGAGGCGGCCCGGCGGAATATGCGGGTGGTGGTGGCCGTGGCCGACGGGGCCGGGCACACCAGGCTGGTGCACAGCATGGACGATGCTTTTATCGGCAGTCTGGACGCGGCGGTGAACAAGGCGTTTACCTGCGTGGCGTTTCGGATGTCCACCGGTAAGCTGTCCGCGCTGGCTCAGCCCGGCGCGCCGCTGTACGGGATTCAGCACACCAACGGCGGCAGGATCGTGATCTTTGGCGGCGGGGAGCCGCTTCGGGTCAATGACAGAATCATAGGGGCGCTGGGAATCAGCGGCGGCACGGCAGAGGAGGACGAAGCCCTGGCGGCCTGGGGAGCGGCCCGGTTAAAGGAGGTTATCTCGTGCCTGTAGAACCAAAAGCTTTGGATGAAAGGCTGGTCGGCGACATTGTGAAGGATGTGATCGCCAGGCTGCAGCTTGGAGAAAAGCCGCAGACCGGCCATGGTATTTTTACGGATATGAATGATGCGATAGCGGCGGCGAAGGAGGCCCAGCGCCAGGTACGCGTCATGTCCATGGATCAGAGAGAGCGGATCATAACCGCCCTGCGCAGGAAGATCCATGAAAATGCGGAGCTCCTGGCCCGGATGGGGGTGGAGGAGACCGGTATGGGAAATGTGGGGGACAAGATCCTGAAGCACCATCTGGTGGCCGACAAGACGCCGGGCACAGAGGATATTACCACCACTGCCTGGTCAGGGGACAGAGGCCTGACCCTGGTGGAGATGGGGCCCTTCGGCGTGATCGGGGCCATCACCCCCTGCACCAATCCCAGCGAAACGGTGCTGTGCAACAGTATGGGAATGCTTGCCGCAGGCAATACGGTGGTGTTCAATCCCCACCCCCAGGCGGTGAGAACCTCCATGTCTGCCATCCGTCTGGTGAACGAAGCCTCCCTGGAAGCAGGCGGCCCTGACAACGTGGCCTGTACGGTGGAGAAGCCCACGCTGGAGACCGGCAATATTATGATGAAGCACAGGGACATTCCCCTTATTGCCGCTACAGGAGGCCCGGGCGTGGTGACGGCCGTCCTGTCCTCCGGAAAAAGAGGGATCGGCGCAGGAGCGGGAAATCCGCCCGCCCTGGTGGACGAGACGGCAGACGTGGGAAAAGCGGCGGCAGATATTGTGAACGGCTGTACCTTTGACAACAACCTTCCCTGTATTGCGGAGAAGGAGATCGTGGCGGTGGACAGCATTGCGGATGAGCTGATGCACCACATGATTGCAGAACAGGGCTGCTACCTGATCTCGAAGGAGGAGCAGGAGAAGCTGACCGCCCTGGTGATCACGCCAAAGGGGCTGAACCGGAAATGTGTGGGAAGAGATGCCAGGACGCTTCTTTCCATGATCGGCGTGGACGCTCCGGCGAGCATCCGCTGTATCGTGTTTGAGGGGGAAAAGGAACATCCCCTGATTTCTACGGAGCTGATGATGCCCATTCTGGGCATGGTGCGTGCCGGGGATTTTGACGACGCAGTGGAGAAGGCCGTGTGGCTGGAGCATGGAAACAGGCATTCCGCCCACATCCATTCCAAGAACATAGACAACATCACCAAATACGCAAGAGCCATCGATACGGCCATTCTGGTGAAAAACGCGCCCTCCTATGCGGCCCTTGGCTTTGGCGGAGAGGGGTACTGCACCTTCACCATCGCCAGCAGAACGGGGGAGGGGCTGACCAGCGCCAGCACCTTTACCAAGAGGAGAAGATGCGTCATGGCCGACAGCCTGTGCATCCGGTAGAAAAGGGAGCCGTGAGGACGGAAAGAGAAACCAGCGGCAGGGAGGCAGATATGGATATTAACGGTATAAAGATAGAGGAGATCGTCAGGCAGGTATTAAACAGCATGGACGGACAGGCCGAAAGAGCAGGAGGCGCAGAAAACAGCGGGGCGGCAGCACCGGGAGCCATTCCCCGGACAGCCCGTGTGGCCATGCTCACAGCCCTGGAGCACTATGACGTGAAGGAATTCCCCATGCCTGAGGTGGGAGACGGGGACATCCTGGTGAAGGTGGAGGGCTGCGGCATCTGCGGAACGGACGCCCACGAGTTCAAACGGGATCCCTTCGGCCTGATCCCTGTGGCCCTGGGCCACGAGGGCACCGGAGAGATCGTAAAAATGGGAAAAGATGTGAAAACGGACAGCGCGGGAAAGCCGCTGAAGGTGGGCGACAAGGTGGTGACCTGCATGATCTTTAAGGATAACCCGGACATCACCATGTTTGACCTGAACAAGCAGAATGTGGGAGGCTCGGACGTGTACGGGCTTCTGCCGGATGACGATATACACCTGAACGGATGGTTTTCCGACTACATTCTGATCCGCAAGGGCTCTACTGTTTTCAACGTGAGCGACCTGGATCTGTATTCCAGGATCCTCATCGAGCCCTGCGCAGTCCTGATCCATGCGGTGGAGCGGGCCAAATCCACAGGGATCCTGCGGTTCAACAGCAGGGTGGTGGTACAGGGCTGCGGTCCCATCGGCCTGATCTGCATCGCCATCCTGCGTACCATGGGCATCAACAGTATCGTGGCGGTGGACGGAGAGGATATGCGCCTGGATTTTGCAAGGCAGATGGGCGCTTCCGAGACGGTAAATTTCAAGAACCACAAGGGGATCGAGGCCCTGGCCGGAGCGGTACAGGAGGCCTTTGGCGGATATATGGCGGATTTTGCCTTCCAGTGCACCGGCTCCCCTGTGGCCCATTCCAATATATACAAGTTCATCCGCAACGGAGGCGGGCTGTGCGAGCTGGGATTTTTCATCAATGGTGGAGACGCGACCATCAATCCCCACTTCGACATCTGCTCCAAGGAGATCACCACGGTGGGCTCCTGGGTATATACCCTGCGGGATTACGCCACCACCTTTGAGTTCTTAAAGAGCGCGAAGCGGGCGGGCATTCCCATGGAGAAGCTGATCACCCACACCTATCCGCTGTCGGAGATCAACGAAGCGCACAAGACCAATCTGGCTATGAAGGGATTGAAAATAGCCATCATCAACCAGTAGGAGGCCGACAATGGGAGAAGCCGTAGGAATTCTGGAGGTTTTCGGCCTGGTATGCGCCTTTATGGCGGCGGATGCCGGCTGCAAGGCGGGAAATGTGAGGCTGGAGCCATTTGACAAGAACAAGCCTGCCAATGCGGACAGCCTGCCCGTTCCGCTGCTTGTCACCATCAAGTTCCGGGGAAGCGTCTCGGATGTGGAGGCGGCAATGGAGGCGGGCGTCCGGACGGCCGAGGGACTGACCGGAGTGGTGCAGAAGCACATTATCGCCAGACCCACGGCGGATACGGAAAAAATGCTGAAGCTGAACGCTTTTGACAAATCCTAGAAAACGGTACAGAATATAAAAATCAAGGAATAAAAAATCATAACAGAAAACTCGGAAGATCAGGTGGAATCGAGGCTGCCTATACGCGGCGCAGATCCACGGAGCCTATGCCGCCAGGCGGCAGAAATGGAGGAAAAAATGGCACAGGAAGCATTGGGAATGGTGGAGACAAGAGGACTGACCGCAGCCATCGAGGCGGCTGACGCAATGACCAAGTCCGCGGAGGTGACTCTGATCGGAACTGAGAAGATCGGCTCCGGCCTGGTAACCGTAATGGTGCGCGGAGACGTGGGAGCCGTAAAAGCGGCTGTGGAAAGCGGCAGCGCCGCGGCAGGCAGGCTGGGCGAGCTGGTAGCGTCCCATGTGATCCCCAGACCCCACAATGATGTGGAGAAGATCCTGCCCAAGATCTGAGACGGGAGCGTGAACTCATGGGAAAATCGTATGGACTGATCGAAATTTCAGGTGTCGTGGCGGCCATGGATGCGCTTGACATTATGTGTAAGGCGGCGGATGTGACCCTTTCCACCTGGGAGCGGAAGCTGGGCGGCAGACTGGTTACGATCATCGTGGAGGGAGAAGTGGCAGCGGTATCTGCCGCGGTGGAGGCGGCCAGGACCCAGGCGGTCAAGCATGTGGTATCAAGCGGCATCATTGCCAGCCCCCATGAGGAGATTGTGCGGCTGGTGGCGATGAGCCGGAGCCGCTTTGCGCCGGAGGATGGCAATGGAAGCGATGAATGAAAAGAAGACGGCGGACTCCAAAACGAAAACGGATGGCAGGATGGCCGCCAGGACAGGGAACAGAGCAGGAAATAAAACGGCCGGCAGGATACCGGGCCGGACAACAGAAATCAAGGAGGAAAAAAAGATGGCACAGGAAGCATTGGGAATGGTGGAAACCAGAGGACTGGTAGCGGCGATTGAGGCGGCTGACGCTATGTGCAAGGCGGCCAACGTGGTTCTGGTGGGAACCGAGAAGATCGGCTCCGGCCTGGTAACCGTAATGGTGCGCGGAGATGTGGGAGCGGTGAAATCCGCAGTGGAAGCGGGATCCTCCAGCGCAGGCAGACTGGGCGAGCTGGTGGCCACCCATGTGATCCCCAGGCCGCACACCGATGTGGAGATGATCCTTCCCAAAGTAAAATAAGGGCGGCTTTTCACAATAACCATTCTGTGGCCGGGCGGGTGAATGGGCCTGCCCGGCTTCCTTACAGAAGGGAAGCGCCGCGGTTTACAGCAGCCTCAAGCGGCAGGCGTAGAGACGTGAAAGCGCCGCATGGGCGGCAGAATGAGAGGAAATGATGGAAAATATTCACCTGCAGGAAGAACAGGTCAGGCAGATTGTCAGGATGGTGATGGAATCCATGCAGAAGCGGGAGACGGAGCAGGAGGGCTGTCTGGTTCCGGTGGGAGTCTCCGCCAGGCATATCCATCTGACACAGGAGCATGTGGAAGCACTGTTCGGGCCGGGATATCAGCTTACCAAAAAGAAGGACCTGATGGGAGGCCAGTTTGCGGCAAACGAGCAGGTCACCATCGTTGGGCTCAAGCTTCGGGCCATAGAAAATGTGCGTGTGCTGGGGCCTGTGAGGAAGTGCTCCCAGGTGGAAATTTCCGCCACGGACGCCATGAAGCTGGGAGTCAGGGCTCCTCTGAGAGAATCAGGAGACACGGCGGGCAGTGCACCCATTTCGGTGGTGGGGCCCAGAGGGGCCGTCTATCTGGAGGAAGGCTGTATTGTGGCGAAAAGGCACATCCATATGGCGCCGAAGGAGGCGGCTGAGGCCGGAGTGAAGGACGGGGACTATGTGACCGTACGGGCCGGAAACGAGCGGGGCGCTGTTTTTGACCAGGTGAAAATCCGGGTGGACGACAGCTTTACCCTGGAAATGCACATAGATACGGACGAAGCCAATGCGGCCGGCATCTCAACCGGGGATACGGTGAGGATAGAAAAGGCGTTGCTGTGAGAAGATTGATCAGAAACACAGCGGTAGGAAGCCCCTTTGGCGCGGCTTTCGGGCAGACATGGAGAGGATGAAGGAAGGAGCCTCTTTTGGCAGACGGGAGGAAAGGATGATAATCGGCAAGGTGACAGGAAGCGTGGTATCCACAAGAAAAAGTGAAAAACTGATTGGCAACAAGTTTATGGTTGTGGAGCCTGTGGATTCCATGAGGGGCTGCACCCACAGACTGGTTGCCATAGACAACATCGGAGCCGGAATCGGTGAGTACGTGCTGGTGGCTCAGGGAAGCGCAGCCCGGATCGGCTGTGACCTTAAAGATGCCCCGGTGGATGCTGCCATCGTAGGGATCATCGACGAACCTGTGGACTAGAGCGTGTTTGAAAATTCATTCCCGCTTTATAAGGAAAACGAAGTGCGCGGCCAGAAGGCTGCGATCCATACTGGCATGAGGAGGAGAAGGGCAGATGGACATCAGGGAATTAGCCGGAATCATAAGAGAAAACGGCATTGTGGGCGCCGGAGGGGCGGGCTTTCCCACCTATATGAAGATCGACGGGCGGGCCGAGACCCTGATCTTAAACTGTGCGGAATGCGAGCCGCTTCTGACCCTCCATCGTCAGCTCCTGGCCTCCTGCGCCAGGCAGATCCTGGAGGCATTGGCGAAGGTGAAGGAGACGGTGGGCGCTTCCCGCGCCGTTGTTGGTGTGAAAAAGGAATACAGGGAGACTGTGGAGGCGCTGGAGAGGGTGCTTCCGGATTTTGAAGGCATTTCCCTGCACCTTCTGGACAGCGCCTATCCCATGGGGGATGAGGTGGTGCTCATCTATGAAACCACGGGAAAGGTGGTACGTCCCGGCGGGCTTCCCATAGAGGAGGGGATCGCGGTTTTCAATGTGGAGACCATGTATAACATCCACCGGGCCCTGGCAGAGCGGAAGCCGGTCACGGAGAAGCTGGTTACTGTAACCGGGGAGGCTGGTCATCCTGTTACGGTGCGGATGCCCCTGGGCGCCTCCTTAAAAGACTGCATCCGTGCAGCGGGAGGGGCGCGCAGGGAGGATACGGTCTGCCTGGTGGGCGGCCCCATGATGGGATCGGTGAAGGCTGTGGACAGTCCGGTGACCAAGACCACCAATGCGGTGATCCTTCTTCCAAAGGATCATCCTCTGATCCGAAGGAAGGATCAGAACCCCTCCATCGGCCTGAAAAGGGCGGCTTCCTCCTGTTGTCAGTGCCAGACCTGTACGGATCTGTGTCCCAGGCATGCGCTGGGACACCCCATAGAGCCCCACAGATTCATGCGTGCCGCCGCAAACAGGGACTTTCAGGATGCGGCCCCCTACATCAATACCCTGTTCTGCAGCTCCTGCGGCCTGTGCGAGCTCTACTCCTGCCCTCAGGGCTTATCCCCCAGAAGCCTGATGGCGCAGTACAAGGCAGGGTTGAGGAAAGCGGGGGTCAGGGTTCCCGAAAACCGGATTCCCGCTTCGGTGCAGGAGACAAGGGAATACAGAAAAGTGCCGGAGGCCCGCCTGGCCGCCCGGCTGGGGCTTGGCGCTTATGAGGCTCCGGCTCCCCTGAAGGCTTATTCAGGGGAAGAAACGGCAGAGCGGGTGGAGCAGGTGACCCTTCCTCTTTCCCAGCACATCGGGGCTCCTGCTGTTCCTGTGGTGAAGGTGGGAGACCATGTGGAAAAACGGCAGATGATCGCGGCGGCGGCTGAGGGGCTGAGTGTTCCTATCCATGCATCCGTCACCGGAAGGGTGATCCGGGTCACACAGCGGGAGATCAGCCTGACGGCAGAAAGGGAGACAAAGCAATGAGCAAATCCATTGGAATGATAGAGTTCAAGACGGTATCGGCGGGAATCACCGCCGCCGACGCCATGGTTAAGACGGCTCAGGTGGAGCTTGTGGAGGCGCAGACGGTCTGCCCCGGCAAATACATTGCTCTGATCGCGGGCTCTCTTTCCGCTGTGAAAGCCGCCGTGGAGACGGCGGAAAAGGTGCGGGGCGAGGAGCTGATCGGCAGCTTCGTGCTGGGAAACCCACATGAAAGCATTTTTCCGGCCATCTATGGAACGGTACGGATCGGAAAGGTGGATGCTCTTGGGATCCTGGAGACCTACGATGCCGCTTCCATTATTGTGGCCGCAGACGCTGCCGCTAAGACGGCGGTTGTGGAGCTGATCGAGCTGCGTATTGCCAAAGGCATGTGCGGCAAATCCTATCTGCTTCTTACCGGTGAGGTTGCTTCTGTGGAGGCTGCCATCAGGAAGGCAGGGGAGACGGCTGCCGCCAGCGGCATGTATCTGGATTCCTCCGTGATCGCCCATCCCGACGAGCAGATCTGCCGTTCCATTTTGTAGACCCGGTCAGTGGACGGCTGCAGAATTTGACGCAATAGAAAGGGTTTGACATGATAGAAAGGCGGGAGAGACCATGTTAGCGGTTGAGAGAAGAAATCTGATCCTGGAAAAGCTCCAGGCTGAGAAAAAGGTGATCGTAAGCGAACTGAGCCAGGAATTTTGTGTGTCTGAGGAAACCATCCGGCGCGATCTGGAAAAGCTGGAAAAGGACGGCCTGTGCGTCAAAAGCTACGGCGGCGCGGTTCTCAACGAAAACACCAGCCTGGATATGCCCTTTAATGTGCGTAAGAAGAACAACCCTGCCGGAAAACAGAAGATTGCCCGCCTGGTGGAGACCCTGATCGAGGACGGCGATCATATCATTCTGGATCCCAGCACTACGGCGGTATTCATAGCCAGAGCGCTGAAGGGGAGGAACCGCCTGACCGTCATCACCAATTCCATCGAAGTGATGCTGGAGCTGTCGGACACCTCTGACTGGAATATCATTTCCTCCGGCGGAAGCCTGAAGGAAGGCTACCTGGCCCTGGTGGGCCCCCGAGCCATCGAAGGGCTGGGCGCCTACAACGTGGAGAAGGCCATCATTTCCTGCAAGGGCATTGACATGGAGAAGGGCGTCACCGACGGGAATGAGCTGTTCTCCCAGGCCAAGCAGACCATGATCCGCTCCGCCAGACAGTGCATCCTGGCCGCAGACCACTCCAAATTCGACAGGATCGCCTTCTCCAAGATCTGCGACGTGCATCAGATCCATACCGTGGTGACGGATGAGAAGCCCTCTGACCAGTGGATGGAATATTTTGAGAGGGCGGGGATCTGCTGCCTGTATCCGGAGGAGGAGTGAGAGGCAGTGAAATATGAGGTTTGAAGTTTTCTACGATTCCCTCGCCCGATACCCCTTCGGCGTTACCCCAAACCGCTCCTTAAAGATCCTGTGAAAATAGCTGGTATTGTCATATCCCACCGCTGCGATGATCTCCTCCACAGGCAGGGCAGTGGTGGTAAGCAGAAAGGCGGACTGATTCAGCCGTTTTGCCTGCAGAAGCTGCTTGAAGTTCTGCCCGGTATGCCGCAGGAGAAGACGGCTGATGGTGTAACCGGGCTCTTTAAGCTTTCCGGCCAGCTCCTCCAGCGTGGCGTTCCGGTAATTCTCCTCCACATACCTCATGGCGGCGAACAACATGCCCTGCGCCCAGGCCGCAGGGTCATTCTGTCCGATACGGTCGGTATGGTTCAGAAGCTGCAGGAAAAGAAGCCCCATGGTGGTCTGGTTGATGTTTCTCCGGTTGGGCTGCCGGTTTACCAGAGACCAGATCAGATTTTCCACCAGATTCTGGATGGGCAGGATCCCGCTCACATGAAAATGCAGGTAATCGCTCATCCCGCTCTCCGCTTTCAGGGAGCCCACCAGAAAATCCCGCAGAGTGCTGGGCTCGTCCATCATAAGAAAAGTCCGGTCAAAAAATTCCGGCAGAACCATAAAATTCACAGCAATATCCTTTTCTCCCGCAGGGAAAATTTCCTGCGTCGCATTCTGATTCAGAAAAAGAAGCTCCCCTTCCTTCAAAACCACCCTGGAGCCGTTGACGATGTGCGTGGTGGAGCCGCTGCACATGTAGATGATCTCAATATAGTTGTGCCTGTGGGCCGGGAAATGCACGAAGCGGGTATGGGGACGAATGTCGATCAGCTTTCCCGCCTCCAGCATCCGGCGACTGTCTACCACGAATTCCTCTCTGGCGGTGTAGAGGCTCTGCTGCACCTGCGGTTTCCCGGCAAGGATCTGCGCTTCCTCCGGGGAAATGATTTTCAGTCTGTTAAGAAGCTCCTGATTCATTCGTCTGTATTCCTTTCCTGTGGGCGGATGTCTGCGGGCAGACGGCAGAAATGAATCATCAAACATGCTCCAGCAGACAGCCGTTTCTCTTAACCTATTATAGAGCCTGCAGTGCCGGGGGGCAAGTATGCAGCAGCAAGTGTGCTGCGGCAGGCTGCTGTCTGCCGGCTTTCCAGTGGGCAGTACCAAAAACCGATGACCGCTACAGGTGCAAATAAGGACGGTAATTCTGCAATATCCGTCCTAAAAAAGCAGGAAAAAAGCAGATATAATAAGCGTAATAGATGTTAACGAGGAGGGCACGCCTGCAGGTCCGGTGGGCGGCGGATGGAGCGCAGGGACCGCCGGATTCCTGCGATAACAGAGGCAGACAGAAAGGAGGCAGTATGGCAGAATATTACCTTGCAGTGGACATCGGGGCGTCCAGCGGACGCCATATCCTGGGGCATATGGAGGATGGAAAGCTCGTCCTGGAGGAAATCTACCGTTTTGAGAATGGAATGGAAAAGGAGGACGGCCATCTGTGCTGGAACCTTCCCCGATTGTTTGGAGAAATAAAGGAAGGACTGAAGGCTTGTAAGGCCGCCGGGAAGATCCCCAAAACCATGGGCATTGATACCTGGGCGGTGGATTATGTGCTTCTGGACGGACAGGATGAGGTGCTGGGCAGAACCTACGGCTACAGGGATATGCGCACAAAGGGGATGGATGAGGAGGTGTACCGCATCATCCCGGAAGAGGAACTGTATGCCAGGACAGGGATCCAGAAGCAGATTTTCAACACGATCTATCAGTTGATGGCGGTAAAACGACAGGAGCCGGAGAATATGGACAGGGCGGAGCATTTTCTGATGCTTCCGGATTATTTTCATTTCCTGCTCACCGGAAACAAGGCTTCCGAGTATACCAACGCCACCTCCACCCAGCTGGTGAGCCCGGATACCAAGCAGTGGGACCGAGAACTGATAGAAAGGCTGGGCTTTAAAGGTTCCATTTTTCAGCCGCTTCAGATGCCGGGGACGCCGGTGGGCCGCTTTACACCCCAGGTGGAGGCCGAGGTGGGCTTTTCCTGTCGGGTGGTGCTTCCCGCCACCCACGACACAGCTTCGGCGGTGATCTCCGTTCCTGCCAGGACACAGGACTGCCTGTACATCAGCTCCGGCACCTGGTCGCTGATGGGGATTGAGAACGACAGGGCGATCTGTACACAGGAGAGCAGACGGAAGAATTTTACCAATGAGGGCGGTTATGCGTACCGCTTCCGCTATCTGAAAAACATCATGGGTTTGTGGATGATCCAGTCAGTGCGCCACGAGCTTCAGGACGCCTATTCCTTTGCCAGGCTCTGTGAACTGGCGGAGGAGGAGAGCGGCTTTGCTTCCAGGGTGGACGTGAACGACCAGGCTTTTCTTTCCCCTGAAAATATGACCCAGGCGATTGCGGACGCCTGCGTGCGCGCGGGCATGACGCCCCCGGCCACAGTGGGACAGACCGCCGCGGTGATCTATCAGAGCCTGGCGGAAAGCTATGGGGAGACGGTGGGGGAGATCGAGAGGATTACGGGAAGAAAATTTCCAGCCATCCACATCGTGGGGGGCGGCTCCAATGCGGCCTACTTAAACCAGCTTACCGCGGACCGGTCGGGATGCACCGTGTATGCGGGTCCCGCCGAGGCTACCGCCATCGGCAATCTGGCGGTGCAGATGATACACGGCGGCATTTTTGGAAGCCTGGAGGATGTAAGGGCCTGCATCTATGATTCCTTTGGTGTGATACGGTACGACCCTCGCTGACTGCGGGCTGCTGTGTGTCCGGCCGGGAATCCGCCTGCCTGGTATGCCGGGGAAGAATCCGAGAGAAAATACATCAACAGCAATATACAAACAGCAATACACAGCTGCAGCGGTGAACCAGAGCCGCATAAAAAAGCTGCCACCATACAAAAAATGGCGCTGGCAGCAGTCCTGAAGGGACGGAAAGGAGTTTTCATGAATAGTACAGACAGATATGAATACGCAAAACAGATGTATGCCGCCATCGGTGTGGATGCAGATCGGGCGGTAAAGACCCTGGAGGGCATTGCCATTTCCATGCACTGCTGGCAGGGCGACGACGTAACCGGCTTTGACCAGAAGGGGCCGCTCACCGGCGGCATCCAGACCACCGGCAATTATCCGGGAAAGGCCAGGACGCCGGAGGAGCTGATGGCCGACATTGACAAGGTGTTTCAGCTGGTTCCCGGAAAGCATAAGCTGAACCTTCACGCCAGCTATGCCATTTTTGAGGACGGCGAATTTGCGGACAGAGATAAGCTGGAGCCGAAGCATTTCAAAAAATGGGTGGATTTTGCAAAGGAAAGAGGCATCGGACTGGACTTCAACCCCACCTTCTTCTCACACAGTAAGGTGGTGGACGGGCTGACCCTGTCAAGCCCCATCGACGAGGTGCGTTCCTTCTGGATCGAGCACGGAAAGGCCTGCATCTGTATTTCCCAGTATTTTGCAGAGGAGCTGGGCGTTCCCTGTGCCATGAACATCTGGATTCCGGACGGTTACAAGGATATTCCCGCCGACAGGCTGGGGCCCAGAGCCAGGTTCAAGGATTCCCTGGATCAGATTCTGTCCATCCCCTACGACAAGGAAAAGGTTCTGGTCTGCCTGGAATCCAAGGTGTTTGGCATCGGCCTGGAATCCTACACCGTGGGAAGCAGCGAGTTTACCATCAACTACGCTTCCAGAAACAACGTGATCAGCCTGATGGACAACGGCCATTACCATCCCACGGAGATGGTTTCCGACAAGATCGCTTCCATGCTCCTGTTCAACGATAAGATTGCCCTCCATGTCACCCGCCCGGTGCGCTGGGACAGCGACCATGTGGTGCTGTTCGACGATGAGACGAGAGAGATCGCCAAGGAGATTGTGAGAAACGACGCCATAGACCGGGTGCTCCTGGCCCTGGATTTCTTCGACGCCAGCATCAACCGCATTTCAGCCTGGACGGTGGGCATGAGAAACATGCAGAAGGCCCTGCTATACGCTCTGCTTACGCCCAACAAGCGCTTTAAGGAGCTGCAGGACACCAACCAGTTCACCGAGCTGATGGCCATGCAGGAGGAGTTAAAGACCTATCCCTTCGGCGATGTATGGGATTATTTCTGTGAAAAGAACCAGGTTCCCGTTAAGGGAGAGTGGCTGGCGGAAGTGAAGAAGTATGAGGAGGAGGTGCTCTCCAAAAGAGGATGAGCAAAGATGGAATTCTTGATCAGAAATGCACAGGAAAAGGACTGGGAGGCAGTCGTAAGGATTATGGATCAGGTGCACCGGATGCATGTGGAATGGCGGCCTGACATCTATAAGCCAAACGAGAACATTATCCCTAAGGAAGCCTTTGAACAGTTGGTAGAGGAGAAAACTCTTTTTGTTGCCGAAGCCGACAGTATTGTGGTGGGGATGATGGAAATTATATTCCGCCGTGTGGAAACTCCGTCCCATGTTACCAGAAATATACTTTTTATCGACAGCATGGCGGTGGATGAAAAGTACCGGGGGAGGGGAATCGGCCACCTGTTTTTTGAAAAAGCAAAGCAGGTCAGGGAGGAGAAGGGCCTTGACGGGATTGAACTTCAGGTTAACGCCAGAAACAGAGCGGCTTATGACATGTATACAAAGTACGGATTTACGGAAAAATCTATCAATATGGAACTGCTGTAACCGGCAGAGAATATATGAGGCATCCCACTGCGGCTGAACCGTTATATAACAGTTCAGCCGCTCCCTTTGCAGATGGAAATGGGAGAGCGGGAAGAACAATGGTAAATTTTGATGATTCACGATCATCCGCCTATTGTGGTCTCAAATCGAACAAAGGATTTATACTATGGGAGAAGCTGGAAACAGAACCTTGATGCCGTATCACTGATAGAACAAATAAGCTCACTGATAGAACAAATAAGATTTCATTGTTTTTTCAATAAACTGGTATATAATATAATGAAGTGATTTTGACAGCAGGATATGAAAACAGTCCGACAGCGGCTTTCCGCCGCCGGATAAGGAGATACAGACCATGACAAGCAGTAAAACGAACAGAAAAAGAAGCATGCTGGAGGGCGCTCCCGGCCTGTCGCTTTTTGCCTTCGCCCTGCCCCTGATTCTGGGCAACCTGTTCCAGCAGTTCTACAATATGGTGGATTCCATGATCGTGGGCCGCTTCGTGGGAGAGGACGCCCTGGCGGCGGTGGGGGCTTCCTATGCGCTCACCAACGTGTTTGTGATGATCGCCATTGGAGGCGGGATCGGCGCGTCGGTGATTACCTCCCAATATCTGGGGGCCGGCGTCATCCATAAAATGAAAACCTCCGTCTATACGGCGCTTTTCACCTTTCTCGGCGTGGGAATCTTGCTGGGGATCTTCGGCTTTGCCATGAACCGTCCTATACTGGTGTGGCTGAATACCCCTGAAAATATTCTGGAAGCGGCAGGTATCTACCTGGGAATTTACTTCCTGGGCATGCCTTTTTTGTTCATGTACAACATCCTTTCCGCCATGTTTAACGCCCTTGGGGATTCCCGGACGCCGCTTGCACTGCTGATTTTTTCCTCCCTGCTCAATGTGCTTCTGGATCTGTGGTTTGTGACCGGGTTCGGCTGGGGCGTGGCAGGAGTGGCTGTGGCCACGGTGATCGCCCAGGGGACAGCGGCTGTGATCTCCTTCCTTCTGCTGATGAGAAAGCTTCATGGCTTTGAGGCAGAGGGTGGGGTGAGAAAATATGATACTGCCATTCTGGGCTCCATGGTAAAAATCGCGGTTCCCTCCATTCTGCAGCAGTCCATCGTCTCCATCGGAATGCTTCTGGTGCAGTCGGTGGTGAACGGCTTCGGCTCCTCCGTGCTGGCCGGATACGCGGCGGCCACCAGGATTGAATCCATCTGTATCGTGCCCATGATCTCCACCGGAAATGCGGTTTCCACCTTTACGGCCCAGAACATGGGCGCAGACCGGCCGGAGCGGGTAAAAGCGGGGTACCGGGCGGCGGTGGCCATAGATGCAGGCTTTGCGGCGGCGATCTTTCTCCTGCTGGCTCTGTTTGACCGTCAGATCATAGGTGCCTTCCTGGATACGGGAGGAGGGGCGCTTGCCATGGAGACCGGAACCGGCTACCTTTCCTTTATCAAATTTTTCTTTCTTGCTATCGGACTGAAGGCGGCCACGGACGGCGTGCTCAGAGGCGCCGGGGATGTGGCGGTCTTTACCCTGGCAAACCTGGCGAATCTGGGCGTGCGGGTGGCGGGAGCCTTCCTGCTGGCTCCGGTGATCGGCGTGGAGGCGGTCTGGTATGCGGTTCCGGCGGGCTGGATCATTAATTTCCTGATCTCCTTTGTCCGCTTCCTGTCCGGGAAATGGAGCAAAAAACGGCTGGTTGAGATCAAAAAAGCTGAGGTCTGAAAAGCGGGACGCAGAGATATGGAGCAGACCGATAGGGCTGAACCGTCTGTTATATGAAAAAGCATGGAATACGGGGTGTGGGCAGGAAAGGCAAAATGGCGGCAGACCTGTAACAGTTAGACAGGCTGGCAGGAGCAGGGCTGCCTGCCACGCTCCGAAACGGGGAGGAACATGAGGAAAATGAGTACGGGAGAGAAGCACATGGGGAAAAAATGTATCATCATAGGAGCGGGAGACTTTCAGGTCTCCTCCATTTCGGTGGAGGAAGGGGACTGGGTAATTGCGGCGGACGGCGGTTTTTCCTATTGCCGCAGAATGAAGCTGGAGCCGGATCTGGTTCTGGGGGATTTTGATTCTCTGACCGGAGAGGGCCGCCGGGAGCTGGAGGCGCTTCGCCTCTCCTGCCCGGAAAAGGTACAGATCCTTCCTGTGGAAAAGGATGATACGGATATGCTGGCGGCTATCCGGGAAGGTCTGGCAAGGGGATACCGGCTTTTTCATATTTACGGAGGCCAGGGTGGCAGACTGGATCACACCATCGCCAATATCCAGTGCCTGAATTTCCTGAAGGAACAGGGCGCGGAGGGGATGCTTCTGGAAGAGGACGGCATGATCCGTCTGCTGCGCGACGAGACGGTGGAGCTTTCGTCCCGGTGTGAAGGACGCCTGTCCCTTTTTTCCTATGGAGAAAGGGCGGAGGGAGTCAATATCCGCAATATGAAGTACGAGCTGAAGGATGCTGTTTTGACCAACAGCTTTCCCATCGGCGTGAGCAATGAATTTATCGGCCGTCCGGCCAGCGTGTCGGTGAGGAAGGGGACGCTGCTTTTACTGATCCACTGGGGAAAGCCGTAGGAGAGCGCGGGGCCTGCTTCCAGATCTCCAATCTGCCAGAGATGTCAGGCCCGCCGTAGATGCCAGATCTGCCGCAGATGCCAGACCTTCTGGAGGAGTCAGCTGCATCGGTAGCAGCGGTGTATGCGCCTGCTTTCGGTCAGGCGCAGCCCTGGCCGTCCACTTCCCCGTCAGACGGCTTTTTCTGTGCTTTTTCCGCAGCAACCGTATCAATTCCGGCTTTGATTTTGTTTTCAGTCCCGTTCTCCGTTCCGTTTCCAGCCGCCGCCTTTTTCTTCTTCGTGCCCCACACCTGCACCTGATCGATCACCAGGGAAGAGATGGTGACGGTGATCAGGGAGTAGGCGATCCGTGTAAAAGGGATGTAGGACAGCGACAGGAGCAGTACCGTAAAGTCGGTGAACATATAGGCTCTTGACAGCCTGCAGCGGGTGAGATGCCGGATCACCAGAGCCAGCGCATCGTCGCCGCCGCCGGAGGTATCCTGGCGCACGATCAGTCCGGCTCCGATTCCTACCAGACAGCCCCCCAGAATGGCGGCAATAAGGGGATGGGCCGACAGGTCGGGCAGGAGGAAGGGCATGGATTCCCAGAACCGCAGGAAAACGGCGATGCAGGAGGAGGCTGCCAGGGAACGGATCAGGAAATGCTTTCCCAGAAAGCGGAATCCAACCAGATAGCAGATGCCGTCCAGCAGGGGCGAGAGTATGGACGCGGGGACATGGAACCAGTAATTCAGAAGCAGGATCATCCCCATCACCCCGCCCTCCGTCACGTGCACGCGCCGGTGAATATTGATCATGGCAAAGGAGAGAATGGCGGTTCCCGCCAGAATGGACAGGATCGTTTTAAGAGGGAAAATGGTTTTCAGCTCTTCCCGGGAGGGGAGGAGACGGGACAGTCTGGCTGTTTTGATGAAATTCATGATGTTCCTTTCAGGTTATATTCTGGCAGTGAAGCCGATAATAATGATACAAAATCTTCTTTGAACTATGCCCAGTATAAACTCTGGTATAATACTAAAGTCAAGCATGGGATTGGAAATAGTCCTGTATAAGAAAAGCAGCATGGTATTTTATAAGGAAATTTGCTATAATCTAAGGGAACAGCCGGTAAATATTGGTTGTTCTCTTTTAATATTTACGGGGGTGAGGTGTTAAATGGTGAAAATAACGACAAAGGATCTGGCGGATATATGCGGGGTATCCCGGACTACTGTTACAAGGGCTCTTCATGGCACGGGAAGGATCAACACGGAAACAAAGCAGATGATTTTGGAGACGGCTCAGAGATTGGGTTATGAACCTGATCTGGCAGCCCGGAGCCTTGTTTCTGGAAAAAGCATGATGATAGGGGTTATAGTGGTAGATTTACGCAATCAGTATTTCCCAAAAATTGTAGATGCCATTGAGCGCAGAGTACAGGAGGACGATTACATTCTGAATATTACCCTGCATGAAGATAATAAAGAAATGGAGCGCAAGCTGATCCGTACACTGGTTGGACACCGGATAGACGGGCTTATCCTGAATCCTATTAACAAGGGGGAAGCTTTTTATGAGATGATGAAGAATGTAAAGATTCCCTATTGTATTTTGGGAATAGACGAATTTAAGGACTGCTGCTGCGTTGGAGTAGATGAGTATGCCGCAGGAGCGGATGCCGCTATCTATATGCTGAAAAGGGGATACAAAAAAATTGTTTTTGTAGCGCCTCCCTTGTATGATGCAGATGGAGTGCCCAATCTGGGACATCATAGAAGAAAGGACGGATTTCTGGCCGCGGCCCGGAAAGGGGACTGCAGCTGTGATGTGATTTGGGGAGAAGACTATTTGATCAAAGTGAGGGAATGTATCAGGAATTCCTCCGAAAAAACAGGTTTTTTGTGTTCGGGTGCAATATTTGCGGCAGATACCATGGCCATGCTGCGCGAGTTTGGATACAGGCCGCCAGAGGATTACGGAATCATGACGTTTGACGGGATTGATTTTTATCAGAATTGGGAGCCGCGTATTACAGCGCTGGATAATCATGTGGAAAAACAGGGTTATGCAGCAGGAGATCTTATATTGAAAATGATAAGAGAAGAATATACAGAAAGACGGATTCTTGTGCCGTATAATATTGTGGAAGGGCAAACCATATAGAAAAAAGAGAGTATTGAATCCTGATATATAAAAAGTATACAATAAATTTCTTTTATACTATTGACATGCAGTATCTAAAAAGTGTATAATGAGCACATCTTAAAAGCGTACACGTAACCGCAACAATTAAAATATACATACTGCACAAAAAAAGAATGGAATTTAAAAAGTCTTATATAAAGGACTTTTTTATTTGAGGACTTGCGTACACGAGTACGCAATGCGCAGAATGTTGACTTTGGCATTGTAAATTTATATTTGCCGGGAAGTACGGGGTGTCCGTTTTTGGGAACACAAAGAAATACGGTTACAGAAGGCCTCTGGAAACGGAATTGAAATGCTGTCTGAGGACGGCAGAAAGAGAGGAAAAATGAAAAAGAGAATCGCGGTACTGTTGACGATGGCCATGACATTGGGAACTCTGGCAGGTTGTGGCGGAAACGATAAGGCAGATGAGCCTGCTGTAGAAAAAGAGACATCATCAGAGAGCAGGGCTGAGAGTGGAAGTGGGGAGGATGCTGCAGCAGGAACCGCATCTGAGCCCATTACCATTGAATTCTGGAATTCCTGGACAGGCCCTGATGGAGACACCCTGGTGGCTCAGGTTGAGAAGTTTAATGAAGAAAATCCCTGGGGAATTACAGTAAACATGGATATCAGCGCCTCCTTCGCGGAAAAGCTGTCCACTTCCCTGCCTACCGGTGATGCTGCACCGCTTATTCTGATGGGAACGGGAGATCGGTTTAAATATGCGGAATATCTGACACCCATCGATGATGTATGGACGAATACGACTTTGAAGGAAGAAGACTTTAATCCCAATGCGATTGATGTATGCAGACTGGACGGTTCCACTTACGCTATTCCCTTCCAGAATTCCATGTATTATCTGTACTGGAATAAAGACCTGTTTACACAGGCTGATCTTGATCCTGAGACACCTCCTGCCAATTTTGACGAATTTGCAGAAATGGCTTCCAAGATCACCAACCCTGATAGGAACATTTATGGTGCCGGTCTGTTTATGTCATACGGCAACCAGCAGATGAGCCTGATGCAGCAGAAGGGAGGCTGGGCAGTTTCCAAGACGGATGATGGCAGGTTTTCTGTAAATATTGCAGGAAATGAGGGATATAAGGAGTATCTGGAATGGATGAAAGCGTTATATGCGGCGGGACACAATCCTGTGGAGAATGAGATCGATTCGATGTTTAAGGCAGGCCAGATCGGTATCATGGTGAATGGCCCCTGGCTGGCAGCGGGTGCTGATGAAGCTGGCATTAACTTTGGAATGACCAAGATTTTCGGTCAGGAGCCCTGGGGGGATGTGGCAGGCTTCTTCGTGACAAGCGGTGCGACAGAAGAAGAAAAGCTGGCCTGTGAAAGGTTTATGCAGTGGTGGCATACCGGAAACGAGGGAACCGCTCTTGAAGATACAGGGGTCGGCCAATGGTCGCTCAGTATTGGTTTCCCTACCGCATACCTTCCCCTCACGGAAACGGAAGCGTATAAGAATAATGCCAGGCTGCAGGCGCTTGACATGGATGAGTCCAGTAAGGAGTCTATTTGGATTACCACAGATCCTGATTTTAAAGGATGGGGAGAAATTGTGACGGTTATTGGCAATATGACACAGGCGGTTGTTTATGATACCCCCATAGAAGACGCTATGGCACAAGCACAGGCAGATGCTGAGAAGATTGTGATCCAGTATGAGGGGGAGGATGCCCTGGCAAAATAAAATGGTAGAAAAACATATGTGACAGGCACTTATCCGGCAGGGAAAACCGACGGAACGTTCCCGGTTTTCCCTGCCTGTGAAAAGTGTGGGAAAGCTTTGTTTGTCTGAATGGAGGGAAAAAGTGAACAAGAAGACTAAGAGTATCCGCGCTTACTGGAACAAGCCGTCCCATGCAGCTTATTTGTTTATCCTTCCGGCGGCTGTGCTTCTTCTGATTTTTAATGTGATTCCCCTGCTTGCATCCTTTTATGTAAGTACCCTGGATATGGGGATATCCTTTGAATCTGCCAAATTTGTTGGAATGGGTAATTTTATAGAGGCTTTGGGAGACTACCGTTTTCGCAACAGCCTTAAAGTGACGATTCTTTTTACTGTTATTGAAGTGCCGGTCCAGATGGTGCTTGGCCTGGTGATGTCGGCCCTTTTAACGAAGAACACATTTACGAATAAATTGTTCCGCAGTATTTATTTTCTTCCTATTGTCTGCTCGGCAACAGCCATTGGTATCATGTTCCAGATTATCCTTCACTCCAATGTGGGGCTGGTGACGTACTGGGTGAAGCTGCTTGGCTTTGGTAAGGTCAATTTTCTGAATACTCCGGGATTGACTTTGATCGTGGTGATTTTTGTATCTGTCTGGAGGACTTTTGGAATTTCTACGATTATTCTGATCTCTGCAATGCAGAATGTGCCGTCAGACTATTATGAAGCGGCAGATATTGATGGGGCGGGAAAAATCCGGCAGTTCTTCTCCATTACCCTGCCCAGCATCATGCCCTCCTTCTGGTTTTTGCTGATGACCAGAATTATCGGTTCTCTGCAGGTGTTTGACCTGGTTTTCACTCTTACAGACGGAGGCCCGAACTTTACGACAGAGACGCTGGTAACCTATGTATACAATAAAGCCTTTGATGTGGGCAACCGCATGGGCTATGCCACGGCAATGTCTGAATTCCTGTTTTTGATCATCATGATCATTACGGTGATTCAATATGTCATAATGGTTAAAACAGAGGATTGAGGAGGGAGAATAGAATGAAATCAAAGCGGTTCCGTGTAAAATTAATAAGAATTCCGATTCTCATTATATTCTGTATCCTGGCTTTCGTCATGCTGGTTCCGATTGTGTGGATGCTGTTCAGCGCCTTTAAACCGGACAGCGAGATCATTAAGTACCCTCCCACGTTTTTTCCGAGTGCTTTCACATTGAAAAATTTCACAAAATGTATGCAGCGAATTGACATTTTCGTATATTTGAAGAACTCGGTAGTATATGCTGTGGGAGCAACATTACCTTCGTTATTGATCAATACGCTTGCGGGATATGCCTTTGCCAGATATGAATTCAAAGGGAAAAATATCATTTTTATGATTTTTCTTGCTACCATGATGATTCCCTTTCAGGTAATTATGATACCTCTTTTTCTGGAGGTTCATATGCTGGGCATGTACGACAACTATTGGGGCCTGATCATTCCCAAAATTGCATCCGCTTACTGGATCTTTATGATGCGCTCCGCTTTTGCAGGGCTTCCCAGAGAGCTGGAGGAGGCGGCGCGTATTGATGGATTAAGTGAATTTGGCATTTATTCCAGAATCATGCTGCCGCTGATCAAACCGGCGCTGGTGACATTGATTATTCTGAGTGTGAACGGGAACTGGAACGATCTGCTGTGGCCGCTGATTATCACCAGCGATTCCCAGATGAGAACACTGGCAAATGGGCTTGCCCTGTTTGTTGGAGCCAGGACGATTGAGTATGGCGCGGCTTTTGCAGGTGCGGCTATTTCACTGATTCCGATGCTGATCATGTATATTTTCGGGCAGAAATATTTTGTGGAAGGGCAGGCTGCAAGCGGATTAAAGGGCTGAACTTTTTGGAAGGCATTCCGTCAAAATGCGGCTGGTCTTTTGGCGCAGGGAAGAATGGTAAAACAGGAAAGGGAGAAAAGATGGGTTTTTACAGTGTACATGACAGTTTATATGCAAAAAATGGCGGCTTTCTGACTGGGGAGAGGGATGGAGGGATCCTTCTGAAGAAAAAATACTCCAGTGTGGTTTATTGTCCGTCTGGTGATGAGAGGGCTCCGGGAGCCATGTATCCCAGATGTATCTGCCTGGAGCATAATGGAGAAAGGAATGGGACGCTGCTGGCCTCTTTTGAGTGTTATACATATAAGCAGCCGGTATTTCCCATCTATGAAAGCGTGGATAAAGCTGCAAGCTGGCATTTGAAAAGTACCATTAAAGACAACGAGAAAGGGTTCGGGTGCAGATTTCAGCCGCATTTGTATGAACTGCCAGTAGACTGTGGAAGCTTTCCCGCAGGGACAGTGCTGTGTGCAGGTAATGTAATACCGGATGATTTTGGCTCCACATCGCTTCATTTGTATGCAAGTATGGATGCAGGGCTTACCTGGACGTATGTGAGCGAGATCGTAAGCGGGGGAACTGCGCTGGTGGATGTCCAGGAGGATAACAGACCTGTGTGGGAACCTTTTTTGACGGTAACGCCGGAGGGAAAGCTGATCTGCTTCTATTCGGATGAGGGCTATATCAGAGAAAAAAGATACAATCAGGCTCTTGTCCACAAGGTGTCTGAGGACGGGGGATTTACCTGGAGCGAGGCGAAAATAGATGCAGCCTTTGCGGACGGGCAGCTCAGACCTGGAATGCCGGTAATTGCGCAGATAGCAGATGGCAGATTTGTGATGGTTTACGAGATGGTAAATGAGGATCGTATTCCGGTATATTTTCGGATTTCTGACAGTATAGAGGATTGGGGAGATCCGGACTTTATGGGAAATCCTGTTGTGTCTAAAGACGGAAGCTATCTTACGGGAACTCCGTATGTGATATGGATTCCCAAGGGAGGTGAAAAGGGAACGATTCTTGTGACAGGACGCGGATTTTCCCATATTTTTTCAAATAGTGCGCAGGGAGAGGGATTTTGGGAAAAAATGGAGTGCCTGATTGAGATAGACAATGAGTTAGGGTTTACCGGATACAGCCAGTGCATGGTGCCTTTGGACGGAGGAAGGCAGATCCTGAGCTTGTGTCCCAGGCAGATTTCAGACAGGCTTGCTTTGATAGAGGCTGCGGTAGCGGATGTGTATGTAAAAGCATGAGGTAAGGGGCTGGCCTTTTATGGCAGAATGGGAGGAAATATGAAGCAGGCAAAAGTGATTTATGACAAAAATTTCGTAATTGGAGAAGTGGATAAAAGGCTGTTCGGATCCTTTGCGGAGCATCTGGGGCGCTGCATGTATGGCGGCTTTCATCAGCCGGAGCATGAAACCGCAGATGAAAACGGATTCCGCGGGGACGTGAAGGAGCTGATCCGGGAACTGGGAGTGACAGCCGTCCGGTATCCGGGTGGAAATTTTGTATCCGGTTATGACTGGAAGGATGGAGTGGGGCCTAAGGAAAAGCGTCCCACCCGCAAAGAGCTGGCCTGGAACGTGGTGGAGAATAATCAGGTTGGAACCAATGAATTTGCCGCCTGTCTGAAAGAGGTGGGAGCGGATATGATCATGGCGGTAAACCTGGGAACCGGGACACCAAAGGAAGCCGGGGAGCTGGTTGAATACTGTAATGTGGTTGACGGTACTTATTGGAGCGAGCTGAGAAAAGAGCATGGTGTGAACCAGCCTCATAATTTTAAGCTCTGGTGCCTGGGGAATGAGATGGATGGGGAATGGCAGATCTGCATGCACACGGCAGAGGAATATGCGCGGCTGTGTAAGGAGACTGCCAAAATTGTGAAATGGATCGATCCGACTGTGGAAACCATAGCCTGTGGAAGCTGTACCAATGAAATCGGACATGATTCATTTGGGGACTGGGACAGAAAGGTGCTGGAGGAATGCTACGATTACATTGACTACCTATCGCTCCACCGCTATTTCAATTATAATCCCCGGAAACAGCTTGCCTATAAAATGTATGATACAGAAAAGGATATTCCTTTCTTTTTCAAAGATCTCCAGAACTATCTGGATACCGTGATCAGTGCCTGCGATTTCGTGAAGGGTAAGAGACGTTCTGACAAAACGGTTCATATCTCATTCGATGAGTGGGGAGTAATCACGGATACAGGTGCGATTCCCGGGGGAGTCGATCAGGAATTTGGGTATGCCAGCTTCAAAGAAATGGATGCCATGATTTACGGCGGAATCCTGTGCACCTTTTTAAACAATGCGGACCGGGTAAAGATAGCCTGCCAGTCGCTTTTGGTGAACGAAGGAGGAATGATAACGACAGACCCTTTTGGAAAGGCAATCCGTCAGACGACCTTTTATCCCTTCCAGGATGCCGCCAGATTTGCGAAGGGAAAAGCACTTCGGCCATCTGCACTCCTTCCTGAAAAGGAAACCGAGCATCATGGTCTGCAGCAGACCCTGATCATTGCCTGTACCTATGAAGAACAAACCGGAGAAATTGCAGTGTTTATTGCAAACAGCGACATGGAGGAGGACGCTCAGGTGTCTTTGGAGCTTCATTCTTTTGGAGACACCATAAAATCCCTGGGGTGGAGAGAACTGTATGATGACAACCCCTATGCGAAGAATACCTTTGAGGACGAATACCGTGTTGTTCCGGTTGAGAAAAAAGTGGATGACCCGAAAGATGGAAAGCTGACGGTTGTTGTAAAAAAACACTCTTGGAATGTTTTGCGTTTTGAAGTAGAATAAAAACAAGGATGTGCCAGGTGGATATGCCTCTATATCCACCTGGCAGTTGTTATACCGGGCATAGAGAATGCCATGGAGGATTGTGGAGAAAAACGGCACAAGGAGGCTGCTCATGAAAGACTACTACACCATCAGCGAAATATCCCGCCTCTACGGCATCGGCCAGGACTCTATCCGCTACTATGAGAAGATCGGAGCCCTTTCCCCCAGACGGGGAAGCAACAATTACCGCCAGTATTCCCTGAAGGACATTTACCGCCTGACGATCATCCGCGACCTTCTCGCCATAGGCTTTTCGGTGAAGCAGATCCGCGACTATCTGGACTGCCAGGATCTGGAGCACACTTTTACGCTTCTGAGAGAGGAAAAGGAGAAGGTGATGGATCAGATCGCCCGCCTGCGCAGGATCGAGAGAGGGATTGAGAACCGACTGGCTCACCTCCAAACCTATATGGATGTGGAGGAGGGTGTGATCAGCCTCCGTTTCTTCCCCAGACGCAGGTGTCTGAGGTTAAACGAGGATATCAGCCGGGATGAGGAAGTGGATTATGCGGTGAAGAAGCTGCAGAAAAAATATGAGGACAGGATATGGGGAATTGGAGAGCAGAACCTGGGAGCCAGCCTTCTCCCGCAGGAGGTGAGGGAAGGCAGGTATAACCTGTTCCATTCCGTTTTTTTTATTCTGGATGAAAAGGAACCGGGAAGTGTGGGAGAGAATGAGCCGGAGGCGGAAGGGGCGGATGGGATCATCACTCTGCCGGAGGGAGAATATCTGACCACCTTTTACCGTGGCGGATACCGCCAGTCGCCGGAACGGATCTGCGCCCTGATGGAGGAGGCGCACAGGCGCGGCTATCAGGTGGAAGGGGAGATTCTGGAGCTTTATCCCATTGACAATCGGTATACGGTGAGGGAAACTGAGTTCGTGACGGAGCTGCAGGTGCTGGTAAAACAGCATAGATAAGGCTGCACCTATGAGTAATTGCAGAGTGCTTTGGGTGGGAGCTTGAAAATATGTTACTTATGGAAGAATAATTTCAACTTGATTCACTATCAATTAAATGATATAATATCAATTGATAGTAAAAGAAATGGGGGCGGTTAATATTTCCCTCAGTTATCAATCGAAAAAAAGGGAAGTAGAAGCTTTCTTGGATGAGCTGCATAGATTAGTTGGAAAAGAAGACTTTGATATAAATACTGATCTGATTCTTATTCGCAAGAAAAAGCAGGGAAATGAACAAAAATTTTCAACACATTATACTTTGTTGGATCTTGACTATGATGCGGAGGATATCGTTGATCGATTAAAAGAATTAAAGGTTGAGGAGTACTCTGAGACAAAGATAGATAAAGATGATGTGAATCCACCGGCGTTATTTGTATTCGGAAAGGACATAAACGGTCGATTAATATATATAAAGTTAAAAATCCGAGATCA
>CAUWLJ010000040.1:0-31378 GCA_963559585.1 uncultured Eisenbergiella sp. | reverse complement strand
GCAGTTCATGTATAGCTTCATATTTTCTATTTAACATATATCTAGAATCCTCGAGATAATAAAGTTCCGGGCAGTCTATTATCCTGTTTACCTGCTCGACAAGCCAAGGGTCAAAGCATTCTGAACACAAATAAGGTGATTTCAAATCCTCTTTAAATTCCTCTCCTATCCGCTTTAAAAATGGTATTTTGTACTTTTCCAATAATCTCTTGTATGTGTGTAAATAATTGAAAACTTTCTTCTTCCAAAAAATATTATAAAAATCTTCCCCTCTTTTTTGATTAGAAACAACAAATTTCTGAATATAATCATATTCCTCACAAATCGTATAAACTTTATTTTTATTGTTTATGGAAGAATTGGGGTTGTCCTGGCGATAATGATAAAATGCTTCATTTATAAAAAGCATTTTTTTTGCTTGGCAGAATACCTGAAACCAAAATCCATTATCCTGAAAAGAAGCTCCAGGTGTTTCGTTATGCATAATATGTTTTGATTCAATAAAGTCCCTTTTATAGATACCAGTCCAGTTCATCATCGAAAAATCAAATATATCTTCACAAACTTCAGCATTAAGAATTCTATTATAGAAATTGGGTGTACATATATTTTGATATATCTGTTTTTTGTTTCCTTTCGATGTAGTAAAAACATAATGATCCGATTTAACCACATCCGCTTCATATAAAACGGCAGTCTCATACAATCTTTTAAACATGTCTGGTTCAATATAATCATCTGATTCTACTATTCCCAGATATTCACCCTGAGCACTCTGTAAGCCAATGTTCATTGTATTTCCATAACCAGAATTAGGCTTATCAATAATTTTTATACGAGAATCCTTTCTTTCATATTCTTGCAGTATCTGCAAGGAAGAATCTGTTGATCCATCATTTACACAAACAATTTCTATCTCTTTTAATGTCTGATTAACAATACTATCCATACACTCTCGCAAATATGTCTCGACATTATATACAGGTACTACTATGGACACAAATATATTTTTGTTTGTCATCTTCCACACCTCACAAAGTATAAAACTAAATTAATCGAATTTGGAGCAATGCTACCGTCACCCTCCATAAAATAACGTTTACCCAACGCTTTCCCTGGTTTTTTTGTTCAAGATACTGATGTTTTTTTAGAGGGTCAAGCTTTATAAACCATTTACGCCCTTTTAAAAAATCAAGCATTCCAAGAATCACCATCTGTTCATATAGGAAATCCCCCTTTACATGATAAGTAGATATTTTCTCTTTCCATTCCCTTAAATTCTTTTCCTTCTCACACCATCCATATATCCGATTCACAATCAACGCATTCCTCGTATCATAATAAGCCATCACCGCCGACTGCCTATACTCATACGTCTCATGCCACACCTGTATCCCATTCAGGATGATCGGTGTCCTCCCATTCCTCAGCCCATATTCCACATCATCACAATGGAGGAAAAAAGGAAGCGGCCTGTTCTTCTCCACAAATTCCATCGGGTAGCAGGCAAACCACCATCCGCCGTATTCTGCCCCTTCATTCTCGTTCATGTCTGTCAGATTTTCCGGCTGCGTCATGTCCTGATTCCATCCGATATGCCGAATATCCCCTCTGTTCCAGATCTCAGCCGCCGTGTACTGTACCTGCCTTCGATCCAGCCGGAACATCCTTCCGGCAACCGGGGTCTGCCGGTATTCTTCTCGCTCATAAGAGAGCAGCGCATACAGCCTGTAAAGGCTCTCCGCCATAAACTCCACATCATCATCCATCAGAATGACCTGCGTAGCCGGGAAGCTTCCCTTTTCTCTGACCGTCTCATCCATCCCTCTGGAAAAGCCGCCGGAGCCGCCCGTATTGGGGTTTCCATACACCCGTATTCCTTCCCCGTATTCGTCCTTCAGTTCCTGCCCATTGTCCACGATGCGCACCATGAGCCTTCCATTCAGACTGTTATCCGTATAAAATCCGCTCGTCCTGATCCTGCGGATATTTCTCTCAAGCTGTTCTTTTCTGTGATAAGTGCAGATCACCAGCGCCAGGTAAACCTCTCTGTGCGAAGGCTCCTGTGTGGCGTATGCCGCACGGTAAAGACAGGTCTGTGTGTCTGCCTCCACCTCAAAATATAATGAACCGTTTTTGATTTCCTTTGGAATCTCTATCTGTAAACGCTGTCCGCCCTGCTTCATGCAGTCATAGCTGACAACCGCAATTTCCTTCGTTTCCTGCCCCGATTGGCAGAACAATTTTATTTTTCCTCTGCCCTTGATCTGCAGAAGAAGTTCTCTTTCGTTAATGTCTGTATATTTTTCCCAAGCGTCCAGGTCAAACAGATTCATATAGGAATCTGAGCGCATGCAGGCCCCTGCCTGCAGGATCATTTTCCCATTCTGGGTCTGAACCTCTCCTTCATATCTGTAAAAGAGTCTGTTATCTGTACATGCTTCATCCTGCATGATGAACGTCTGTAAGATCATTTTCCGCCCCGATCATTGATAAGTGCCGCCCCCCGGCCCAAGGGCCGGGGAAACGTACACCATCTGAAAACCACACCATTTCGTTACGTAACTAATTTAGTTTCTGTTCAGTTAGTTATCTTCACATCCCAAACTGATCAGGTTCTGGGAGAAGTAGCTGCTGCGGTGGGAACGGTGCTCATAGGAGCGCCCTTAGCCACAACGAAGGTAACGTTCACAGCTCCGCCGAAAGCGGGAAGTGCGATTGCTACGGTTCCGTTTACAATAACAACAGGAACTGCTACCCATGTTCCGTCTGCTCTCTGATACAGGGCCTGTACGGTCTCGCCCTCAGCAAGGGTGGTTCCGCCCAGGATGTCGTTCAGAGCGAAAGCGGCAGATACGGAGCCGTTCTGTGCTACAGTCTCGCCGGAAGCGGTCATCAGGCCTACGGTCATGTTGTTAACTACGTTCAGGTTGCCCTTGCTGTCGGTCAGAGACAGGCTGCCAAGGCCGGTGAAGTTCACCACCTGTACGCTGCTGGAAGCAAGCGCTGCAGACAGGCTTGCTGCTGCTGCCTGTGCCTGCTCAGCGGTAGCGGGGCTGGTAACCAGGGCTACAGCCGCAGGATCTACCACCTGGCCGCCTGCTGTTACAAAAGTGGTTCCGGGAAGAACCGCAGACTTATCGCTGGCTACGCCAACAGCCTGGGTGGTTCCGGATACAGCGCCGGTTCCGATGGAGGAATTCACTACTACCTGGGCCACAGGCTCCTTCTGGATGGAAGGGCTGGGCGCAGCCACTGCGGTCATGCCCATGGACAGGGCACAAACAGCGGAAAGAACAACTGCCATTTTTCTTTTCATTTGGATCAAATCCCCTTTCTGTAAATAAAAGATGTGTGTGGCTCTCTATATCAACAGCCGGTTTCCCGGACTGTTAATACCTCATTTTCCCGGTTCAACCGCATCGGCCGGACCGCGTTACTCTTTTTCTTCATAGAAAACCTGAAGAATAAGCTCATAAAGTGCAGTTTCATCGGGATAGAATTCCTCAAAGGTTTCTCCCATCCTCACTTCCCCCTGCATGGTGTACAGGTTTTCCGGGCTGAAGCTGTAGTTCACTGCCTGTCCTGCCAGGTATACGGCCTCCTGGGCGGTAATGTCCGTCACCATATAGGGGGCGACGGCCTGGTAAAGGGTAAGGGGCAGTGTCAGGTCGGCCAGCACTGCTTCCTTTGCCTTTGCGATGAACGCCTGTAAGTAGGTTTTCTGGCGTTCCAGCCTGGCGTCGGCGCTTTCGGCCTGTTCGGTGTCTCTGTATCGGATAAAGGTGTAGGCGTCATTTCCCATCAGGTGTACCTGCTGGCCCTCCGCCCACCCCGTCTTGTATCTTTCTCCGTCAATTTCCATATCGGCTCCCGCCGCCGAGGCGGGGATGGTTACGTCCACGCCGCCCACCGCATCGTTGAGGATGTTGACCACTTCCATGTTCATGGCGCAGTAGCCGTGGATGGGCAGGCCGTAGAAAAGGCGGCTGACGGCGTCCACTGTGTTTTCACAGCTTTGCTCCAGGCCCTCTCCATAGGCGTGGGCCAGGGCGATCTGAGCGGTCTCCTGTCCCGCATACAGGCCGTTTGGGTCGTATACGGCAATCTCGGTCATGGTGTCCCGGTTGACGCCGATCACGGTGATCTCCTCTTTGCGGGGGTTGAGCAAGGCAAGGAAAAGCGCGTCGGCCTGGCCGCCCTGGTAAAGGTCGTCGGAGCCTTCCACCGCTCCTGTCTTGTCAATGCCCATCACCAGGAAGGTGAGGAGCTCCTGATTGTATACATAGGTTTTTCCCTGGTATCTGAGCTCGCCGGAGGAGAGCGTTTCCTCTCCCTGGCCGCCGTCCGGGGCCGCCTCCTGCATCTGCATGGGAACGGCCTCCTGTCTCACCGACAGGCTGCGCCTGCCCAGATAGTCCATCACCAGCCAGGTTCCCACGGCCCCAAGCCCCAGGAAGAACACGAGTCCCAGGAGTACGGCCATGCACAGGTAGATTCTGTTTTTTCTTTTTCTTTTCCGCCCACTGCGGCTCCGGCGGGATTTCCCCGACGGTCTTTCGTCTCTGTTATCCTGCATTCCTTTTTCCTTTATAGCTGCATTTTCTTCGTCAAATCCGTATTCTGTGCATCACGGACTACTGGAGCTTTGCCTGCACCAGGTAGCGTTTGTCGTCCTGTCCGGTGACGCCTGTGGACAGGGTGATGATCCGGTCGTCCGCCGTCACCTCCATGGTGTCGTCCAGATAGGCGTCCATGGCCCTGATGGAGAAAACGTCCTTCAGGTAGGCGTCAAAAATGTCCTTATCCCAGAAATCGTATATCTTGATCAGATGTCTGTCGTCATAGGTATAGGCCGCAAAAATTTTCCAGGTCAGCGTCCGGTCCTCCAGATAAATGTTGATCTGTCTGTGGCTGTCAAAAAAGTCTCTGTCCTGGTACTGGTGAAGTCCTCCGAAGCGCCCCTCCACATTTCTGCCGTAGATTATGGTGTTGGGATCGCTGAAATCCTTTCTGTTAAAATACTCTGTATAGATGCAGCCCGCATCGTCCTGCTCCCCATACACATCGTGGGAGAGGTAGAAGTATTCGTCCTGGGAGGACTGGAGCAGGGGAAAGCTGAGCTGTGTATCTGCAATCTCCAGCCAGCCGTAGATGTCCGGGTTGATCTCCTGAAGGGCGGCAAGCTCCAGGGTGCCATCCTCGTTCAGATAGTCCTTCAGGGACAGCTCTCCGTCAGGGCTGCCGTCCTCGTTTTCCTCCTCGTTCCCGGAAGTTTCCTGAGAGGCCGCAGATTCCGCTCCCTCTGTCTGTCCCTCTTCCGTCCGGCCCGGCCCAGCCTGTGAGGAATCGCCGGAGCCGTCTGCGGATGCTTCCTGTCCGGCTCCCGCAATCTCCTCTGCCCCTGTGGCAGCTTCCCCGGAATCAGGCCCTTCTGAGCCGGGCTTCCCGGAACCGCAGGCGGTCAGCAACATGGCTGTCAGGAGCGCCAATGTGCAGGGGAGAAAGAATCTGTTTCTTTTCCTGCGGTCTGTTTTCCTGTCTGTCTCCGCCATTTTTACCATCTGGACGGTCTGCTTATTCTTCTGTTCGTTCATTCTTTGTGTTAGGTTCATTCTTTTATCCAGTCCTTCTGTTTCTATCTAAAACGGTTTCTGTCTAAAACCGTTTCTGTCTGAAGCTGTTTCCATACTAAAGCTGTTTCTGTCTGAAGCTGCTGCTGTCGGAGGCTCTGTGCCTTCCCATGCGCTCAGGTCAGCACGCACTGGCAGTCCTCTTTTTCCATTCTGGAGCGGAAATTTTCCATCCACAGGAAGGCGGGCGCTACGGCGTCTCTGCCGCTGATCCATCTTCCTTCCCCCATGGCCAGCTCCGGGTGGGACTGGTACAGGCGGCAGTAATCCAGGATTCCTTTCTGGATCATGCGGGCTTCCTCAGCGTTTTCTCCTTCCTGGGCCTGTGGCTTTCCGAAGCCCCGGAAGCTGGCCCTGGGAGAGCTGAGCAGCCTTTCCAGAGCCACGTTGTCGCCTCTGGAGGGGTTATGCCTTTTCCACAGGTCACGGTTGTGCTCCTGGGAGAAAAGGTAGGAGGTGAGCATCCCGCCGTAGAGCTGGGGTTCGCTCATATCCGGCTCCGCATTGTGGCAGGTATTGGTTCCGGCCACAATGCCCGTGATCTCACAGTCCAGCCTCCATACCCGCTCCGCCAGACAGCGCAGGGTGGCGGCCCCGCTTCCCGCCCAGCCGATGTCCACGGCGGCGGCTCTTCGGCACCCTGAGAGGACGCCGGCATAGAACCGTCCCGCCTCCTCCAGCTCCTTTTCGTAGCTGCCAAGCACCTGTTCCCAGTGCCGGAGCAGGTAGTCCTTGATTCTGTCCGCGTTTCTGTCAGTAAGCTCCGCACTGCCAACAAGCCCTTCCTCAGCGGCAAGTCCGGAAAGCATATCGGACAGCTCCATGGTCTGGAGGATCTGCTCCACAGGAAAGCCCTGGTTGGCCTTGTGGTACAGGAATCTGCGGAAGTAGTCGTAACGGTAGTAGTCTGCGGCCAGTCTGGTTCCCGCCAGTCTGGACCAGGGCACGTAAGCCCAGTTCTCCTTTTCCTCCGGGTAGAGCATATCGTAGACCTGGCTGAGGATGTCTCCGTCCCTTGCCAGGAAAAGCAGCTTGTCTATACTCTCCCGCTTCGCATAGGCGTGGATGAACTGGCAGTAGCCCAGTACCAGAATGCCACCGTAAAGGAAGCCGAATTCATATTCCGGGGGATATTCCCGCAGGCCGTTGTGGATGTGGCCGTTTACCAGCCCTCTGTAGATGGAGCCCGTCACGGCGGACAGATCCATGGCCCGGTATTTTTTCCCCGCCGTATGCACGTTCTGATACAGCTCTGCTCTCCATCCGGCCTTTCTGGCGTTCTCTGCGTCGGATACCGGATTGTCTCCCACATGGACGCAGATTTTTCCTGCCCCGCGCTCCTTCTGTACCAGGGCGAACAGGCCGCCGTCGCTCTTTGACACGCCATACTCGCAGGATACGCAGCAGGCCGACAGGCCGGTATAGCCGCACTTTTCCAGCATTTTTCTGATATGCGCCGCAGGAAGGTACATGTCGGAGACGACGATCAGCTCTTTTCCATATCCGCGCAGGAGCTTTACCACCTCCTGAAAATAGGGGTTGGGACGGCAGCAGGCCAGCTCCAGCTCCAGCTCGATCTCCATTGCCTCCCGGGCGGGTATGCCCGTTTCCCGTTCCGCCAGGCGGTAGATTTCCTCCAGGCTGACCTCCCGGGTCCCTCTCTCCTCCCAGGAAAGCTGTCTGGCCCTCTCCTCCATCTCCATGCGGAGCCTGCGGAAATCCAGGTAGCCCAGCCGCTCTCCCACCAGGTAAAACAGATCCTGGGGCAGATCGAAGGGACGCAGGAGGAGGGTGTCGAACACATCGAAGGAAATCAGCTCCGCTTCCCTTAGTCTGCGGGCAAGCTCTGCCGGGGGCTCTCTGTGGGACAGGGAGGATTCGCTTCCCTTCTCAGGCAGCTTCCTGCCTGCATCCGGCTCCTGTCTGTTTTCCATGCCGAAGGAGCGTCTGCCCAGCAGCCATTCCAGATTCAGCCACAGCAGAAGGAGCCAGGAACCGGCCCGCTGTGCGGCGGTGGTCTGTCCGTCCCGTACACTATGATATTTTTCTCTGATCTGCGGAACCCGGTTCACCAGCAGTCCGTAGATCTTCATCCGTATACGCATCATTCTCTGTCTCCATGCTGTCCATACTGCCGTTCCGTCTGGAAACCGGCCTGCGCCTCTGCAGCCGCTCCTTATCCTTCCTCAGCCGGCCTGCTTTCTGTAGGCTTCGCACACCTTCTTCGGCTCTCCGATCTCCCTGAGCACGCCCTTCTCGATCCAGACTGCCTTGGTGCAGTTTTTCAGAATCACATCCGTGGAATGGGAAACGATCAGGACGGTGGAGCCGCCGTGGATCATCTCCTTGATCCTTTTTTCACTCTTTTTGCGGAAGAACATGTCTCCCACGCTGAGCACCTCGTCCAGAATCAGGATTTCAGGGCTCTCTCCCACTGTGGCAATGGCAAATCCCAGGCGGGATACCATGCCGGAGGAGAAATTCTTGATCTTCTCGTCCATGAAACCGTTAAGCTCGGCAAATTCTACGATCCTGTCATAGTTTTCATCAATAAATTCCCGGCTGTAGCCGATGATGGCTCCGTTCAGGTACACATTTTCCCTGGCGGTCAGTTCTGTGTCGAACCCGGTTCCCAGGGTGAGAAGCTGAACCTTCCTGCGGTCCACATCGATCGCTCCCTCCGTGGGCTTCATGGCTCCGGCAATCAGCTTCAGCAGCGTGCTTTTTCCGGAGCCGTTGGTTCCCACGATGCCCACCACCTCGCCCTTGGCTATCTCGAAGGAAATGTGATCCAGGGCGCGAAGCTCATGATAGCGGTTCTGTCTCTTCACCGTGGCCAGCAGATACTCCTTCAGGCTGCCTGCATTTGCCTCGCTGATTTTGAAGCGCATGCTCACATCCTGTACGCGGATCACGGAATCAGCGCCTGCCGTTCCGGCTTCCCGGGAGGGCTGTTCCTTACCGGCTGCCTCAGCCGGAACTGCCGGTTCCGGTTTGACGGATGCCGGTTTCTCAGCCGCAGGCTCCGGCCTGGCGGCTGGCTTTGCCTCTGTCTCCGCCTGTTTTCTGCCTCCTCCGGCTGGAAGCTTTGCCTCCGTCTCTGCCTGTTTTTCTCCGCCTTCTGCCTGAAGCTTTGCCTCCGTCTCCGCCAGCTTTACGCCGCCTTCTGCCGGAAGCTTTGCCTCGCTCATTCGTTCTTCTCCGGCCGCACCCGGGCGTTCTTTTCTGCTCTCGTTCCGTATTTCTTGCTGTATTTCTTCCTGACTGTCATCATCCTCCTCATCCATCTTCTCCAGCCATTTCTTCCATTTGCCGTCATCCAGATCAAGCCATTCCTCCTCCATGCCCTCGTCCAGATAGTCCTCCTCGTCTTCGCGCCGCCTTCTTCTGAAGATCAGAGCCAGGGTGATCCCAAAGACCACCGCCAGAAAGCACAGTGCGGCAATCAGCATCAGAATATTTTGATTTCCATGTCTCCCGGATCCGTCTGCGCTGTCTGCTCCGCCGGAAGGAGCAGAATAGCCGGTATCCTCCGTCCGGGTTTCCGTTTCGGTTCCGCCTGCCGCCGCTCCGATTCCGGCTTCTCCGTTTTCCAGATCCGTCCCGTCCTCCACGGCTCCTGAAAGGGCGGGTGCGGAGGCAGTGTCTGAGGCTTCCTCCGGTTCCGCCTCCGGCCTGTTCACCCTCAGCGTATATACCCGGTTTTCCTCTCCCGTTTCCACGGTAATCCGGATCTGGTTTTCTCCCGTCCGGAGGGCGGTTTCCGATATGGTCACACGGGCTTCATTGTCTCTGGGCCGGGCATTTACCGTCAGTTTTTCCGTTTCCGGTTCTGCGTCCAGCATATATTCGTATACCCCGTCCTGCAGGGCAAAATCAGGAAATTCTTCAATGGTAAGACTGGCGAGTCCGGGCTGAAGCTCCTTCTGTACCCTTACGGATGCGCTTCCCATCTGGGTAACCGCCACAACCTCCGGCGCTTGCGCCGGCTGCTGTGCGGCCTCCCCCTCCTCTCCCTCTGCTGGAGCGGGGGGAACAGGATTGGTAATCACCGATGCCTCTGTCACAGAAACGGCAGCCTCCCCCTCCTCCAAAGCCCGGAAGGTGAGCATGTACTTCTTCTCCTGCTCCAGGGATTCTCCCACAAATCGAAGGACGCCGTCTCCGCCTCCGTCCGCGCCGCCCAGATATTCCATCCTGGCCGGATCGTACTGAACGGACACATCGTAGATATAGCGGGGCGCACCGCACTGGATATACACGCCAATGCTGAACTCCTCCTGCTCCGCAGGCGAATATTCCGCCGATCCCAGTGTCACTGCTCCCTCCTCCGCCTGTACCCGCAGAGGCAGACAGATCAGAAGCAGGAGCAAAAGTCCTATGCAGTTTTTCCATTGAAGGGATCTGTTTTTTTTCATAGCTTCCTCATTCCGCCGCTGTTTACGGCAGCCTCATTCCTGATCGTTTAAACAGCCTGCATAATGCGGCTCTGGTTTTGCTGGAACACGTATCTTCCGATCAAATACAGCCCCACGGCCCAGCCCAGCATCCGCAGCCATTCCGCTCCCGTAGGCATGGTATTGTAAAGCATGGCGTTTCTCATACAGGCGATGTAATTATAAACCGGATTGGCCCTTACCACGGTCTGCATCAGCGCCGGAAGCCCCTCCACCGGATAGAAAATGGCGGAGCAGTACATCCACAGGCTCAGGAGAACGGAGTACAGGTACTTGATGTCGGCAAAGAACACGTACACCACCGACAGCAGGTAAGCCATTCCCAGGGAAAAAAGGGTGAGGCACAAAACGATTACCGGCGCCAGCAGCATGGTGGGCGCAGGCTTTATCCGGAAAAATACCAGCACCACCAGATAAGCCGCAAAGGTATACAGGTAATTCACCAGTGCACTGTACACTCTGGCAATGGGGAAAATCACCCGCGGGAATTTCACCCTGGTGAGCATCACCCGGTTGTCCACCAGAGAGGTCATGGCCGCGTTGGTGGCTCCGGTGAACAGCTGCCAGATCGTCTGTCCGGTAAGGAGGTAGAGGGGGTAATTCTCAATGCTTCTTCGGAACATGGTGGTGAAGATCACGGAAAGCACGATCATGTTCAAAAGAGGATTCAGCACGCTCCACAGAATTCCAAGGTAAGATCTGGAATATTTTCTCTTAATCTCCCTTGCCACCAGCTGTCTGATCACAAAGATATACTGTTTCAGTTCTTCCCTTTTTTCCTGCATGCAAGCTTCCTTTCCTTCGCTCTGTATCTGTAGTCTGACCTGATGTAGATGCCGTACTTGTACAGGAGGGCGCTCCGTCTGTGCCAGGCGGCCAGCCTGCCTCCGTACAGGCGTATGCTTCCCTCCACCCAGCCGCTGTCCTTCCACCCGCTTCGGATCAGGCCCAGCTGTACCGCTGTTCTGGGAAGCATATGATGGAGGAAAAGCTGTCTGGTATTCAGCCGTGCGGCCAGAGGCTGGAGGCCGTCCTCGGTCACATCATCGGAAAAAAGCAGGCCTCCGAAGCAGGCGGCTTCCTCCGCGGAGGGGCGGGACATAAGGCTGGACAGCAGCTTTTGCGCCGCAAGCCGTTCTGCCTCCTCCAGAAGAGCGTCCGTATCCGCCTTTTCCAGCGCTTTCAGGTATACTTCCAGAAGGCCAAGCTGGGCGGCGGCACGTTCCTCGTTCTCCCTGACTATGTCTCCCAAAACCGGCTCCCCCTGTCTGTATCCCACCGTCATTCCATGAGGGGCAATACAGAGCGCCTCGAACAGGCAGTTGGAAAAATGAGCCTTTCGGCCGATTTTTCCCTTTGGCTGAAAATAGTATCCATGGTATTCCTTCTCCTGTGCGCCCTCCGGCAGATCATACAGGCCAAAGTAATACCCCTCCACCCGGCGGTGGTCTCCCGCCCCGGCCAGGAGGTTCTGCAGGCTCTCCTGCATGGTGCCGATCCACCCGCTGTCCACCAGCGCATAGGAAACCGGGTCAAACAGGCCCTCCCGCCTCATCCAGGCCAGCGTATCTGCATAGCTTTCTCTGGAGCGGCGTTCCATCAGGTCAAGGAAGGGCCTGCATTGGGCAAGGGGGGCGCGCAGCTCGTGTATCCGTTTCCAGGAAAGAGGGGTGTCATACCCTTCCTTCACGCCTGCCAGCGCGGCAATGCGCCTGCCCTCCTCCCCGCTCAGTCCGGCGCGGCGCATCATGTGGGAGAAGGAAACCTCCAGTCCTCCCCGGCAGATGCGCTCCAGGCTGTGCGCTCCGATCAGATGGTATTCCGGAAGCCTCCAGGCATAGCGGGAGCAGTGCAGATAACGGCAGTCTGTCGTAAGCTCCTTCCCGCTTCCAAGCCTTTGGGCCATCCGGTACAGCGGATAGGCGTCCCTGGCCATAAAGTACAGCCGCTCCTTCCCTTCTGCCGCCGCAGCCTTCAGGGTATGGCACACAAAGGCAAGCAGGACGGGAAACAGGGCGTACAGGCAGGCCGCCGCCTGGGCGTCCTGTTTTTCACAGGCCTCCCAGCCCAGATCGGACACCGCCAGAAACGCGGGCGTGCTTCCCAGATATCTGCGGTAGCTATTCCGTTTGCATGGTTCCTGCGCTGCTGTAAGTCTTGTCATGAAGCTGCCTGTATACAACCTTTCTTCGTTTTAGATACATCAACAATCCCCTGGGGATCAGCCCTCCCAGGATGGGACGGATGGTATAGAGCATGCAGGGAAGCCGTCCCACTCCCAGGTTTTTGAAGTTCCTGTGCCTGATTCTGGCTTCATCCACCCGGTAGCGGAATCTGCGGCGGGCGTAGCTGAGCCTGTCCTCACGGTACAGGAACAGGTTCTCCTGTATGTTGTAGCCCCGATAGCCCTGGGCATAAAGGCGCATGAAAAGCTCGTAGTCCTCGCATCTCCAGGTTTCCCTGGACACATAGTAGCCGCCGCTTTTCAGATAGACCTCTCTGCGCACCATGACGGCAGGATGGATGAAAGGCGAGTAAGGGAGGAAATCCCGGTTGCGGGGCCGCTCCGGCATCTGCCTGCTTCCCCAGATCCCGTTTTCATCGATCAGCTGGGCGTTGCAGCCCACAAAGGCATATTCCGGGTGCTGCTCCAGGAAGCGGTACTCCGTCTCCAGCCGTGTGGGGCAGGAAATGTCGTCCGCATCCATGCGGGCTATGTAGGCCCCTCTCGCCTCACGGATACAGGCGTTCAGCGTGGCGGCCAGTCCTCTGTTTTCCCTGTGACGGATCACCCGTATCCTGTCCTCCAGATTCTCATAATACCGAAGATATTCTGCCGCCCTGCCTTCCGAACCGTCATCGCAGATGATCAGCTCCCATTCCCGCAGGGTCTGATTCTGGATCGAGCGCACCGCCGCATCCAGCTCCTCCCGGTTGTGCTGGTTGTATACGCCCATCACCACCGTAACAAGTATCTCAGAATTCATCTCTCCACCCATCTGCCGCCTTCTGCGGCTCTTTTCATTCTCTCCTGTCAGCCTGGTCGTAGATCACCCGCATGACCTCCTCCGTGGCCTCCCTGCTGAAACGGCAGGCCGCGTTGCGGCAGGCTGCGCCCATCTGCTCCCGCTCCCTCTCATGACCCAGCATCCACCGGACGGCATGGGCATAGGCTTCCGGCCGGTTGGCCTGACACATGATTCCTGTCACACCGTCCTGCATGTACTCACGTGTGCCCCGGCAGTCGGATGTAATCATGGGAATCCCGCAGGCCATGGCCTCCACGGAAGCCATACCGAAGCCTTCTCTTCTGGAGGGGAAAACGAAGCAGTCCGCTGCCTGAAGCACCCTCTCAATGTCCTTCCGGTATCCCAGCAGCTTCACATGTCCGTCAAGGCCCAGCTGGGCAGTCAGCTCCTTCAGCCGTTCCTTCTCCGCCCCTCTCCCGCATATCCCATAGTAAAGGCCCTCCTCCTTCATGGAGGCCATGGCCCGGATCACCGTCTCATGGTTCTTGTTGGCGTTCAATTCACCCACAGACAGCAGGAGAAATCCCTCCGGCGGAAAGCCAAGTTCCTTTTTCTGCTCTTCTCTGCTGATACGGCCCGGATGAAACCTCTGTACGTCCAGTCCCACCCCCGGGATCTTCCAGACGCGTCCCCTGCTCCTTAAACGGAAGCCGACGGCCCGTTCATAGTCCTCCCGGTTAATCGTAATTAAATGATCCGTGAACCGTGCCAGGAAACGTTCTACCGGATAGTAAAGCAGCCAGTTCTTCAGGGGAGCGCCCTTATAAAAATGGAAGCCATGGGCAGTGTAGAGCATCACCGCTCCCCTCCCGCTGCTGCAGGCGGCCATTCTTCCCAGCACGCCCCCCATGGGATTGTGGCAGTGGATCAGGTCAAAGCGTTCTCTGGCCATCAACGCTCTCAGCTGGGCCAGCGCCTTCAGGTTGCCCGGAATGCCAAACGGGGATTTTTGGATTGCGATATGGTGTGTTCTGATCCCCGCCTTCTGAAAAAGGGAGGCGTCATACTCATACACAGGATGATCAAAGTTGGACGCATAATGAACCTGGTAACCCAGCCTTTGAAGCAGACGCACGTTATTCATTTCAAATTGTGGGACAAAGCCGCTTATGGTCGTTACTATTAATGCCTTTTTCATCCTTACGCTTCCTGGATCCTTTTTTCCGTACAAAAGGTTTCTACCCCCCCCCCCGCCATTTTTTACCATGTCTGGGAAAGACAGAAACCTTCTGATGCTACATTACTTCGGGTCGAAATAAATAATTCAATTCGCATTCGGGAAACATCGCATTCCTGATTGTAATAACCTCCTCATAGATCCATTCCGTCCTTCCCTGTATTCTGGAAGCAACAGTATCCTCGCTTTCGTTAAGGAGAGCCGCTATTTCCTGAAGGGAAATCCCTCTTATGGACATTTCCTTTAATAAATTACTACAATCAACTGTAATCACTGTGATCACCTCGACAAATTGCGACACACTGCAATTTAATGTCATTTTATTGCATTATGTCGCGATTGTCAAGTCTGTTTTGCGATATGCCGTACAGGCCGTAACAGTTCTCTGCTGTTCACAGCAGCCTCAAACGCCTGACGCTTGAGACGTAAGAGCGGGCTTCAGGAGTGAGCGGGCCTCTTTTGCAACGCAAAACTTTCAACAGGCCCGTTACCACCAATCTGTAGAAGGCCTTATTATAGGTAGACAAAGAAAATAAAATAAGCTATATTGGAGGTTAGGAGATTTTGGAAATGAAAAGACACGAGATACTTAGAACGCTGATGCAGCAGCGGCACATCAGCATTGCTGACATTGTGAAGGCCACAGGCATCCCCTATTCCACCGTAAAATCTATTATGGAAAACGGTGTGGAGAAGTCAGGATACCATACAGTATGTGCCATCTGCCACGCACTTTCTATCACCACCGATGAGCTGGAGCAGCTTTCCGGCTCTCTTGCCCGTCTGCCGGAGGACAGGCAGGCGCTTCAGATCGAAATCGCCGATTTTACGCCTGAGGAGCTTCACCAGCTGCGAAAATATGCCGCTTATCTCCGTTATCTTCGGGAGCAGGAGCCGTGATCCGGCCATAACGGCGCACAGGAGAGCGCGCAGACGTTCTTTTCTATCAATCTGTCATGCAAAAAAAGATCAAAAAAGGGACAGCACCTATTCGGATACTGTCCTTTTTTGATCCTCTTTTTTATCCTGCATGCATGCTGCTCTCCAGCCTTTTCCTGCAATAGAAGAACGCGGGGACCAGAAATGCGTCTGCAAAAAGCCAGGCCAGCGGGTGAGCCAGGCAGATACCCCAGAAGCCGATCAGCGGCACCAGAACCACGCCGGCCAGAGTTCTTGCAATCATCTCCAACAGGCCCGCCGTCATGGCGAAGCCGGAAAATCCCATTCCCTGGATCGTAAAGCGCACCACATTCACCAGGGTAAGCAGGCACAGTCCGGCGGAGGCTGCGGTCAGGAACCGGGTGGAGTAGCCGATCACCGCCGTCTCCGTGCTTTCCAGGAAAAGCAGGGACATCTCCCCTCCAAACAGAAGCACCATCACCAGCGCCACAGCCCCATAGAGAAAGCCGCAGAGGGATGCAGCCCAGATCCCCTTTCCCAGTCTGTCAATCCTGCCTGCGCCCATGTTCTGTCCGCTGTAGGGCGCCATGGTGGCTCCCAGCGCTTCAATGGGACAGGCCACGAAGGAGTACAGCTTCTGTGCCGCCGTCACACCGGCCACCACTGCGGCTCCCAGGCTGTTCACTGCCGACTGGATCACGATGGAGCCGATGGCTGTGATGGAATACTGCAGCCCCATGGGAATGCCGATGGCGCACAGCTTTCCCATATAGGAGGGACGCGGCTTCCACTCCTCCCCCGTAATATGAAGGATGGGAAATTTCTTTGCCATGTAGAACAGGCAGATCACACCGGACAGAGCCTGGGAGATCACCGTGGCCAGGGCCGCTCCCTCCACTCCCATATGGAGCACCAGAATAAACACCAGATCCAGAGCCACATTTAATAAGGAAGAGAATGCCAGAAAGAGCACCGGCGATCTGGAATCTCCCAGTGAACGCAGGATTCCCGCCAGGATGTTGTACAGGAAAATAAACGGGATTCCCCAGAAAATGATCAGGATATACAGGTAGGCATATTCAAAAATCTCCTCCGGTGTGCGCATCAGCTCCAGAATCCTGCGGCAGAATACCACAACCACACCTGTGATGGACACGGAAAACCCGATGCCCAGCCAGACACAGTTTGCCACAAATCTGCGCAGATCCTTTTCCTTTCTGGCTCCGAACATCTGGGCCACAGGAATGGAAAAGCCGTTGCACAGCCCCATGCAGAAGCCCAGCACCAGAAAGTTCAGAGAGCCTGTGGAGCCTACCCCTGCCAGCTGGTTCACCCCCAGGAATCTGCCCACGATAACGGTGTCTACCATATTATAAAACTGCTGGAACAGCATCCCCAGGAACATGGGGAATGCAAATCCAAGAATCAGCTTCAGCGGGGAACCGTTGGTCAGATCCCTGGTCAGCTCCTTTCCGCCGCCTTCTGCTCCGCTCTCCTGTCTCTGCATTCTGTCCTTTTTCTCTTTCGTCATGATACTCCCCTCATATCTGCCGCCTCTTATTTCAGTACATCCGGCTTCTTATTTCAGTACATCCGACTTCACATAGCCAGTCTGTCCCTTGTAGCTGACCCGCGTCCAGCCGTCCGCCTGCTTCATCAGGATCTCCACCTGCTCACCGGGGAAGCAGGTTCCCAGCTTCTCCGAGGTTTCGCTGGCGCTTCTGCGCACATTGATCGTCTCCGTCACCGTGTACATCCCGCTGTTTGGCACCTGGGACGCCGTTCCGTATGAGGCTCCGGCAGAGCTGTCCTCGTCAGCACCGCTCTCACCGGCAGAAATATCCTGTCCCCCGGAGTCATTTTGAACGTCCTTCGTTTCTTCCGAAGCCGCCTCTGACGACGGCTCCATGGACTGCTGCTCCAGGGCTTCTCCCACCGCCGCCGCCATGCTGTGGGTATACTCCTCCATGTAGGCTGCCAGCCCCTCATCCTCCTGCAGGCGTCTCTGATATTCCTCGCTTACCCTGGCATAAAGCTGCACCACATCCTCCTGGGCCGCCACGGCGCCGGCACGGTCTGCCTGCTCATCCTTCTGCTCCAGATCATGCAGGAGATACTCTCCTTCTTCGTTTTTATACACATACAGGGGAGTGATACCCGGAAGGGCAGTTTCCGCCCCGTCAAATTTCACCTCATAATAGGCAAATACCACATAGGAGTCCGGCTCCACGCCGGATTTGGTATAGCAGCTGATATTGTTGTAGCTGTCTATACGGGAGCCGTTCTCCTGCATCCGCAGAAGCTCCTTGTTCTCCGTATTGTCCCGCAGAGCCGTCAGCGTCTCCACGTCTCCGGCAGTCAAAGCCGCAAAATAACGGTTGACCAGCTCGTTCACCTGCGGATAAGCGTTCTCCAGCAGAGGCTCCATGTCAGGCTGTTCCTGGGGCCGGCTCTGCTGCGGATTCTCTTCTCCGCCATTTTCCACCGTCTGAACCGGAAGGGCGGCCTCCGGCTCTCCCTCCTTCCCGGGCAGAAGGCGCAGCACGGCCCATACGGCCAGGCCAGCGCTGCATGCAAGAAGCAGAGCCGCTGCTCCCGCAAGGAGCGCTCTCCTGCTTCCCTCCTGCTGTTCTGCCTGTCCTCTGATCCATCTTCTGGCCCGTCTCACTATTCTGCCAAAGGAATAGGAAAACCCTTTTTTGTTTCTTTTCCGGTAGTTTCTTTTATATTCCTTCAGTCTCTTTTTCTTCTCTTTATCCATCCGCACACCTTTCCTTCCAGGCCTAGAGCGTGTTTGAACATTCATTCCCGCCATCTGCACGCCCCACTTCGCGGTATATTTGCCACAAATTGGGACGCACATCTGGCAGAAAGCAATTTTCAAACACGCTCTGGTCAGTTCAGAACCTCCCGATAAAGTCTGAGCACATTTCCACCCATAATTTTATCCACCTGTCTTTCTGTGAAGCCTCCCTTCAAAAGGGCCTCCGCCATCAGGGGCATACAGGAGGCATCCGGCAGCTCATCATGGGTTCCGATCCCGTCAAAATCGCTTCCAAGCCCCAGACAGTCCTCTCCGCCCACCTTCACGATATGCTTCGCGTGCCCCACAATGGAAGAAATTGTGGCACGGGCGCCTCTTTTCTCCGGCTCCTCCAGGAAGGCGGCGCAGAAATTCAGCCCCGTAACGCCTCCCTTTTGCGCCAGAGCGCGGATCATCTCGTCACTCAGATTCCGACAGCAGTTACACACCGCTCTGGCATCGGAATGGCTGGCCACAAAGGGACCGCTCAGTGTGCGCTCCACGTCCCAGAAGCCCTTATCCGACAGATGGGACACATCCACGATCATCCCCAGCCGCTCCATTTCCCGGATGAATTCGATTCCGGTTTCCGTCAGCCCCTGCACAGCGTTCACCTTCCGCAGATCCGGCACGAAATCCGCCTTACCATCCATGGGCTGTGCCCGGCCTGAACGGAGCGTTTCCGACGGCTCTGTCCCGATCGTTTGCGTCCCAGGCTGCTCCAGGTTCGGCCATCCCAGTTCATTGGGGAAATTCCAGGTAAGCGTCAGCATACGCACGCCCAGACGATACAGTGTCCTTAAATACACCGGATCTCCCTTGCAGACGCCGCCCTCCTCCACCGTCAGCACAGCGGACATCAGCCCCTCCCTGCGGTTACGCTCGATATCTGCATAGCAGTATGCAGGACGGATCAGATCCCGGCTCCCTGCAAGCTCCTGCTCATACAGATCCGCCATTCGCAGCGCTTCCTCAAAGGGATCCTCCTGATCCGGCATATGAATAAACAGAGCAAAATTCTGCAGCAGGTAACCGCCCCTCTTCATCTTCTCCAGATCTATGTGCAGGTGATTCTGACGGAGTGTTTCCTCCATCCGTCCCTCACGCTTTGCCGCCAGCAAAGCCGATATGGTGTCGCAGTGCATATCCACGATATTCATGTCCAGCCTCCATTCTGTCCCGGCTGCGTCACCGGCATCCATTCGCCGGCAGACAGCCTTCCATCTCCAAACGGCCCCAGGGAAAAGAAGGGGATGGGAAGCCGTTTCCGTATCCCGGAAAGCTTCCCCGCCCCATCCTGGTTTTCGTCTATTCTTATCTATGCGGGCAGAGCGCAGATGATTCCTTCCCGTTTACCGGTCTGCAGCGTCAGGAAGGAGTCATTCAGCCTCCTTCTCCTCCGCCCGCTCCCTGTCCTCCTCCGTAAGGGCCGTTCCGTTCTCTCCCACCTGGAACGCTTTCACTCCGGCCCTGGCCATTCTGGTGGATAAAATCACGATTCCGATTCCTGCAATCAGCGTGAAAACGGAAATAAACTGGGACGTGGACAGCCCGCCCACCTGTCCTCTTTCCATATCGCCGCGCAGAAACTCCAGGAAAAATCTTCCCACGCTGTAAAAGATCAGGTAGAAGCCGCCTACCCAGCCCTCCGCTTTCTTCCTCCTGGCAATCCAGAGCAGGATGAAAAAGTGCAGGAAATCCAGCCCGCTGGAAATCAGCTGGGTAGGAATGAGGGTAACCCCGTTAGGCGCATAGGCAGAGTCCGTAAAGGTAATTCCAAACGGGCCGTCCGTAGGCCGTCCATAACAGCAGCCCGCCAGAAAGCAGCCGATCCGTCCGAAGGCCTGGGCCAGTGCCACCGACGGGAGGGCCAGGTCAAAATAGGAAAGAAAGTTCAGTTTTTTCCATCTGCAGTACAGGTAACCGCCCAGTATCCCTCCCAGCAGGCCCCCGTATACCACCCAGCCATTCTGAATGGATCTGAAAAAGAAGGACGGATCCTTCACAAGCTGATCCAAAACAGTGATGCAGAACAGCAGCTTGGAGCCAATATAGCCTGAAATCAGACACCACAGCACCAGACCGAAGATCCTCTCCGGATCCAGCTTCAGCCTCTGCGCTCTCTTTTCCGCCGTCACATACGCGGCAACCACGCCAATACCGATCATTAATCCATATCCGTAGATGGTAAAGGGGCCTATCGAAAAAAGTTCATTTTTCATTCGTTCTATCCTTTCTGAAAGTGTCTCCCCTCATCATGGCAATTATTTTATCATGGGCCCTACGGCAATGCAACATAAATCACTGCGGCGCACAGCATGATCTGAATGATGGCAAACCGGAAAACGGTCTGGGTATTGGACCAGCCCCATACCTTTCTGGCCTGGTCATGCAGGGGGGTGCGCACCCTGGTGAGAATCCGGATCTTCAGAAAGCGCAGAAGGGACACCTTCAAGAGCCCCAGCCCTCCGTCCAGAATCAGCACCAGAGCCGCCGGGATGTACAGAAACGGGCTTCCCGTCTTCAGTACCGCAATGCTGATGAACAGCCCCATGGCCCTGGAACCGGCATCTCCCATCATCAGCCGGCTGGGAGTGGCATTGTACCACAGATACCCCAGAATACATACACAGAACAGAAGAATCAGGTAGGAAAGGCCTTCTCCCCGGTCTCTCAGAAGCTCCACCAGGTAAAGGGTCATCAGCGTTATGATGGTCAGCGTCCCGGACAGCCCGTCCACTCCGTCGGAGCAGTTGGTCACATTGATGGAGGTCCATACCAGCACCACGGCCAGCAGGGCGAACAGCCACGCCGGAAGCTCCACCACCGTCCGGGTAAGCAGGATCGTCACCTGGCTGGAATTGAAGTTCAGGAAGGTCACCGCCGTCATTACCGCAATGATCAGATCCAGAAGTCCCTTCTTGTACTCTCCCCAGGGCGTTTTGGAGCAATCGTCCAAAAAGCCCGTAATCATGGCCGCCCCCGTCAGGATCAGATAGATCAGCAGCTCCCTGTCCACCCTGCCGAAGAGCAGCGCCGCCCCGATAAAGACCAGAACGAACAGAAAGCCTGCCCCTCTGGGCTTTCCCGCAGACTTCGCGCCATCCACCGCAAAAGCCCTTCCCTGATCCTGGGGAAGCAGCCCTCTGCATTTCTCCATCACAATACAGGTTACGGCAAATGCCGCAAGAATTCCAATAAAAGCCGTCAGCCTGCTGCCGGCTCCTTCCGCAAATATATTCAACATAGATACAGCCACCTCTCCCTGTTTGTTTTCACGCCGCTTTGTCCATTTCCTCCCCAGCTTTTCCGGCGCTCTTTTCCTATTCTAACATTAACATGTCCAAAATGGAACGTTGTATTTTATTTTTTATCAATCCCCTTTTCAAATCCCATTTATTCGGCTACAATAAACCTTAGAGAGGAGGTATGTTCGATATGAAGATCGACATGCACTGCCATGTGAAAGAGGGTTCCATTGACAGCCGGGTTTCCATGGAGGAATATATCGAGCTGCTGCAGGCCAGAGGCTTCGGTGGTATGGTGGTTACCGACCACGACACCTACAACGGCTACCGGTACTGGAAGAAGAACCTGAAGGGAAAAAAATATACAGATTTCAAGGTTTTTAAGGGCATCGAATATGATACCCTTGGAGCGGGGCATATTCTTGTGATCGTGCCTGAAACCGTCAAGCTTCGCATTCTGGAGCTTCGCGGGCTTCCCATCCACATCCTGATCTCGCTGGTTCACTCCTACGGCGGCATTCTGGGGCCCGCACATCCCTGCGGAGAGAAATACATGAGTTTCCGCAATACCAGAACCTACCGGCGGGATCCCAAGGTGGTGGAACATTTTGATTTTGTGGAAATCTTCAACGCCTGTGAGGACGAGGAGTCCAACGCCACCGCCTGCCGTCTGGCCGCAAAGTACCACAAGCCCGGCGTGGCCGGGAGCGATTCCCATAAAACCGACTGTGTGGGGCTGGCCTACACCGAAATTCCCGATACCGTGGAGACGGAAACCGACCTGATCAACTGCATCAGGGCAGGGGAGGTAGCCGGCTGCGGAGGTACGCTCTACCGCAGAACCACCAAGGAACGCATCGGGAAGGTGAACACCGTGCTGGTATATGCGTTCTGGTTCTACAATAAATTTTTTACCCTGATCAAAGCCCATAAACGGAACCGCAGGCTGCGAAGCGAATATACGGAACGGGAGAGGCAGATCTGAGCATTCCAGTCTGCCGGCCCGGCTGCCGGAAACAATGGCGGGCCTTTTGCGTTCTGCTCCGAAAAAGGCCCCGCTTCCCATTTCTGTCCCGGATCTTCAACAGAAGCTGTTTTGCTTTTACATTCCACTCTTTTCACTGCCGCCCTTGCGCAGGGTGGCGTCCATATAGGGCTTCTTCTCTCCCTCCTTCTGTCCTGCCGCCGCCCGGAATACCTTCTGGGGCAGCTCAAACACGCACACAATTCCCAGCACGATGGCCCCAGCCGCCTTCAGCGCCGCCAGCCCCGCCTCCAGAGACAGGGAAAGCTGATCCGTCACCATGTAAAAGACCGCCCAGTACACGCCCGCTCCGGGCACCAGGGAAAAAATACCGGAAATCAGGAAAATGGTCACCGGGCATTTCTTCCGCACCGCAAACAGCCTGGACAGGAGCAGTACCGCCACAGTTGCCAGAAAGGTGGCTCCCGCCGCGCTCATCCAACGGGTCAGGATACAGTAAAGGAGCCAGCCCGCGCCGCCGATCAGGCCGCAGTAGGGATAGAATCGCCTTGGCACACCGAAAAGGAGGGAAAAAGCCACGGTTCCCATCACCGCCGCTGCAAACTGTGCTGCCAGCATCATAGCACCACCCCTCCCGTCAGTCTGTGATACAGGGTAATCACGGCTCCCACTCCCACCGCGATGCACACAAAAACCAGAAGTGCATCCAGCAGCCGGACGGAGCCCGCTATGTAGTCTCCGTCCGCAATATCCCTTACCCCATTGGTGAAGGGAATCCCCGGAACCAGGGGCATGATGGCTCCAATGATCATATGGTTAACCGCATCCCCCAGATGAATGTGGTGCAGCAGGATACAAAGCACCGTCACCAGTGCCCCGCCCCCTATATTTCCAATGATCTTGGACAAATGGGGATCGAACACCTTCAGGACATATAAATATAGAAGAAACCCTGTGATTCCCGCCCCCACGCAGTCCATCACGCTCCCGCCGAACATCAGGCAGAAGCAGGCGCAGCCCACCGTGGATGCCAGTATCCTGGCCCAGGCCGGCTTCCCCGGCAGGCTTTCAATCTCATCCAGCCGCTCCTTCACTTCTTCTATGGTATACCTTCCCTCCGCGATCTGCCTGGAAAGCTGGTTTACCGCCGCCACCCGGTCGAGCCTGGCGCCTCTTACCGGAATATGCTCCACCCTGGCGAAGGAGGCCTCTTTCTCGCTTCCCGCAGTAATAAAAATACCATTGCTGAGTACGAAAGCCTTTTCCGACTCCACACCGTAATGTCCGCAGATGCGCAGGATCGTCTCCTCCACACGGAAGATCTCCGCACCGTTGCACAGCAGAATCTTTCCAGCCTGCATGGCACATTCCAGAACAAGGGCATTTGTTTCGTTCATGATTTCCTCCATGCCGAAGCTTTCCGGACTCCGGCTCTCCTACATCTGCCTGCGCACCACCCGGTACTCGTCGCCGTTCCGAAAATAAGGACAATTATCAAAGGAAGCGCTCAAAAACCGGATCATCTCATCCTCATCCAGATCCATTTCACAGATGTAGCATTCATAGTCCTCATCCCAGGTATAAAACGCACAGCACTCACAGTTTCCCGCAGCCATTCCTGTCTCCCTTTTCCTCACAACAGCACTCTGCCTCTGTCCAGGCATCCAGCATAACCTTCACCGATCTGGACATTTCCTCTGAAAAAGCGCAGTTCCATTTTCTCCTGCAAAAAGCCCTCAGGTGGCCGGGAAGATCATCCTTCCAGTCCCCGCGTCTATCAAGCATCTCCATCAAACGGTCAGAGCGCTCCGTATCATACCCGTTTTCAAATACGATATCCTCCAGTGCGAAGCGGGGAAGCTGGCTTCTCTCCTTCTGCTGTCTGGTGGGATACCCGCCCACTACCATGGCTATGGGCGCCACATAGTCGGGAAGGGAAAGGAGCTGTCTGTGAATCTCATAATTTTCCAAAATATCCCCGATATAACAGGTACCCAGCCCCAGAGCGTCCGCCGCTGTCACAAGCGTCTGTGCCGCGATTACCGCATCCTCCGCCGCAAGCATAAAATCTCCATAGGAGGGATGGCGCACCTGCTTTTCCACCTGGCAGAAAGCCCGATACCAGCGTCTGTAGTCCGCACAATAGATGAGCACCAGTGGCGCCTGGGCAATGAAAGCCTGATGGTCACAGGTTTCAGCCAGTTTCTCCTTCAGCTCCTGATCTGTCACATCTATAATGGTGTAAAGAGTCATATTCCCCGCCGTCGCCGCCCGCAGGGAAGCCTGCAGAAGCGTCCTTTTCGTCTCGTCAGACACGGGACGCTCCTCAAACACACGCATGGATTTCCGTTTCATCAAAAGTTCGATCATTTTCCGCCCTCCTGTACCCTGTCTTTAAAAAACGCTGCCTGCGTCGGGCGCATGGCAGCGGAGGCTCTTTTATTCCCACGGGCAGCGAGCCAGACAGCCATGCCTGCGGTGGGAGTTATGCCTTTACATGTTTTCCAGTAATTTATCTATACTTACCAGCTTCACGCACAGTACAAAAATGTTGGCTGCCTGGATCAGCTCATCCAGCGGCGGGAAGGAGGGGGCGATACGGATGTTGCTGTCGTGAGGATCCCTTCCATAAGGATAGGTAGCTCCCGCATTCGTCATCACTACACCAGCCTCCTTTGCCCTGGCTACGATCTCTCTGGCACAGCCGTCCATTGCATCGAAGGAAATAAAATAACCTCCTCTCGGCTTCAGCCAGGAGCCGATCTCCAGGCCGCCAAGCTCCCTTTCCAGAATCTCCAGAACGGCCTCAAACTTGGGTCTCATGATAGCGGCATGCTTCATCATATGAGCCTTGATGCCGTCAAGATCCTTAAAAAATCTCACATGGCGGAGCTGGTTCAGCTTATCATGGCCAATGGTCTGAATCCCCATCTGCTTCCTGATGTCCTTCAGATTGGCAGGGGAAGCGCTGATGGCCGCCACGCCGGAGCCGGGAAAGCTGATCTTGGAGGTGGAGCTGAACTTGTACACCATGTCAGGGTTTCCCGCCTTCTCACACTCAGACAGAATCTCCAGAATGGTATCCTGCTCTGTCTCATACAGGTGATGCACATTGTAGGCATTGTCCCAGTAGATACGGAAATCGGACGCGGCGGGCTTTAATCCTGCGAAACGGCGAACCGTTTCATCGGAATAGGTGATTCCCTGCGGATTGGAATATTTGGGAACGCACCAGATTCCCTTGATGGCCTCATCCTCGCTCACAAGGCGCTCCACCAGATCCATATCCGGGCCGTCCTCATTCATGGGGACGTTGATCATCTCGATACCGAAATACTCGGTAATGGCAAAATGTCTGTCATAGCCGGGCACGGGGCAGAGAAATTTCACCGAAGGAAGCTTACACCATGGGGTGCTTCCGCACACGCCGTGGGTCATGGAGCGTGCCACCGTGTCATACATCACGTTCAGGCTGGAATTACCGTAAATAATGATCTTATCCGGCCCAACCTCGATCAGCTCCGCAAGCAGCTCCTTCGCCTCCTGAATGCCGTCAATCACACCATAGTTACGGCAGTCGATGCCTTCCCTGCATTTCAGATCGGTGTCGCTGTTCAATACATCCATCATCTCCATGGAAAGATCCAGCTGCTGTGCAGAGGGCTTTCCCCTGGACATATCCAGCTTCAGGCCAAGCGCCTGGGCTTTTCCGTATTCGGCTTCCAGTTCCTTCTTCAATGCCAACAGTTCTTCTCTGCTTCTGTCTTTGTATGGCTTCATTGGCTTCTCTCCTCTGCATTTCTGTTTTTATTTAAGAAAAAGAAGCTGATTGTATCAATCAGCCTCTTTGCTGTTGTGATAGAGCTGGAAAAGGGACTCGAACCCTCGACCTACTGATTACGAATCAGTTGCGCTACCAACTGCGCCATTCCAGCATCTTACCGACAAGGGCTATTATACTGGATGTTTCCTGTTTTTGCAAGCACTTTATGGGTCGAATATTCGTTTGTTGATGTTTCTTATATCATTCTTTTCCCCCGGATGATACGGTATTCCGGCCGGTAAGAGTTTTTTGGGGGTTCACATGCACGTCCATCTGGGGATAAGGGATCGCAATTCCTTTTTCATCAAAGGCATATTTGATCTTCTCCAGAAGCGACCATTTTACCGCCCAGTAATCGCTGGTGGGCGTCCATACCCGCATGCCAAGCATCACACTGCTGTCCCCAAGCGCATCCACATAGACGGCAAGCTCCCTGTCCTTACAGATCCGTTCCTCCTCCTCTGCCAGTCCCTGAAGAATCTCCTTGGCGGCACGAATATCGGAATCATAGGAAATGCCTACCTTGATTTCCAGCCGGCGGTTCTCCTCATTGGTCACGTTGGTAATGCTGGTGTCCGCCAGATACCCGTTGGGAACCAGAATGATCTTGTTGTCGATGGTGGCCAGCTTCGTATAGAATACGCTGATCTCCACCACCGTCCCCTCATTGTTGTAGGCGGATTCCATAATGTAGTCCCCCACCCGGAAGGGATGGAGAATCATGATCAGCACGCCGCCGATACAATTTTTCAGGCTGCCCTGGAAGGCCAGGCCCACCGTTACCGCCGCCGAACCAAGCAGTGTGGCGATGGAAGTGGCGTCCACGCCCAGACGGATGGCGATTTGAAAGATAAGCACCGTATACAGGCCGAAGCGCAGGGTGGAATCCAGAAACTGCTTCACCTCCTCGCTGGCACTCCCTCTGCGCAGAGCGTCCCGCACAATCCTTCTGATTAGACTGATGATCCGGCTTCCCACCAAAAATACCACAATACAGAAGGCCACGCGGATCACCAGGTCTATCACAGAGTCAGGTATGATTCCCATGATCTGCTCTCCCAGCGCCACCTCCTCCGGCGATACCTCCGCCGTCAAATAAACCGCCGTTAATTTTCCCATTTATTTTTTCTCCGTTTTTCTGCGTCCCCGGGTCACCTTCACGGGCTTTTCCACCTCGCCCTTCTCTGAAATCTGCGCATCAGTCTCAAACACTCTCTGCGCCAGCTCCTCTTTCAGATTCTGAGCGGCAGATGGCTTCACTGCGCCCTTCTTTCCAGCCTTCCTTCTGGCGGCCTCCTTTGCCCGGCGCTCCTTTTCCTTTTCAGCTTTTTTCTTTGCCTGCTCCTTCAGTTCTTCTTTCGTATAGGGCTGGCAGGCAAAGACGCTCACGCTCAAGGGGGCCTGGTTCATCCTAATGGAATGCTCCCTTCCGTCCCAGGGCTCCTCCTGGGAAGCCTTCACTCTCGCGTTGATCCTGCCCTGTCCGCCGAATTCCACTGCATCGGAGTTCAGGATCTCCTTATATTTTCCAGGGAAGGGCACGCCTACCTGGTAGTTTTTGCGCTCCACGTTGGCAAAGTTGAGAACCACCAGAAGCATGTCCTCCGGCTTCTCCCCTTTTCTCAGGAAGGAAAGGGTACAGTCGTTGGCGCTGATGCAGTCGATCCACTCAAAGCCCTCCCAGTCCGTATCCTTCAGATACAGGGCGGAGTGACTGGTATACAGATGATTTAAGGCCTTCACGAAATCCGCAAGCCCTCTGTGCTCCGGCTCCTCCAGAAGCTCCCACCTTACCTGTCTGTTCTCGTTCCATTCTTCGTATTCGCCTATATCCTGCCCCATGAAAAGAAGCTTTTTACCCGGATGGCACATCATGTAGCCGTAGCTTGCCTTTAAGCCTGCAAACTGCTCCTCTCTGCTTCCCGGCATTTTGCCGATCATGGAGGCTTTGCCGTGCACCACCTCATCATGGGACAACACAAGCATGAATCGTTCGCTGTAGGCATATACCATGCTGAAGGTGAGGGCATTGTGGCAGCCGGAGCGGAAAAGGGGATCCTGTCTGATATAACCCAGGAAATCGTTCATCCATCCCATATTCCACTTCATGTCAAAGCCCAGGCCGCCCTCATCCAGGGCTCCCGTCACCATGGGCCAGGCGGTGGACTCCTCCGCAATGGACAGAGCACCCCTGCCCCGTTTGTGGATCATGCTGTTCACATGCTTCAAGAATTCCACAGCCTCCAGGTTTTCCCTGCCGCCATAGAGATTAGCCACCCATTCGCCGTCCTGCTTGCCGTAATCCAGATAAAGCATGGATGCAACCGCGTCCATACGGATACCGTCTGCATGGTACTGCTCGATCCAGAACAGAGCGTTGGCAATCAGGTAGTTGGATACCTGGGGCCTGCCGTAATTGTAGATCAGGGTTCCCCAGTGGGGATGGGAGCCCTGCCTGGGATCCAGGTGCTCATACAGGCATGTCCCGTCAAAGGCGGACAGGCCGTAGGCGTCCCTGGGAAAATGGGCGGGTACCCAGTCCAGGATCACGCCGATCCCGGCCTTGTGCATTTCATTCATGAAAAACATGAAATCCTCCGGCGTACCGTACCGCGCCGTGGGGGCGTAGTAGCCGATCACCTGATAGCCCCAGGAGCCGTCGAAGGGATGCTCCATCACAGGCATCAGCTCGATATGGGTATATCCCATTTCCTTCACATAATCGATGATGGCCGGAGCCAGTTCCCGGTAATTACAATAGGGACGGCCATCCTCCGGGCGGCGGAAGGAACCCAGATACAGTTCATACACATTCACAGGCTTCCTGGTAAAATCAGTATTCTCCCGCTGCTTTATCCATTCTTCATCCTCCCAGGCAAAGCCGTCAATATCCCGCACCACAGAGGCGGTGTCGGGCCGAAGCTGCTGGCCGAAGGCATAGGGATCCGCCTTCAGATAGGTCAGGCCGCCCTTTGCCTTCAGCTCATATTTGTAATTCTGTCCCTCCAGCTCTCCCGGAATGAACAGCTCAAAAATACCAGAATCCCACAGGCGGCGCATCTGGTGCATCCGGCCGTCCCAGCGGTTGAAATCCCCCGCCACGCTGACGCGCACTGCGTTGGGCGCCCACACTGCAAAATGCACGCCCCGCACTCCATCCACGGTGCAGATATGGGCTCCCAGCATCCGATATGCCTCGTAATGGATGCCCGCTGCAAAGCGCTCCGTGTCCTTTCTGCGTATCACCGGAGCATACCGGTAGGGATCCCCCTCCCTGGTCGTCCTTCCTTCCTCCCAGACCACCTGGTAGGTATAATCCGGGATCTCCCTCCCCGGAAGGAGCGCCGCAAAAAAGCCCGCCTCATCCGCCAGCTCCATGCTTACCTTTTTCCCATTTTCCAGGCATAGCTGCGCCTCCTGCGCACCCGGGAAAAAAGCCTGAACCAGAATGGAATCCCCTGCCCTGTGCGGCCCCAGTATCCTGTGGGGATCATCCTCCTCGGAATAGATCACCGCCTCGATCCTGGGCCAGTTCATCAGCTGATATAATTTTTCCTTCATTTTTACCTCCATGCCGGAGCGCTTTTTGCTCCGGTCGTGGTGAGAAACCACGCATGTGGTTTCTCACCTGCGATACTCACAGTTTTGTGACGCTCCGGCACAAAACTGTTGATTGAAAATAAGCCATCAGGCTTATTTTCGATCTTTCCTCTCATTCTGCCACGTAAGCGGCATTTCAATCACGCTCTAGGGTGAAAGCCCGCAGGGCGTTCACCCGCCCCTCTCATTCTGCCGCGCAAGCGGCATTATAATCTTCTTCCAAAAGGCTGTGGATAAACAGGCCGCTGCGAAGCTTCGGCTCAAACCAGGTGGACTTGGGCGGCATCAGAAGCCCTGCGTCCGCCACTGCAAACAGCTCCTCTATGGAGGTAGGATACAGGGAAAAGGCCGCGGCGCAGTCCTGCCCGCAGCGCCGTTCCAGCTCTTCAAGCCCTCTGATCCCTCCCACAAAATCGATCCGCTTATCCGTCCTTGGATCCCTGATCCCAAGCACAGGCCCCAGCAGGTGGTTCTGCAGGATGGACACATCCAGCCCTTCCACAGGGTCATCGGTAAGTATGCTTTTCCTGACTGTCAGACGATACCATCTGCCCCCCAGCAGCAGGCCGAAGCAGCCCTTTCTGTCAGGACGGCAGGGACGGCTTCGGCGGAGCCCCGTACCCGTCCATTCTCCTTCCTCAGACTTCTCCCCCTTCGTTTCCTCCAGCCAGGGCATGGGCTCCACCTCAAAGCTCTCCCCTATCTTGTCCAGAAGCTCCTCCTGGGTAAGCCCGTTCAGATCCTTTACCACCCTGTTGTAATCCATGATCAGGAGCTGATCGTCAGGAAAGAGCACGGAGAGGAAATAATTGAAGGGTTCCTGCCCGGTATATCCGGGCTTCTCCTGTCTGCGCCTCTGCGCCACCTTCACAGCCGAAGCGCAGCGGTGATGGCCGTCCGCGATATAGGCCGTCTCCACCCGGGAGAATGCCTGCTGCAACAGCATAATATCCTCATTCCCGTCTATTCTCCAGCCCCGGTGAATGATCCCGTCCGGCGCAGTGAATTCAAACAGGCAGGGGGTCTGTCTCACCCGGTCTGTCACCTCATTGATCTGCCCGTTGGAACGATATGCCAGGAAGATAGGGCCTGTCTGCGCGCAGCAGGCATCCACATGGCGGATCCGGTCCATCTCCTTCTCCTGTCTGGTGTTCTCATGCCTGCGGATCACCTGGTTCAGGTAATCGTCCACCGAAGCGCAGGCGACGATCCCGGTCTGCTTTCTGCCATCCATCTCCAGTTCATAGATAAAATAGGCGGGGCGGCTTTCCTGTACGAATCTGCCCTCCCGTATCCATTCGGAAAGAAGGCTCCCGGCTTTCTCATAGACCTGATCCGAATAGGGATCGCATCCATCCTCAAACTGGGTTTCCGCCCGATCGACGGCAAGAAAAGAATAAGGGTTCCCTTCCACCTCCGCTCTGGCTTCTGTTCTGTTATATACATCGTAGGGAAGGGCCGCGACCTCTTTCTCCAGCCCCGGCGCGGGACGAAACGCCCTGAAAGGTCTTATGTCTGCCATGAAAACTCCTGTCCGCCGCGCTCTGAGCACGGCTGTTTTCTTGTCTTTTAAGTATAACTGATTCCGGCAGTGGTTACAAGCAAAATCCGCCGTTTAAAAAAAGGCAAAATTCATCGTTTGAATCGAGTAGGAGGGGAAATATTATTTCCCCGACCTCTCACACCACCGTGCGTACCGTTCGGTACACGGCGGTTCAATCAA
>CAUWLJ010000039.1:0-31404 GCA_963559585.1 uncultured Eisenbergiella sp. | reverse complement strand
GTGCGGGAGCGGCCGGAGCCGGTGGAGCAGTCAGCGACAGGACGGTGGAGATGACGGCGGAAAGCGATTACGAATTCGTGGTGAAGGCGGCAAAGAAGTATAATTATGAATTCTTTACGGAATGCGGGAACGTCTACTTCAGGAAGGCCAAGGCGGATAAGACCATCCTGATGTCCATCGGCCCGGACACGGGAATGAGGAGCTTTGACGTAAGCTACGACCTGACGGGGCTTTCCCAGACGGTCATTGCCAGGGGAGTTGACGTGGCGAAGGGACAGCTGATCCAGGCGTCGAAGAAGTCGGCCAACCGGATTTCCATGGGAAACAGGGCTGCTCCGCTGCTGTCGGGAAGCCAGAAGGTCTATCTGGACGCCACGATCACCTCACGGGAGGAGGCCCAGGATCGGGCCGATTCCCTGATGGAGCAGATTTCCTACCGCTTCGGCAGGCTGGAGTGCGAGCTGGTGGGAATACCGGAGCTTCTTCCCGGCCATTTCATCACCCTCTCCGGCCTGGGGACCGGGGCTGACAATGATTTTTATCTGACCCGCGTCAGGCATGTGCTGAGAGGGGACGGAACCTATGTGACGAAGCTGACGGGGGCGGCGGCCAGCCTGAAAACCGGCTCCGGAGGGGGACTTGCGGGAGCCGCTTCGGCGGGCGGCATGTCCGGCGGGCTGGCAGGAGCCGCGTCGGCTGCGGGCTGGCTGGGTTTGTAGGCCTCAGCCTTTAGGCGGGGCGAACCATCATTCTCATGGTTTCTTGTTCACAGGGCTGTTTGTGCCGGAGCGTCACGAATAGCTTTGACGGCAGACGCTGCCCCGCCGCTTACGCTCAGGAATGGAGATGAAGCATGGGCTTTTACGATATTATGGATGAAATTGCCGCGAAGCAGGCGCTGAAAACGGATACGGGGGATAACCGTATGTTTGGAGTGACCGTGGGCGTGGTGGCGAAGAATTATGAAAGAACCATGCCGGGCCGTGTCTGTGTGCGCGTTCCGGTGCGGGATGAGAACGCCAACGAGCTGAAATGGGCGCGGGTGGCCATGCCCTCCAGCGGCAAAGGCTGGGGCCACTATTTTCTGCCGGAGGTGGGCGATCAGGTGCTGCTGGCCTTTGAACAGGGAAACATAGAAAAGCCTTACGTGGTGGGCTGTATCCCAAAGGATAACAACCGTTTTCTCACCCGGTCGGTCCAGGAGAGGAATCAGCTGAAGCGGATCGTAACCAAAAACGGAAGCGCCATTGAGTTCGAGGACGCCCCGGAGGGAGAGGGGACGAAGGATAAGATCTCCGTTTACACCGCCGGAGAGGCCCACAAGGTGGTTCTGGACAATGACAGGAAGCAGATCCTGGTCAGCGACAAGGCCGGAAAGAACCGGATCGAGCTGAAAACCGAATCGGGGCACATGAGCATCAGGGCGGAGAAGAAGCTGACGATACAGGTGGGAGACAATATTGAGGTGACGCTGAACGGCAGCAGCGGGACGGTGAGCATTACCTGCAGCAAGCTTAAGGTGGACGCCTCAGGAAGCGTCAATATCAACAGCAGCGGGGCTGCCAAGCTGAACGGGGCCAACGTGTCCTTAAGCGCGTCGGGCACGCTGAAGGCGGAAAGCAGCGGAGTGGCCAGCCTGTCCGGGGCGCCGGTGAAGATCGGCTGACGCTGTGGCAGGAGCCAAGGGCGCTTAGGAATGGAGGAAGGATTGAAAATAAGCCTGACGGCTTATTTTCAATCGACAGTTTTGTGCCGGAGCGTCACAAAGCTGTGTGGATCGCAGTCGGGAAAACACATACGTGTTTTTCCGCCGCGGCCGAAGCCAAAACGCTCCGGCACGGAGGAAAATATGGCAGATCAGCTTTTTCTGGGGACAGGAATGAAATTTCCGCCCCAGGTGAACAAAACTACCGGGAGATTCCTCACATCTTCCGGCTCCCAAAGCGTAAAGGAAAGCATTTATCTGATCCTGATGACCCAGAGGACGGAGCGTTTCATGAGGCCGGAATTCGGAAGCAATCTTCTGTCCTATACCTTTGCGGATATGGGGAGCGGGATGCTGACGATGATGGCCTCTGATATTACGGACACGATCTCCTCACAGGAGCCCAGGGTGACGGATGTGAACGTGGATATGGACGGGGAAAGCAGGCCGGGATGCCTGTTCATCAATATCAGCTATACCATCAGGGACAGCAGCGTAAGAGAAAATATGGTATTCCCATTCTACCTGAATGCGGGGCCGGAAGAAAAGAGCGATACATATGAGACAATGGACAACGACATTATCCAGTGAATACAGAGCGGACAGGCGCACGGAAAGGGATATTCTGGAACGGATCAGGACGCTTGCGGCCTCCTACGTGCCGGAATGGCAGTTCGATGAGGAGAACCCGGACGTGGGTTCGGTGCTGGCCCTGCTTTATGCGGAATGGACGAAGGAAAATGTGGAGCGCTACAATACGCTGCTGGAGCGTTATTATGTGGAGCTGGCCAATATGGTGGGGATTTCCTTAAAGCCCGCCTTCCCGGCCCACAGCGTTGCGCTTCTGTGTGTGGCGGAAAATACCGTTCCGGGCGTGGCCCTGCCAAAGGGAACCAGGCTTCTGGGGATCGGGAGGCAGGAGCAGAACCTGATCTTTGAAACGGCCCACAGCATCTACCTGGCGGAGGCGTCTCTGACCGCGCTTTTTATGGCGTCCGGAAGGACAGGGCGGGTAATCCCCTTAATAGGAAACTATCCTCCCATCGCTTATGTGAGGGATGAGGACGCGGCTGTGCCCGGGGAACCGGATGCGTTCCCGGAATCGGGTGCGTTTCCGCAGGCAGTTCCGCTTTCGGAAGCAGGATTGACGGAGGGGACGGCGGACCGGCTCCCCTTCGCCCTGTTCGATTTTTCGGGGGAGGGATACGGGAGGAATGCCCTGCTTCTGTACCATTCCCATATATTCGACGTACAGGAAAATAATATTTATCTGTCCGTACAGGGTGGCAAGAGGCTTCTGGATGGTCTGGAGGCGGGCAGCTACAGGCTCTCCTGCTTCACGGAGGAGGGATGGGAGCCCATTACCTGCCTGCGCCGTGTGGGAGAAGAACTGGCGGCCTTCCGGAAGCATGGAAAATGCAGGAAGGTGACGGAGGGCGGGCAGGAGCTTTCCCTTCTGGCCCTGGAGGCGGAAAGCGCTGCGGAGGATATAACCATAGAAGGACTGGGCTTTTCCTCCGAGGGAGAGGCCAGGGAGCCGGAAATGGTCTGGAACGGCATGACGGAGCTGGAAGCGGAGCGTTTTCTTCCCTTTGGGGAGACGCTGAACCTGTTTTCCGAGCTTTACCTGGGGCATGGGGAGTATTTTGCCAAGCCGGGAGCACAGGTGGAGATCCGATTTCATCTCGGATACGAGGAACACAGGGCGGCTGTGCCGAAGCAGGAGGAGGCGGAGGATCTGCGGGTGATCAAAAGAAAAGCCCCGAGGGCTTTGAAAGAGACGCCTGCCCAGGTCTACGCCCAGGAGGTCAGCCTGGAATACTATAACGGAACCGGATGGCGTCGGCTGAATGCGGACGTTCCGGTAAAGACCATGTTCGCTTTCACAAAGGAGAGAGACTGCTGCATCAGCTTCCGATGCCCGCCGGACTGGCAGGAGGGGGAGGCGGGAGGCTATGCGGGGCGCTGCCTGCGGCTGATGCTGCTGCGGGCGGACGGCTGTTATCTGCAGCCTGCCTGCCACCATTATCCGGTGATTTCCGGGCTTACCATCTCCTATCACTATGCAGGGAGTTATCTGGAGCCGGAGCGGATGGTGAGCGTATGCGGCAGCAGGAAAAGGGAGCTTGCGCTGCAGCGCGGCGGGGAACCGGTTCCTGTTTTCACAAGAAGCAGATATGGGCAGACCGGGCTGTACATCGGACTGAGCGCCCGCCCGGAGGAGGGGCCGGTGAGCATCCTGTTTGAGCTGGAGGAGGAAAACGCCTTTTCCGGGGGAAGCTTTGCCGTCTCCTATTCCACCAGGGAAGGGTTTGAACGGCTGAAGCTTTCCGACCATACGGACGGCCTGGCCCACACGGGCTGTATCCTGTTCCTGCCGCCCTCCAATATGGCGGAGAGGGAGCTGGAGGGCCAGAGGGCATACTGGCTGCGGGTGGAGGATGTAACCGGCAGGCTGGAGAGCGGGGAGGAGGGACGGCCCGTTATCAGAGGAATCGGAATCAACGGCGTGGAGGTGGAGAACGTGGAAACGCTGGCGGAGGAGGATTTCTATATGGATGAGGCCGGGCCTGACATGCGGTTTCCCATCAGTGCCAGCAATATCCTTTCCCTGGACGTGTGGGTGAATGAGACGGAGCAGTGGAGCGAGAGCCAGAAGCAGGCCATGCTTTTGAGGGAGCCGGACAGGGTGAGGGCCGAGTACGATTTTCTGGGAAGGATAGAAAGATTTTATGTGAAATGGGAGGAAACGGACAGCTTCGACCTCTCCCTTCCCTCCGACAGGCATTATCTGGTGGACCGGATGAACAACGTCCTGTGCTTCGGAGACGGGGTGCACGTGCGTATTCCAAGGATGACGCGGGATATTGCATTCCGGGTGACGGTACGCCGCTGCAACGGCGAGGAAGCCAATCTGGGGCCGGGAACCATCACCGACAGCATGGGGAACCTGATGTTTGTGGAGCGGATCACCAATCCCATACGGGCCTACGGAGGCATGGATATGGAATCCATGGACAATGCCCTGCGCCGGGGAAGCGCGCTCATCAACGGACGCAGAAGGCTGATCAGCGCGCAGGACTATGAGCGGGAGGCGCTGAATTTTTCCTCCGGCATTGCCCAGGCCAGAGCGGTGACCGGGATCAGGAGGGACGGCAGGAGAGAGGACGCCTGCATCAGCCTGGTTCTTTTGATGAAGGATTACAGAGCGGGCTCCCACTCCTTCCGCTACCTGCAGCCCAGGCTGCTTTCCCATCTGCTGGAGGGCTGCGAGCTGTCCGTGAATGAAGAAAAGCTGGATGTGACGGAGCCTCTGTTCGTGGAGATCTCCGTGGATGTATGGGTTCAGGTGCTGGAGGCGGACGACAGCTTTGAGATCCGTTCCTGGATGGCGGAAATACTGGACGCTTATCTGGATCCGGTGAGGAACGCACACTGGGAGATCGGACGCCTGCCGGATGCACAGCAGATCCGGCTCAGACTGGGCATGGAGAAAAAGAGGGCTTTGATCACAAGACTGGCGGTGACCGCCGCTTACAGCGATGAAAAAGGCAGGCATGAGACGGAGCCGGAGGCTCTGGCAGGCAATCCCTTCGTGGCGGTAAGGAGCGGTCTGCACAGAATACACGTGGAACAGAAATAGGAGACGGTATGTTAAATCCAAGGAAGCTGCCGGAAAAAACACATTCCGGCATGATGGAGGATGCTGTGGGAAAAATACCTGCCTACAGCAGCGAATGGACGAACTTCAACCCCTCGGATCCGGGAATTACCATCCTGGAGAATCTGGCGGCCTTTCAGCTTCTCCAGCACGGCCAGATGGATACTGTGACGGACGGGGTGAAGGAGGGCCTTCTGCGCCTGATGGGATATGAGGCGCAGAAAGGAAAATGCGCCCGTGTGCTTCTGGAGGCGTCCGGGGTGCGGGAGCCGGTTCTGATGCCCGCCGACCAGCGGTTCCTGGTGGGAGACATAAGTTTTGAGACCGCTCTGGCGGGAAGGCTGACCGACAACCGCATTGCGGCCGTATATACAAGGGATTCCAACGGGCTCCATGACCACAGCTACGTGCTGGATCAGGACATTCCGGTGAGCGCCCGGATTTTTACCGAAAATCCGGCAGACGGGATGGAGCTGTATCTGGTGCTGGAGAAAGCGCCGGAGCCGGGAGAGGAGTTCCTCATTCATGTGAGAGTGGGAAACCGGTATAAAAGGAATCCCTTTCAGGAGGAAGGGGGCCGCCCCTTTGCCTCCCTTTCCTGGGCCTGCTATACGAAGGACGGCTTCGTGGAAATGAAGGCGGAGGATAAGACCCACGCTTTTCTGGAGGACGGGGAGATCCGGTTTACCATGCCGGAGCAGGAGGCAGCCCGTTATGAGGAGGGGGCGTTGTCGGGATACGTGTGGAGGGCGTCCCTTGCGGAGCCGGAATACGACGTTCCCCCGGAGATCTTCCACATTTCCGGCTTCCTTTTTGAAGCCTGGCAGAAGGAAACCCTGGCCATCACCCACACCTTCCAGAAGCCCTCGGAGGTGCTGCTCACCTGCTCCATGATGGAGGAGGGCTATGTTCGTGTCTACTGTAAGGAGGAGAAGGGCAGCTCCTACCGCCTGTACGAGGAGGAGAACTGGGAGGGGGAGGCGCGGCCCGGAAGATACTGCCGTACCCAGCGGATTGCCTATGGGGTGAAGGCCTTCCGGTTCGACCGGAGGCGCTGCGGGTTTGGGCCGGGCCGTGTGAAAAATGCGGTAAAGGTGGTGGTCTATAACGAGGAAATGATGCGGCAGTATGATCTGGGGGAGGTGCTGGGCTGTGATAATCAGCGCATCCAGCTGCCCAGAAAGCATATCGTGACCGATACCTTTTCCCTCATGGCCATGCGGGAGGACGGAGAGGGTGGCTGGCTCTACGATTTCGTCAAGCCCGGAAGAATGGAGGAAAACGCTCTTTCCTACCGTCTGTATGCGGAGGAAGGCCAGGTGGTGATCCTGGATGCGGGAGATTACATCGGAGCCAGGCTGTACCTGGCGTCTCTTGCGGTGACCATGGGGGAGGAGGGGAATGTAAGGCCGGGAAACCAGTTCCTTCCCTATGGATACGAGGATGAGCTGCGCTTTGTAAACCCCGCCTCCGGGGAGGGAGGGCGTTTTCAGGAGACGGCGGAGCAGGTGAGAAAACGGTTCGTGAGAGATCTGTACACCCCGCATACGGCGGTTCTTGCCAGGGATTATGAGGCTCTGGCTTACCGGACGCCGGGGCTCTGTATCCTGAAGGCCCGCGCCTGGATGGATGAAGGGAGGAACGAGATTCAGATAGCGGTGTGCCCCAACACGCCGGAACGGTTTCCCACCCTTTCCGACCGCTACCGGGAACGGATTGGAGGGTGGCTGGAGGAACGCCGTATGCTTTCCGCCAGGGTGACCCTGCGCCAGCCGGTCTATGAGGAAGTCAGCGTACAGGGGCACATTTATGTGAAGCCTCATTATGAGAACGGCAGGGAACAGCTTGAGGAGGCGCTCCGGGAGATGCTGGACTATGTGCATGGAGAGCAGGGCTTTGGGGAGAGGCTGCAGTTCGAGAAGCTGTTTATGGAGCTGGAGGCGCTGGAATGCGTGGCCCACATCTACGATCTGTCCGTCCGTCCCGCGAGCCTTGCCCATGCGTCCATGGAAGGGGCGGATATTGTGCCGGAGCAAAACTGCCTGCTCTGTCCCGGACAGATCAGGCTGACCATTGACAGCATGAGGGAAATGCCGGAGCCGATGCTGCGGCGCGGCGGGAGGTAGAGATGGCAGGACTGCAGTATTCCATTAAGAAGAACCGCCTGAGCAGGGCGCTTCTGTCCGGGATGAGCCTGGAGGGCAGCGACACCCTGGTCTGCGACGAGAGTGAATATCATACGATGGTTTTAAGAGGGCTGGACAGCACGGTGGCGGACTGCCCCTGGGGGCGGCTGTTTTTTTCAGGGACATTTCCGGAGGACTGCGTGTGCTATCTGTATGCCGTCTCCTCCAATGAAAAGGTATTGCACAGGGACGGGAGGGAGCTGTGGATAGAGGATTTTTTCCTGGATGAAAATGTGGATTTCCTGCAGAAAAAACGCCTTCTGAAGGAGCTGGGGGGACTGCGCTTCATCAATACAAAGGACGTCCTCCTCTATGAGCTGCAGGGACGCTTTCTCTGGATCATGATCGAGGTGATCGGAAGAGGGGGGCGGATCGGCGGCATGAAGGTGCAGGCTCCCGGAGACAACTTTATGGGAACCTTCCCGGAAATCTACAGGGAGAAAAACAGCTTTTTCCACAGATATTTATCCGTGTTCTCCACCATTTACAATGAATTTCAGGAGGAGCTGGAGCACCGGGAGCGGCTGGTGGATGTACAGAGCGCGCCGGAGGGACTTCTGGAGGTATATGCCCAGTGGCTGGGAATAGATGTGAACGGAGCGTTCATGGAGGAGGAGCTTCTGCGCAGCCTGATCCGGGAGGCGGGCTGGCTCCTGAAATGGAAGGGAACCAGAAAATGCCTGGAGCGTCTGTGCGGACTGATGATAGGGGAAAGGCCCGTGATCGTGGAGCGCAGCCAGCTGCAGGAGTATGTGCGGAGCGAGGAGCAGGCCGTATACGACAGGCTGTACGGAGACAGTCCCTACGATGTCACCCTGCTGATCCGGAAACGGGTGAAGGAGACGGAAAAGAACCGGCTGCTGTATCTGCTGCGCCAGTTCAAGCCGGTGAGAAGCAGGCTGCGGGTGGTTTTCCTCCAGGAGAAGGGAATGCTGGACGCCTACGGCTGTCTGGACGGGCCGGTCAGGCTGTGGAGGCCGGAGCCGGAGAGGCTGGACGGAGCCGCCAGTGCGGACGGAATGGTCATCCTGGATTAGAGCCGTTTTGGGTGAAAAGGGAATCAGGCGTTTCCTGAAACAGAGAAACGTTTTTTCAAATATATAAGCAACAGGCATGGAGGTAAGGGTGAAAGAAAAGACCTTTCACTCTCCCTGATTTTGTGTGCGCGCCAAAGCGCGCAGATGGGAGCAGAAATGAACATAGTAACGTCAGATTGTGGAATGAATATTCGTCTTATGGTGGAAGGAAGGGTGGACACCAACACCAGCCCGCTTTTGCAGCAGGCGATCCTGAACGCCTTTCAGAAAAACAGTAATGTGGTGCTTGATTTCCTGAACGTGCAGTATATCAGCAGCGCCGGGCTGAGGGCCCTGCTGATCGGCCAGAAGACGGCGGCCTCCAAGCGGGGAAGCATGAAGCTGGTGAACGTATCGGGAATGGTGCAGGAGGTGCTGGATCTGTCCGGCTTCAGCTCGATCCTGCAGATCGAATAACACAGGCTCAGCCATATGGGTCTGCGGATGGCGCGGGCCAAACGGCTGCATGGAAGAAGCACAGGTTGAGGAAAGCGGTGGAGCGAGGATGAATACGAGATTTGGGGAAAGCAGACGCCATACGCCCTTTACGGGCTATGACGAGTATATGGACTATATCTTTGCCTGTGTGAACTTCAGGCTGTCGGATTATATCCAGGTGCTGATGGGCAAGTACGATGCAGGGCAGGGAAATTACAAGAACGTGCTCTACCCGGACATTGAGATTGCCTATGAGCTGTGCAGCGACCATATCCTCCGGTTTTCCCGGGAGGGTGTGGGCAAAGCGGCAGGCTTACAGGAAGGATTATCGGGTACGGACAAAGCGGCGCAGAGCCCGTCGGGCAAGGATAGCGCGGAGACTGTGGAGAGCCCGTCGGGCATGGATGGCACGGAGGCGGCGCAGAGCCTGTCGGGGACAGAAGGGCCGGAGCTGGATTCAGAGCTGATGGAGCTTCTGTCCGCCTTCGGTCAGGATATGGCCGGGGAGGATGAGGAGACAGGGGAGGTGTCTGAGGCCGCGTCCGCAGCGGCACCGGAAGGCGTCCTGTCCGTGGAGGACATGCTTTCCTTTGTGGACGACAGGCTGGCGGAGACGGACTGCGGCAGGGTGAAGCTGCCCTTTTATGAGCTGTGCCGGAAGCTGGAATTCGGCCATTTCACCACCTTTGCCCTGGCATGCGCCATCCTTTCCTCCACCCAGACCAGCTACGCCTCCGTTTTTCAGATCGTGAATGAGAACGGAAGCCTGACGGCTCCCACGGTAGAATCGGCGGCCAGGCTCTATTTTGGAGAGCGCTTTTCCATCACGGCGGCCTACGGGGAGATGTCGGTCTGCTTAGAGCAGCTTCTTCCTGTGATGGAGCTGAGAGTCAATTCCGCCATGCCCTTTTCCACCGTTCTCACGCCGGATAAGCGTCTGATCGATTTCCTGTTTGGCCGCAATCCGCTGCGTCTGGACGAGAATTATTCCAGATTTTTCCACATGCTTTCGGACGGGAAGGAGCCGGATCCCCTGATGGCCAACCAGGCCCAGCTGGAGGCCATGCAGATCTCCTACGAGGAGGGGGTGCGGATCTTCGGCTGGTACGGGGACGAGGGCAGCGGAAGGAAGTTTTTCATACGGAGGTTCTGTGAGGAAAAGGGGATCCATGCCATCCGCATCAACTGTAAAAAGCTGTTCCTCTACGATTACAGCTTTGTGGAAAAGGCGCTTTGGGCGGTGAAGCGGGAGTGTATTTTCACGGATTCCTGCTGCTGTCTGGACGGCCTGGATTTCAGGGAGGACGAGAAGGAAAAGTATATCGGCTACATGGATCTGGCCGTATCCAAGCTTCGGGAAAAGGATATTCTGGTCTTTCTGATCAGCCGGGAAAGGCTCCCCTTAAAGAGCGTGACGGAGGAGGATTTTACGGATATGGAGCTTCCCACGCCGGGCAATCAGGAGAGGGAGAACTGCTGGAAATACTTTTCCTCCTCCTACAGTCTGGGAGAGGAGGTGGAGCTGTCTGAAATGGCCACCAAATTCCTGTTTACGCCGGGCAAGATCAAGGCCGCCCTGGCCCAGGCCAGAAGCTACGCCGCCATGAACCAGGAGATCCTGATCTCCCGGGCCAGGCTGTTTGAGGGCTGCTATAACCAGATGAGCTCGGAGCTGACCCAGAAGGCCACCAAGGTGAAGGCCAATTTCGGCTTTGAGGATATTGTGATGAACGACAGCCAGCGGGAGACGCTGCAGCACGCCATAGATCAGATGAATTTCCGCAAACAGGTATACGACAACTGGAATTATACCAGGAAGTACCCCTACGGCAGAGGGCTGTCCATCCTGCTGTTCGGCGCGCCCGGAACGGGCAAATCCATGTGCGCCCAGGTGATCGCCCACGAGCTGAACCTGGAGCTGTACCGGGTGGATCTGTCCAAGGTGATCGACAAGTATGTGGGCGAGACGGAGAAGTCTATCTCCATGATTTTCCGGGAGGCCAAGAAGTGCAACGTGGTGCTGTTCTTTGACGAGTGCGATACCCTGTTCGCCAAGCGTTCCGATGACGGAGGCAGTAACCAGGCCTCCAACAACAACAAGACGGCGCTGCTTCTCCAGGAGGTGGAGGCCTATGACGGCGTATCCGTCCTGGCTACCAACTACAAGCACAACATCGACCCGGCCTTCTTCCGAAGGATGAAATATATCGTGGAATTCCAGTTCCCGGATCCGGATACCAGGGAAATGCTCTGGAGAACCACCATCCCCAAGGGAACTCCCCTGGCGGAGGATGTGGACATCCGTTTCCTGGCGGAGCGGTTCGAGTTCGTGGGAGGCAATATCAAGAACTGTATCCTGAACGCCGCCTTCCTGGCCGCCGCGGACGGGGACGGTAAAACGGTGGGGATGAAGCACTATCTGATGGCGATTAAATATGAATTTGTAAAAACAGGAAAGGTGTTTACCAGGGCTGATTTTGAACCCTATGCTTATATGGTGGGCCTTGGAGAGAAGGAGGATTAGTCTATGTGTGATCAGAATTTACAGAGGATGAGGCAGCAGCAGGAGGCCATCCATGCTCCACAGACGGAGGAACAGGCCGTCCTGCGCCAGACGCTTACGCAGGAGAATAGAACCGCAGCCGTTCAGGAGGAGCAGACGCTGGCGCAGAGGATGGCGCAAGGGCTTCCCGAGGCAGCGTCTGCCGCGCCCGCTCCGGGAGAGCCGCTGGAGGTTACGGCGGAGCAGATGGAGCCGAAAACCAAGAGGGAAAAAAAGCTGTATAAAGAAAGGATGGAGGAGGAAGAGCGCCGCCGGGAGCAGGAACGGATCAGACAGGAAGAACAGCGCCGCCAGGAACAGGAGCAAATCCGACGGGAAGAACAGCGGCTCCAGGAACAGGTGCGCCAGCAGCGAAGGGAACTTATTCTGGGAGACGATGAGATACGCGGACTGCTGGAGCGGGCGATACGGGAACAAAATAGTGAAAAGGCGTTGGAAGCGGCCCAGGACTTCCTGCGCAGGGCGGCGGAGAAGCTGTTTGAGACAGATAAGAGCCTGGAGGAGGATCACGGAGGCACTGTGGATTATGCCGGGGAGATGATGGCCCCCTTCCGCATTCTGATCTATAGCCAGATGGGGGATACGGAGTATGCAGATGTATTGTTCCGGGAAACCATGGTTCACGAAAAACGTTTTGAGGAGCTGAGCCAGGAAAGAAAGATATGCAGCCTGATTTCCCTGGAGATGGATCAGATTCTGAAGGAGGAATTTTTAGCGGATCCATTGCTTGCCAGGGCGGTAGGCAGGATAACGGATCATTTGGATGAACAGAATATGGAACAGCTGGGAAAATGGGGGGACTTTGAGCAAAGAGTGGCTCAGGAAGTCAGGATGCCCATAAACAATGGGGAGACGACGGCCAATGTATTCCGCTCGGGAAGCCCTTATCAGTATCTGACCAAAAAGGAGATGCGGGAAGCCTTTGAAGCCAAAACGGACGAACTGATGCGGGAGTTTCCCATGCTTACCAGGGGAGAGGTTCAGAAGCAGGTGGCCATGGGACACTGGGAGGAGCTGAAGGAGAAGGCGATGAAGATCACGCTGGATAACAGTGTGGTTCCCGGTGTGACGAAGGAGGACTGGGCGAAGCACGGAGGAGCCAGCTTCCATCATACGCTGCCTGCCGCCCAGGCCTATGAGACTGTGAGTCAAAGCAACGGCTTCCTGTATGCCGGGTCCTGTGGGGACGGGCTCTGCGAGCTGCGGCCCACGCTGCCGGAGACGGTGCAGATCAATGGGGAGACTGTGCCCCTGCGGCGTACCTATACGCTCTTTATCAAGGCGCTCATGCAGGGGATTTTGAATGAGGATGGGGCGTTGAGGGAAGGGGCTGAGGATTTTTCGTCTTATATCAGCACCTATTTCGCTCCTTCTTGTGTGTATGCACAGGAAGTGCGGAAGGAACGGCTCCGTCCATTCCTGCATGAGGTACTGAATGATGAGAAAGAGGAAGAACAGGTATTAAACGATTGGTTTCAACTGTGTGAACAATCAGAATATGGTACCGTATTTGTAAGGCATGAGATTATGGGAGCATTTGAGGAGACGGTTACCAAGCTTTTGCAGGCCAGCCAAGATGGCTCCCTTGAAAAAAAATGTGAGACAGAACTGAAAAAGGTGGTGGGAAATGAGCAGACCGAGCCTTTAACAAAGGAACAGAAACAGCAGATTGGCCGGATTGTTTCGGCGTATGCGGACATTAATCAGGCAGTCATAGAGATGCTTCGTATCAGGAAGATGGATCCCGATTCACCGGAGGTACCCCTTCCAAATGCCTGCTCTGCCCACGGTCTGTTCATCCAAAACATCCGGAGGAGATTGATGGGAGAGGAGGAAAGCCCGGATAACAAACTGATCACCTATCGCCCCGGCGAGCATGTGAAAGCACATCCGGAGGTACATATCCGGTACATTATCGATCACTTTGACGATTTGAAAAAAGCGGGGCTGACTGGAGATAACAAAAAAGAATATTTCGAAGAACTATTACCGATATTTAATAACAAGGAAAAACTGGAATCAGAGAAAGATGAAAAGAAAAAGGAAGAGGCTTTATCGCTGATTCAGAATATAACGGTGTATGGAGGAGAAAACTCACCTTCAAAATATCCCTACCATGTGGCGGGAAACATCGGCAGACTGGCGAATGGAGCGAGAATGACAACAGAAGGCTTTGCCGCGGAAACGAAACAGTATATGGTATCTCCGTTCAGCACCTCTCATGCGGTGGGGATTTATCATGGAAATGAGGAACAGCAGAGCACAGGGCCGGAGGACTTTGTTCATTCAGGAATGATTCATTACTATAACCATGACAACCCGCTTCCTACCGATGCTGAATTGGAACAGGTAAAGCTGAACCTTTCCATACGTGGGATCGAATTATAATATAGAGAGGTGACATGATATGATCAGCCGCATTGTTACAGTCAATCCCGCAAAGCCGGGAGCCTTTGCAGGCCTTCTTCCCAACATCCCCATGGAGCCAGGCTCCGGCAGTCCCCTCCTTCTTGGCTGTGAGCTGGCCGGAATGGCCGTGGGCGTCCTGGCCGCGGACTGCCTGGAGGAGGCGGTCACCCTGCGGTGGATCTGCGTGGCGCCCTCCTGCCGGAGGCGCGGCGTGGCCTTCCGTCTGATGGAGAAGCTCTGTGAGCTGGCTGAGAGGGAGAGCGTTAGGCGGATGGACGCGGTGGCCTGCCTTCCGCCTGAAAAGCTTCTGCCTCTGGAGGCGCTTCTGTCCCGCTTTGGATTCGAGCGTAAGGATGCAGGTCCGGTCTACAGCTTTCCCCTGCAGGCCGTGCTGAACGGGCCGCTTGCGCCGACTGCTGCCAGGAACTATCCCAACGCCGTTCCCGTCCATGAGATGGAGGGCCAGCATGCCCTGAGGGAATTTAACAGGCGCGTGGCGGACGAGGAGGCGCTGCCTTACCCGGTGATAGAACCGGGGAAGCTGCTGAAGGAGAGCCGGGTGTGGGTGGAGAATGGAAAAATCACCGGCTGCCTGCTGCTCGCTCCCTGCGGGGACGGCCTGGAGCTTCGCTGGCTGTACGGAAAGGGAACCGCATCGCTTCTGGGTATGCTCTCCTCTGCCGCAGCCGCGGTGGCGGCGGGACATCCCACGGGAATCAGGCTTCATATGACGGCACTGATTCCCAGCGCGGATGCCCTGGTTCACAAGCTGGCCGGGGAATGGCTCACCGAGGAAGCCCCGGTGCTCCATTTCGTGCGCAGCGTCCGGGAGGAAGCCCCTATCCCCCTTACGAATATTGGCAGAGAAGAATGACGAACAAGGATACAGGAAGTATGTGGAATCAACTTATAGAAAATATCAGGTGTATCATAACGGGAAACTACAGAGAGGGAAAGACGGATCTGAACACCCTGTGCAACCCTGCGCTGATCCGGATTGACAGAAGGACGGTAACGCCGTCCGTAAAGGGCCTCCCCAGGCTGTCCAGGACACAGAGAGCGCAGATCAAAAGGCTGTACGGGCCTTATGTGAGGCATATGACAGACCGGTATCACCGTTATTATACCCATATGTCCGGTGTTTTCAGGCCGGATTATCTGCCGGAGGAGCTGTACGCAGCCCAGGTGGACCGCTATTTCAGCCACCGGGAGGAGGCCCGTTTTCTGGACAACAAGTGCTACTATTACCGCCTGTTTTCCAATGTGAAGCAGCCGGAGGCCGTGGGAATGCGGATCGGGGGAAGCTGGCTGGACGGCGGGCTGCAGCCGGTTTCCTGGAAGTGGCTGAAGGAAATACTGGCCGGGGAGCCGGAGCTGGTGGTAAAGCGGGCCGTCAATTCCCAGGGCGGCGAAGGCGTGAGCTTCATAGAAGGAGGGAGCAGCGGAGAGCGGCTGGGAAGGCTTACGAGCCTGATCGAACAGATTCCCTGCGACCTGGTGATACAGAGGCCTGTCCGCCAGCATCCTGAGCTGATGCGCCTGCACCCGGAATCCGTGAATACGCTCCGTATCGTTTCCCTTATGACAGAGGATAAGGTAAAAATATGTGCGGTATGCCTGAAAATAGGCGTGGGTAAGGAGCGGGTGGACAACGGCTGCCACGGCGGAATCTACTGCGGCGTGCGGCCCGACGGCACACTGAGGGCCAGGGGCGTACTGGATAACGGACATACGGTGGAGCGCCACCCTCAGCTGGGCTACCGCCTGGCGGATCAGAGGGTTCCCTGCCTGGGCAGTGCCCTGGCCCTGGTGCGTAAGGCCCACTCCTTTATGGGGCATTTCAGGCTGATCTCCTGGGATGTGGCAATCGACGGGAAGGGGGAGGCGGTGCTGATAGAGGCCAACCTGTCCCTGGGCGGGATCAACGACGTACAGATCACCACAGGCCCCCTGTTCGGCAGAGATACCAAAAGGCTGCTGGATGAGGTATTTGGAGGAAAGAGAAGAAGATGGAGCACATGGTTTTGACAGAAAAAAGGGCAGAGGAGGCGGCGGTCAGGGAAAGAATGTCCGCTGCGGGTGCAGTGAACGGAAGGAATCTTGAAAAACTGCTGAAAGATAACAAAGATACGGAATTTGGAAGAAAATATGACTTCGCTTCCATCCGCACGGCGGAGGATTACAGGAAAAGGGTGCCCCTTTCCGGGTATGAGGAGCTGAGGCCCTGGATCGAAAGGATGCTGGCCGGAGAAGAAAGGGTGCTCACCGTCTATCCTCCTGCAGGCTTCTGCCTCACATCCGGAACGGAGGGAGGCTCCAAATATATTCCCGTTTCCCATGAAGCTCTGGAGCGCTATTCGGACCAGATCGAATGGTACAAAAACAGGGCGCACCGTCAGGCCGGAGGAAAGCGCCTGTTTGTGAACAGCTTCCGGGTCGGGCTTTGGGAGGAAAAGAAGGAGTATCTGCTTTCCGAGCTTTATTATCAGCGCCTGTTCCGGGAGGGCAGTCTGACGTTTGAAGAATATGCGGGCGGAGAGGAGACGCTGTTTGTCCCCCGCTGCCGGGATATTCTGTATGTCAAAGCGTGGACGGCCCTGGCTGAGGAGAGCATTACCACGATTGAATCCATTTTCCTGTACGACCAGCTTCTGTTTTTCCGGTATCTGCAGAAGAACTGGAGGGAGCTGCTAGAGCATATGACGGCGGGCCATATTCCGGAGAGCGTTGAAATTCCGGAGAAGGTGAAGCGCCATCTTCTTTCTTTTCAGGTGGGAGAGGAAAGGCTTGCCCGGATTGCAGAGGAATGCGGGAAGGGCTTTGAGGGAATTGCCCCCCGGCTGTGGAAGGGGCTGACCCTTTCCGGCGGCATCAGCGCCGCCTCCTTTGAGCTGGAGGAGCGGGAGGTGCGCAGATACCTGGGGAATACGCCTCTGTACTATTTTGCCTATGTGGCGTCGGAATGCCATATGGGTGTGGCGATGCAGGCGGAGGACTGCCGCTATGCCATGCTTCCTGACAGCGCCTTTTATGAGTATCTGCCCTGGAGACCCGGGAAGGAACCGGATACGGCCCCGGGGGGAGAGACCCTCCTTCCCCATGAGGTAAGGCCGGGGGAGCTTTATGAGGTGGTGCTGACCAATTTCTGCGGTCTGTACCGCTACCGGCTGGGGGATGTGGTGAGAGTGACCGGCTTTGAGGGGGAAAGCCCTGTGGTGGAGTTCGTGCTGCGAAAGAACCAGCTTCTGAATGTGGCAGGAGAAAAGGTAAGTATTCTGCAGGCGGAGGAAGCCGTCCGTATGCTGGCTGGGAAGCGCGGGCTGCCCATCAGAAGATACTGCATGGCAGAGCTGGCCTGGGACTTCCCTGCCTGCTACGGAGCCGTTTTCGAGCTGGGGCAGCCTGACGCAGCTTCGGAACGGATTGCAGCAGATCCGTTTCGGAGCTGCGAGAAACCCGCCTGCGCCGCCGGGCAGGCCGCCCGCTGGCTGGACGAGGCGCTTGGAGAACAGAACCTGGATTACCGGGATGTGCGGGAAATGGGCTTTCTGGCAGAGCCGCAGCTTCTTTTCCTGGACGAGGAAGCCTACGCCGCCTTCCTCACGGAAGCGGGCATGACGGGAGGGCACGGTAAGCCCAGGCACATGGCAGGAGCATTCCCGGAGGAGCTGTGGAGGAAATGGAGCGGCAGGGCGGCGGACGTTTGAAGCGCCGGAGCGTGAGCCGAAGCAGAAATGGCGGGAACGGATTTCCAAACACGTTCCGGCAGCGAAGGGCAGAGAGAAAAGGGGAAGCAGTAAGGATGGAGAAAACGAACAGAGGAGAAGGAAGGAGCTTTCAAATAAGCCTCACAGCCAAATTTGTGCTTGGCCTGTGCGTTACGGGATTGTGCATCATGGTATCTACGGCCGTTGTGGGAGTGGTAACCTACTGGAACTCCATCGTAGAGCAGTACAATGGGATGGCTTACCAGGTGGCGCGGACGGCGGAAGGGTATTTTGCCCCGGAGGAGCTTGCGGAATATGCGGATGCGGTCTACCGCTACTGTACGGGAAAGGCGGAAAAGGCGGAAATCGACGGAATTGTGGGAAGCGGCAGGTATCAGCAGATCAAGGGGCAGCTGGATGCACTGAGAACTGCCATGGGGGCCAACGATATTTTTGTTTTTGTTTTTGACATGGATGTACTTCGTGATTTCAGCCAGGATGCCTATAACAAGATGAAATGGAATCCCATGTATTATATTTCGGACAGCTATCATATGGAGGATGCTCAGCTGCAGATGGGGGATAAGGGCTCCATCCTGCAGGAATACGTGGAGGACTGCATCCAGGCATATGAAACAGGAGCTCCGGCGGACAATGATTTTATTTCCAAGGGCGAGTTCGGCTTCAATACCTCCGCCATGTATCCGGTGGTGCAGGACGGCAGAACGATCGCGTTCATCGGAGTGGAGATTCCCATGGCGACCCTGCAGGCGGATGTGGCGGCGTATCTGGTGCAGGCCTTCCTGGCAGGAAGCGCGGTGACGCTTGTGTTCCTTCTTCTGATCCTGTGGGCGCTGGGGCGTACCCTGATCGTTCCGGTGAAGCAGGTGGCGGAGGCTGCCAACCAGTTTGTAACGAATGAAAACATGATTTCCAGCAGTCTGGAGAAAATACGCACAGGGGATGAGGTACAGATGCTGGCGGAGAGCGTGCTGAAGATGGAAAGGGACATCAACGAGTACATCGTCAATCTGACCAGCGTGACGGCGGAAAAGGAAAGGATCGGGGCGGAGCTGAATGTGGCGGCGCAGATCCAGTCCAACATGCTTCCCAGTATTTTCCCTGCCTTCCCGGATCGGAAGGAGATCGACATTTATGCTTCCATGGCGCCTGCCAAGGAGGTGGGAGGGGATTTTTATGATTTCTTCCTGGTGGACGGGGATCATCTGGCGCTTGTGATTGCGGACGTATCCGGCAAGGGGGTTCCGGCGGCCCTGTTCATGGTGATCGCCAAGACCCTCCTCAAAAACAGGGCCCAGATGGGGGCGTCGCCCGGAGAAATCCTGGAGAGCGTGAACAACCAGCTGTGTGAAAACAACGAGGCGGAAATGTTCGTAACGGTCTGGCTTGGGATCTATGAGCTTTCCACAGGAAGGCTTACGGCTGCCAACGCGGGACATGAATATCCGGCGGTAAAACGCGCGGGAGAAGGCTTTTCCCTTCTGAAGGACCGTCACGGCTTCGTCCTGGCGGGAATGGAAAACATGAAGTACCAGGAATATGAGATCACCCTCCATCCGGGGGATGCCATTTTCGTATACACGGACGGCGTGGCGGAGGCCACGGACGAGGAGGAGACGCTGTTTGGGACGGAACGCATGCTTCAGGCGCTGAACGGCTGGCAGGACGCCTCGGCACAGGAGACGGTGGAGCATGTGGGACAGAGGATCGGGGAATTTGTGGGTACAGCGGCACAGTTTGACGATATTACCATGCTCTGCCTGATCAACCAAAACGGGATGGAGGACGGGAAAGAAGGGAGACACGGGGATGAAAGAGATCACGCTTGAAGCGGTAGTGGAGAATCTCGACAGGGTGACGCAGTTCGTGGGTGAACAGCTGGAGGCCTATGGCTGTTCCCCCAGGGCGCAGATGCAGATCGATATTGCTATCGACGAGCTGTTCGGCAACATCGCCCATTATGCCTACCGGCCGGATGTGGGCCCGGTCACGGTGCGGGTGGAGGTGAAGGAGGAGCCGCTGGCGGTGATCATTACCTTTATCGACAACGGAATCCCCTTTGACCCGCTGGCCGGGGAGGATCCTGACACCACGCTTTCCGCACAGGAAAGGGAGGTGGGCGGTCTTGGCATCTTCCTGGTGAAAAAGAGCATGGACGGGATCACCTATGAATACAAAGAGGGGCAGAACATCCTGTCGATCAGGAAGAACCTGTAGAAATATCACGATGCGGGAGACGGAGGCGCGGACTGCCGTGCTTTTCATGAGGCGTGCCGGAATTTTCAGACACGCTTTGGAGCAGAGGGAAGGAGAAAAGATATGGATGTGACAGACCGCCTGATCCGGGATACGAAAAGACGGATGGAGCGTGCCGGAAACCGGGAGCCGGATGAGGAGGAGACGTTTACCTATCAGGAGCGGAGGAAACCTGGGAATCTGAATGAAGAAAAGGGGGTATTTGAACAGAAAGCCTTTGGAGGGATCAATACGCAGCAAAGCGTCTTTGACAGGACGGCGGTTTTCAGAAAAGGATCAGCGGGAGACGCGGACTGAAAAAGAAACATAATTTTGCCATTTTTATCATATCCTTAAACAGCGGATCTTTTTATCAGGATCCCATCAAGACCAACAGGCTTTGCCGGAGGAGCCATTCCCTGCGGCTGAGAAGAAGGAGGTAAGTAAGGTATGAAAAAGAAGGCGGTTACGGCGATGCTGCTCACAGCGGCTATGGCCTGTACCATGCTGGCCGGATGCGGAGGAACGGATCAGGACGGCGTACAGGAAACGGGAGCGGCGGCTTCGGAACAAACCCAGAGCGGAACGGGCTCTGAGACGGGAGGCGGGGAGAGCGCCCCGGCGCAGGATACGGCTTCGGGCGGGACAGGCAGGGTGTATTATCTGAATTTTAAGCCGGAGCAGGCCGATCAGTGGAAGGAGCTTGCGGCGCAGTATACAGAGGAGACAGGCGTTCGGGTGGACGTGCAGACGGCTGCGTCAGGCACCTATGAATCCCAGCTGAAATCCGAAATGGCCAAGAAGGAGCCTCCCACCCTGTTTCAGGTGAACGGCCCTGTGGGACTGGCGGCCTGGAGGGATTACTGCTATGACCTGTCCGACAGCCAGGTCTACAGGGACGTGCAGAGCGACGAGTATGTGCTGAAGGAGGGGGATGAGGTAAAGGGGATCGCCTATGTGATCGAGACCTATGGCATCATTTACAATAAGGCGCTGCTGAACGATTACTTTGCACTGCCGGACGCGCAGATCAAGTCCATCGAGGAGCTGAACAGCTTCGAGGCGCTCAAAAAGGCGGCCGACGGGATCCAGGCCCATAAGGAGGAGCTGGGGGTGGCCGGAGCGTTCACCTCCGCAGGCATGGATTCCTCCTCGGACTGGAGATTCAAGACCCACCTGGCCAATCTGCCCATTTTCTATGAGTATCAGCAGGACGGCGTCACCTCCACGGAAGCCATCAAGGGAACCTTCCTGGACAATTACAAAGCAGTCTGGGATCTGTACATCACCGATTCCACCTGCGAGCCCGGCATGATCTCTGCCAGGACCGGCGAGGATGCGGCGGCTGAGTTTGCACTGGGGGAGGCCGTTTTCTACCAGAACGGAACCTGGGCCTACAACGACATTAAGGACAACGCGGTGGCGGACGAGGATCTGGGCATGCTTCCCATCTATATCGGCGCGGAGGGCGAGGAAAACCAGGGCCTGTGCACCGGCTCCGAGAACTACTGGTGCGTGAATAAAAATGCCGCTCCCGAGGACATTCAGGCGACCCTTGATTTCATGGCCTGGGTAGTGGAGAGCGACGCCGGACGGGACATGCTGGCAAATCAGATGGGCTTTGTGACGCCCTTTACCACCTTTGAAGGCTATCTGCCCTCCAACCCCCTGGTGCTTGCCAACGACGAGTATATGAAGGCGGGAAAGACCTCCGTAAGCTGGAATTTCACCACCATGCCCTCCGAAAACTGGAAGAACGGCGTGGGAAGCGCGCTCCTTGAGTATGCCCAGGGGACGGGAGACTGGGCTGCGGTGGAGACTGCCTTCGTGGACGGCTGGGCGGCTGAATACGCGGCGTCCGGCGGCGGGCAGTAAGGGGAGCCGGGGAACAGAAAATGGAAAAAGCGATAAAAAGATATTTTCCCCTTTTTGTCCTTCCCACACTGCTTGCCTTTACGATCGGATTTATTGCCCCCTTCCTTTTGGGGGCATATCTGTCCTTTTGTAAATTCACAACGGTGACGGACGCCGGATTCGTGGGGCTGGACAATTATAGGAAAATCCTGGAGGATCCCGCCTTCCTTCATTCCCTGTGGTATACGGCCCTGTTTACGCTGGTATCGGTGTTTTTGATCAATGTGCTGGCCTTTGGGGCTGCGCTGCTTCTGACGAAGGGGATCCGGGGGACAAACGTATTCCGGGCCGTATTTTTCATGCCCAATCTGATCGGAGGAATCGTGCTGGGGTACGTGTGGCAGCTTCTTTTAAACGGGCTTCTGGCCTTTTGGGGCAGGACGCTGACCTACTCCGCGGCCTACGGCTTCTGGGGCCTGATGATCCTGATGCTGTGGCAGCAGGTGGGCTATATGATGATCATTTATATTGCGGGCATTCAGAATATACCGGGTGCGCTGATCGAGGCCGCCAAGATCGACGGGGCAGGCCCGGCGCAGATCCTGAAAAATGTGACCATCCCCATGGTCATGCCCTCCATCACCATATGCACCTTCCTGACGCTGACCAACGGCTTCAAGCTCTTTGACCAGAACCTGGCGCTGACCAACGGCGCGCCCTCCAAAATGTCGGAAATGCTGGCCCTGAACATCTACAATACCTTTTACGGCCGGACAGGCTATGAGGGCGTGGGACAGGCCAAGGCAGTGGTATTCTTCCTCATCGTGGGCCTGATTGCCCTGGTGCAGAACCGTCTGACCAGATCAAAGGAGGTGCAGCAGTAATGAATGTGAGAAAAGCAAAAAACGGATGGCCTCTCACGGTGATTTTCACCCTGATCAGCCTTCTGTATCTGTACCCCATCGCGCTGGTGGTGATCAATTCCTTTAAGAAAAAGGTTTTTATCAGCAGGTATCCCTTCCGCCTGCCCGACAGCAGAACCTTTGCCGGTCTGGAAAACTATCTGCGGGGGATAGAGAAAACGGGCCTGATTGGCGCTTTTGGCTGGAGCATCTTCATCACAACAGCCTCCGTGGCGCTGATCATCCTGTGCTGCTCCATGTGCGCCTGGTATTTAAGCCGGGTACACACCCTTTTCACCAGGCTCATGTACACCATGTGCCTGTTTGCCATGGTGGTGCCCTTCCAGATGGAAATGTACACCCTGTCCAAGATCGCCAACATGCTGGGGCTGGGCACTCCCTGGGGAATCACCATCATCTACCTGGGATTTGGCGCAGGACTTTCCGTATTCCTGTTTACAGGCTTCATGAAATCCATCCCCCTGGAGATCGAGGAGGCGGCCATGATCGACGGCTGTACCCCGCTCCAGACATTTTTTGGGATCGTCATGCCTATCGCCCGGCCCACCTGCGTCACGGTGACCATCCTCCAGGTAATGTGGATCTGGAACGACTACCTCCTCCCCTCCCTGGTGCTGGACGCCAGAAAGTACAGAACCGTCCCCATGGCCGTCCAATACCTGAAAGGCGGCTACGGCTCTGTAGACATGGGAGCCATGATGGGCACCCTGGTGCTTGCCATCGTCCCCATTATTATCTTCTACCTGCTTTGCCAGAAATATATCATAGACGGTGTTACGGCCGGGGCAGTAAAAGGCTGATAAATCAGCTTCCTGTTTTGATTCTATAAACAAAGCCCCTTAATTGACAAATCCTGTGACGCTTCAGATTTGCCGGTACGTAACGCGGACTCAGGAGACTTTGCCGCCGCCCGCGACAGGATTCTCTGCACGGGCCGTTTCAAAAACGCCGGCACTTACGCCCCGTCCTTTGGGGGGTTAGTGTCCGCTGCGTTTTTGATCGAGCGAAAGCGTGCCCACGCAGAGAACCTGCCGCGGGCGGCGGCGAAGGCTCCTGAGGCCCCGCCCACCCACCCACGCAAACCTGAACCTCACAAAAAATCCCCTATTGACAATCCGCAAAAAGTCGGTTATACCAGAGTTAAACAAAACTAATGGCGGTTTCATATACCTATCGCAGGCCGCCGCAGAAAAGATAAAGAGGGCTGGAGAGAATGACTTTAAGAGAATTGCCAATAGGAAAGACAGCGACCATTCTGTCGGTGGGAGGGAGCGGCGCTCTGAGGCAGCACCTTCTGGATATGGGGCTGATACAGGGCACTGAGGTAACGGTGGTGAAGTATGCGCCCATGGGAGATCCCATTGAGCTGAAAATACACGGTTATGAGCTGACGATCCGTCTGGATGATGCGGCCAGGATACAGATCGGAAACGTGCCTGCCGTGTCCGGCTGTCACGGCCCGGCCGGGCCGGAGAGCGGAGAAAAGACAGGAAACGAGGAGGGGGCAGGGCAGAATGCCCACGGCGGCAGCCGTGTGTCAGGATCCGGCCAGCCGGCTTTGGGAAAGGGGCGCAGACAGCAGAACGGGCAGACGGCGGCCCGGAGAAAGCAGGCGGAGCATCCCGGATACGGCGAGAGCGGAAAGTATCACGAGAAGGCCTCGGAAAAGCCTCTGCCGGAGGATGTGACGCTCACCTTTGCGCTGGTGGGCAACCAGAACTGCGGGAAGACCACCCTTTTCAACCAGCTTACCGGATCGAACCAGCACGTAGGTAATTTTCCCGGTGTGACGGTGGATCGCAAGGACGGTGTGATCAGGGGATACGCCAATACGCTGATCACCGACCTGCCCGGTATTTATTCCATGTCTCCCTACAGCAGTGAGGAGATCGTCACCAGAGAATTTCTGCTGCAGGAGAGGCCCAGGGGGATCATCAACATTGTGGATGCCACCAACATGGAGAGAAACCTGTACCTGACCATGCAGCTGCTGGAGCTTCAGATGCCCATGGTGGTGGCTCTGAACATGATGGACGAGCTGAGGGAAAACGACGGCGCGGTTCTGGTGAACGAGATGGAGGCCTATCTGGGTGTGCCCGTGGTTCCCATCTCTGCCGCAAAGGGCGAGGGAATCGACGAGCTGATCCGGCACGCCGTCCATGTGGCCAAATACCAGGAAGCGCCGGAGCGGGCGGATCTGTGCCTGGAGACGGACGGCGGCGTGCACAGAGGGATCCATGCGGTGATGCACCTGATTGAGGATCATGCGGTGAACGCGCAGATTCCGGTACGCTTTGCCGCCAGCAAGATCATGGAGGGAGACGAGAGGATCTTAAGCCGTCTGGAGCTTTCTCAGAATGAAAAGGAAATGCTGGAGCATATCGCATGCCAGACGGAGGAGGAAACCGGGATGGACCGGGCCTCGGCTATTGCCAGTATGCGCTTTGCATACATTCAGAGAGTATGCGACAGAACGGTGGTGCGTCCGAAGGAAAGTAAGGAGCGCACCCGCAGCAAGAAGCTGGATCAGCTCCTGACAGGAAAATATACGGGAATTCCGGCTTTTATCGGTATCATGGGGCTGGTATTCTGGCTGACCTTCAATGTGATCGGGGCTTTCCTCCAGACCTGGCTGGAAACAGGAATCGTGTGGCTTACAGATCTGGCGGCCTCCGCCATGGAAGCGGCCCATGTGAATGAGGTGCTCCGCTCCCTGGTGGTGGACGGGATCTTTAATGGAGTGGGAGGGGTGCTCAGCTTTCTGCCCATCATCGTGACCCTGTTCTTCTTCCTGTCCATTCTGGAGGACAGCGGCTACATGGCCCGCGTGGCGTTCATCATGGATAAGCTTCTGCGCAGGCTGGGCCTGTCAGGAAGGAGCATCGTCCCCATGCTCATCGGCTTTGGCTGTACCGTTCCCGGCGTGATGGCAAGCAGAACCCTTCCCTCCGACCGCGACCGGAAAATGACGATCCTGCTCACCCCCTTCATGAGCTGTACAGCCAAGCTTCCCATCTATGCTTTTTTCACGGAGGCCTTCTTCCCGGAGCACGCGGCTCTGGTGATGATCGGACTGTACCTGTTCGGGATTCTGATGGGGATTCTGATGGCCCTGGTTTTTAAAAAGACCATGTTCCGGGGGGAGGCGGTGCCATTCGTGATGGAGCTGCCCAACTACCGGATGCCGGGGGCCAAAAATGTGGTACATCTGCTCTGGGACAAGGCGAAGGATTTTCTGGAGCGGGCCTTTACCGTGATCTTCCTGGCAACCATTGTGATCTGGTTCCTGCAAAGCTTTGACATCCACTTTAATATGGTAACGGACTCCCAGGACAGCATCCTGGCCATGGCGGCGGGGATGATTGCTCCCGTCTTTGCACCGCTTGGCTTCGGAGACTGGAGATTTTCCACGGCTCTCATTGCAGGCTTTATGGCTAAGGAAAGCGTAGTGTCCACTCTGACGGTGCTGTTCGGTACGACGGAGGCTCTGCAGGCTGTCCTGACTACGGCGGGAGCTGCGTCCCTTCTGGTATTCTGCCTGCTGTATACGCCATGTGTGGCGGCCATTGCCTCTGTGAAGCGGGAGCTTGGCGGAAAATGGGCCGTGGCGGTGGTGATCGGCCAGTGCGTGGCAGCCTGGATCGCAGCCTTTCTGGTGTATCTTGCAGCTGGGGCGTTTTTCTAAAAATGGAGGTAGACTATGTGTACCAGCTTTACTTTTCAGACAAAGGATTTTTACTGCGGCAGAAATATGGATCTGGAATATTCCTTTGGAAAGCGTGTCCTGATCATGCCCAGGAATTACCCCCTTATGCTGCGCCACGGCGAGGCGGCTGTGCAGCATCATGCCATGATCGGAATGGCGGCGCCGGGCTTTGCTTATCCGCTGTATGCGGAGGCCTGCAATGAAAAGGGGCTGTATATGGCCGGGCTGAATTTTCCCGGAAACGCCTGTTACGCGGCTGCGGAGGAGGGAAAAGAAAGGCAGATTGCAGTTTTTGAGCTGATTCCCTGGCTTCTTGGCCTCTGCTCCACTGTGGAGGAGGCCTGCGGCAGGCTGAAGGAAATCCGGGTGGTAAATACGCCCTATGCGCCCGAGCTTTCCCCAACCTCTCTCCACTGGCACATTGCGGACAGAAACCGCAGTGTGGTTCTGGAGCTCATGGAGGACGGCATGCACCTGCATGAGAATCCGGTGGGAGTGATGACCAACAACCCGCCCTTCCCCTTTCATCTGATGAATCTGAACTGCTATCTGAATGTGACGGCGGGCTTTCCTGAGAACAGATTTGGAGAAGGAACTCAGCTTCACACCTTTGGAGAGGGAATGGGAGGGCTGGGCCTGCCGGGAGACGCCTCCTCCACCTCCCGCTTTGTGCGGACAGCCTTTCTGAAAGCGAATTCTCAATGCGGGGAAGGGGAGCAGGAATCCGTGGCCCAGGTGTTCCACATTCTGGACGGAGTGGCCATGGTGAAGGGCAGTGTGCGCAACCCTCAGGGAAAATGTGAATACACGGCCTATTCCTGCTGTATCAATGTGGATAAGGGAACGTATTATTACCGCACCTACGGAGAGCTTGGCGTTTACCGGGCGTCCCTGATGGATGCGGACTTGAATGGAGAGCAGCTGATCGATGCGGAAGCGGCGAAATGCTGAGAGCGCTCAGCCATGCTCCGGCTTTCCTTTTTCCATCCGGTATTCCCGCGGTGTCATACCCGTATACTGCTTGAAAACCCTGCTGAAATAGCGGGGATTGTCGTAGCCGGTCATGGCGCAGATTTCAATAATCTTGTAATCGGAGCTGCACAGCAGCTCCTTTACTTTTTCTATCCGAACCTCTGTCAGATATTCCACAAAATTTTTCCCTGTTTTTTCCTTGAACAGACGGCTCAGATAATTGGGATGAAGATAAAACTGCTCCGCCAGGGAATTTAAAGTGATATTTTCGCTGTAATGCTGACGAATGAACATCTGAATCCCGCATACGGCACCGCCTGCGAGCCGGCGTGTATCGGCCTGCTCCAGAAGCTGAACCAGCCATTGCACATAATCGGCGGTACATGCGGCGGTGCTCTGGTGCTCCTGACAGAGCAGAATACGCCCAAGAGCTTCGTTGAGAGGAGCATGCAGACTGACACCTGGCAGCTCCATTCCCTGAATATGGCTGCTCAGTTCGATGAGAAAACGGATACAGGAGGTCTGATACTGGGTTATGGTTTGATTTTGATATTGGTGAAGCGCTTCATGCACCAGAGGGAGCGAGGCAGCTCTGTCGTCAGGATCATTGAGACGCCGGAGCAGCTCAGGAAGAAGCTCCTGCATGGTAAGGCTTTCCTGTGTAAACAGAGTCTCCACGTTCTGATAATAGATCATTCCCTTTCGGGATCCGGCCAGACAGTAGCGCAGAGCATGTCCGGCCTCCGTCCAGGCTTCATGAAGCTGGGAGACGCTTCCTTTCGGCTTGCTGATACCGCAGGGAAGCTCTGCAAATTCCGGACAGAACTGTTCCAGAGCGGAGGCCAGGGAATCAAATTCCACCTCCGGCGGACAGGGAATGATGGCAAAAAGGGAATATACATTATCGTCCAGGAGGATGGAGCCGGGAGAAAGACTGCCAAGCTGCTGCCGGATCAGTTCCTTTCGGGAAAGGAGAGCTTCCTCGTTCAGAGTCCGGTCCGGCAGCCCCACGCTCATGCCGTGCCAGCGCTGCGGCAGGGTAAACTGGTATTTCCCGGGATCGATCCGGGAATAGCCTCTGGCGGCAGACAGAAGCAGAGCCTCCAGGCGGCTGGCATGGATTTGGACAGTCTGCTTCTGCTGCTCAAACTCCAGAAAAAGGCGATCCAGAAGCTCTGCCACCTGACCGAGACTGACGGGCTTGGTCAGATAATCCACAGCCCCAAACCGGATGGCCTCCTGCGCATAGGAGAAATCTGAATAGCCGCTGAGAATGACCGGTTTTACCTCCGGATACTCAGCATGAAGGATACGCAGAAGCTCCAGCCCCGACCGCTGCGGCATACGAATATCCATAAAAACCACATCCACATGATTCTGATGGAGAAAATCCAGAGCGGCATCCACATTGTAAGCCGTTCCGGCCACCTCAAAGCCATGCTCCTCCCACTTCACAAAACGTGCCAGCCCCCTGCAGACGATCTCCTCATCATCCACGATCAAAGCCTGATATACCATTTCCGCTCCTTCTGCCGCGCCAGCGGCGTTTACTCCTGATACTTCTGAAGCTCCTGCATGTTTTCCGGCTGCTCTCTCATGGGAAGCAGGATTTCCAGGCGGGTTCCATGCCCGGCTTCACTGAAAATCCGGATTCCATACGTTTCCCCATAAAAGAGACGGATACGCTGATTGACGTTGACCAGACCAATGCTTTCATCCCGTATTTCATCCGCAAGAAGCGCCCGGCGTATCTTTTCCAGTTCATTCTCGTCCATTCCGCGCCCGTTGTCCGATACCTGTATGAGCAGACCGGCTCCGGCAGACCGGGCATGGATCCGGATACAGCATCCCCGGCTGGCGTCCCCAAAGGCATGGACGACGGCATTTTCCATAATAGGCTGAAGCATGAACTGGGGAATGTACACGCGGTCCGTATCTACCTCGGATTCAATTTCAAGGGCAATCTTGTCGCTGTGCCGGAAATTGATCACATCCATATAGGTGGAGGCGTGCTCCAGCCCTTCGCTCAGACGGATGGTGCTGCCGTTGGTGCGCATTCCCAGACGGCAGAGACGGCTGAACTTCTCGATCATCTGTGTCACCGGACTTTCCCCATCGGCTTCATACATGGCCTCCCAGCGGATAATGTCCAGCGTGTTGTAGAGAAAATGAGGGTTGATCTGCATGAGAAGCATATCCAGCTGGGCGTTTTTCCAGGAAAGCTGAGCGCGCTGCCTGCGGATTTCCGATTGGTAGACCTCCTTGATTAACAGGTTCGTCTTGTCGGCCATTTCGTTGAAACGGTCTCCCAGCAGAGTAATCTCGTCATGACCGGAGCTTTCGTACCGCACCTCCCATTCCCCGTCGGCCGCTTTATCCATGACCTGTACCAGACGGCTGACAGGATCGGAAATGCTGATCGTTACGTAATAGGAGAGAAGGAAAACAATGATGACGGTACAGATCAGCACCAGAATACACAGGTCGCGCACCCTCACGCTTCGTTCCAGGAGAGTCTCCATATCCGCAATATAGGAAACGAAGATCTGTGTATTCGGAATTTGTTCATAAGCCAGAAGGACAGGACGGCCGGAAAATTTTGTGTGCAGGATGGCCTGTTCTTCCCGGAGCATTTGTGAGAACAGCTCCGGATCCTTGGGATAGGAGGGAGCCGAGAGGCTGGGACTGAACCAGGTCAGTACGCCGTCCTTTCCCACCAGAAAAATATTCCCGTCATTGTAGGCCTCATAGCCTCTGATAGCGTCTGAGAAAGCGTTGTAATCAATGTTGAACACAAGTACGCCAAGAAAGCTGCGGCCGGATGGTTCGTACACAGCCGCAGCCATGGTGATGGTGTTGCCAATACCATAAAAGTTCTGCCCGGTCTTATAGAAAACGGAGGACTGCTCCTCACCGTCTATCCATACAGGGTAGCCCTTTTTTTCCTGGGGAAGCTGATAGAACACGCTTTCATAAAAGCTGTCCAGATCCCGGATGGTTCCGCCCCTCTGATAGCCGTTTGGCTCCGTCATATGGTACTGCCTGTCAGGGGACACAAACTGGATGTTTACGATATGCTTTCTGTTGCTCCTCAGCCGGTACAGAGCGGATTCAATGAGGGCGGCATTGGATTCGTACTGCTCATGATCCGTTCCGCCGTCCGCACCAAGGGAAGCATTTTCCGTCAGGGCGGCGATCACCAGAGGATCGTCGTAGAAGCGGACTGCAGTATCCTCGTATTCCTGCATAATATCCCGGATCTTCATTTCCGTATTCTGAACCAGAAGGGAGGCGTGCCGCTCCAGGTACAGGTTTATTTCCGCAGAATACTGGAAGAAGGAAAAAACGGTGAGAAACAGGGAGGAAAACAACAGGAGCAGCAGAAAGGAGGTGCTCAGCCTTCGGAAAATTCCCGTTCTGCGCAGATGCCGGATGATAAAAAGCTCCCACCTATGTTTCAGATTTCTGATGTACAGGACAGCCTTCATGAATCATTTCCCTTTCTTGTAATAGAAAGCTCTTTAAGCGAGTTCCTCCACCAGCTTATCAGGATACCGAATATCACGCATCAGCGGATCTTCAACATTTTCTGTAAGCTTTGCTTCTTACCTATGATTATATAAGATTTCCTGTGAAAAAACTATAGAAATCAGAAAAAGAAGCCAGTGAACGTAACAGTTCAGTTACTGTTCACAGCAGCCTCAAACGCCTGCCGTTTGAGGCGTAAGAATGTGATTCAGGAGTGAGCGGGCCTCTTTTGCGCAGCAAAAACTTTCAATAGGCCCGCGAAAGTTACTGTTTACGGGCCTGCCGTGAACAGTAACACAGTTCAGCCCGCGCCCATTCGCAAAACGCCCCTACGGGGCTTTCCGCTGCTACGCAGCTCCTTTTGCTCAAGGGGCTGTAAAATAAGTCCCTGATCAAGGAAACGCCAGTCTCGACAAATGT
>CAUWLJ010000038.1:0-31582 GCA_963559585.1 uncultured Eisenbergiella sp. | reverse complement strand
ATGTGCGTCCCACTTTGTGGGAGATTTGCCCCAAATGAGTGCGGCGCAGCGGGCTACGTTAAACGAATTTGGGGCAAATATACCGCGAAGTGGGGCGTGCAGATGGCGGGAATGAATTTTCAAACATGCTCTAGTGTCCGCTGCGTTTTTGACGAGCGAGAGCGTGCCCTGCAAAGAACCTGCCGCGGGCCGCCGCCCCAGCCGCACGAGCCTCACAGTCTCCATATCCCCCAAATCCTTTCCATTGCCTCCCGCTTTTAAATCTGTTAAAATGAAGGAAGGAGTATGCAGGATGAAAGAAAGAATCTATGTCTGTCATACTTTTTATCATGTTTATATTGCCTGTCTGAAGGAGCTTCGTATGCCGGAGGAGAGGAAGGGAAAGGCCGATCTGGTGCTGAGCACCATGTCCTGTGAGTTCGGGACCTTGAAGGATAGGCTGTCGGCCTCCGGGCTGTTTGGGCAGGTGTGGGTGTTTGAGGAGAAGGAGGAGGGCTTTTTCCCGGAGCTGGCCCGGTATCATAAGGATCGGGGGAACATTGTGCTGAATATGTTTTCCAGGATGGTGTTCTGCAGGAAGCTGGGAGCGGCCCAGGCGCCCTATGTGCCTGTGGATTTTCGGGAGTACGGGGATATTTATGTGTTCTGTGATTCCGACCCCATCGGGTATTATCTGAGCTGGAAGAAGATCCGCTACCATGCGGTGGAGGACGGGCTGGACTGTATCCGTTATTATGATACGGCCCGTTATGATAACCGGGGGCATTTCAGGCTGAAAGCGTGGATGGCTTCCAAAAATCTGATTTTCATTCAGAATGGGTGGGGAAAATACTGTATCGATATGGAAGTGAACGATATTTCCGTGCTGGATTATCCCTGTCCCAAGTATATTGAGTGCCCCAGGGAGGGGCTTGCGGCGGCGCTTACGCCGGAGGATAAGGACTGCCTGCTGGGGATTTTCCTGGAGGATAAGGAGGGGCTTACGGAGCAGCTGACACGGGGAACGCATCATGAGAACAAGGTGCTGATCCTGACGGAGCCTCTGTGCGATCTTGCCACCAGGGAGCGGATCTTCCGGGATCTGGTCAGCGAGTACGGCAGGGGGGCACAGGTGATTTTAAAACCTCATCCCAGGGATGTTTTGGATTATAAAGAGAAATTTTCAGACTGTATCGTACTGTCGGGGAAATTTCCCATGGAAATGATGAATTTTCTGCCGGATATTCAGGTGGAGAAGGTGATTTCGGTGTTCACCGTGCCCTCCTCCATCCGGTTCGCTAAGGAAAAGGTGTTCCTTGGGGAGGATTTTATGGATAAGTATGAGGAGCCCAGGCTCCACCGGCAGAATGAGGAGATCGTTCCGTAAGGGCGATTGTTCACTGCAGCCTCAAACAGCAGCTGTTTGAGGCGTGAGAACATGATTCAGGGTGCGCGGGCCTCTTTTTCGGAGAGAAATTTTCAACAGGCCCGCGCAGGTTCCTGTTCATTGGCCTGCCAGTGAACAGGAAAACGGAAGGGCAAGGAGACAGGAACGGATGGGAAAGATACTGAAAAAAATGAATGTGCTGCTGGACGGCAGGCAGAAGGCCAAAATGGCGGGGATTGTGGTGCTCATGTTTATCGGCGCGCTGCTGGAGGCGTGCAGCATCGGCCTGATCATCCCGCTGCTTACCATGCTGCTGAATCCGGCCGAGGTGACGGGGAACGGCTATCTGGGGCAGATCTACCGTTTCCTGGGGATGGAGAGCCCTTCCCAGTTCACCATCCTTATGCTGATCCTGATCATCGTGGCCTTTGCACTGAAAAATCTGTTCCTTTTCCTCCAGAATGTGGTGCAGCTTCGGTTCGTGTACACGAACCAGTTTGCTACCTCCCGTAGGATGATGATTAATTTCATGGAACGGCCCTATGAGTATTATCTGAATGCGGACACCTCGGTGATCCAGAGGAGCATTACCTCGGATGTGAACAATATGTACGGCCTGATCTTATCCTGTCTCCAGCTGGTGAGCGAGGTGATCATGTTTACGATTCTGGTGATCGTGCTGATGACCCAGGATCCGCTGATGATCTTTGCCATTGCCCTGCTTCTGGTGGCGGTGCTGCTTCTGATCAAAAATGTGCTCAAGCCCATCATGAAGAAGGCGGGGGAGGAGAATCAGGATTATTACAGCGGCCTGTACAAGTGGATCGACCAGGCGGTAATGGGGATCAAGGAGATCAAGATTGCTAACCGGGAGAGCTATTTCATCAATGAATACGCCAAATGTGGCGAGGGCTATGTGGGAGCGGTGCAGAAGTACAATATTTTCAATTCCACCCCCCGTCTGCTCATTGAAACGGTGACCATCGCCGGACTGGTGCTGTACCTGATTTTCCAGATCCTTGCGGGAAAGGAAATGACGGAGATGATCACCCAGATCGGCGTGTTCGCCGTGGCGGCCATGCGGCTTCTGCCCAGCGCCAACCGGATCAACAACTATCTGACCTCCATTTCCTACTTTGAACCCTTCTTCATGGGGGTAAGCGACAACCTGCAGGAGGAGATCAACGACGGGAGCGTCAACTATGACGCCGGCGCTTACCTGAATCGTCCACAGGTGGAGAAGCTTCCGGTGGAGAAGAAGATCGAACTGAAAAATATTGTGTACAAATATCCCAATACGGATACCCTGATTTTTGACCATGCACAGATGGAGATTCCGGTGGGAAGCTCCGTGGGCGTGGTGGGCTCCTCCGGCTCCGGCAAGACCACCATCATCGACATCCTTCTGGGGCTTCTGAAGCTTCAGGAGGGGGAGATCCTGGCGGACGGGGTGGAGGTGCGGGAGCATTATTCCGGGTGGCTGAAAAACATCGGCTACATTCCCCAGACCATTTTCATGATCGACTCCACCATCCGTAAAAATGTGGCCTTCGGCGTGCCAGATGAGGAGATTGACGATGAAAAGGTATGGCAGGCGCTTCGGGAGGCGCAGCTGGATGAGTTCGTCCGCAGTCTGCCGGAGGGGCTGGATACCAGCATAGGAGAGCGTGGAATCCGCATTTCCGGAGGACAGAGGCAGAGAATCGGTATTGCAAGGGCATTGTTTGAGGATCCGGAGGTTCTGGTGCTGGATGAGGCCACCTCTGCGCTGGATAACGAGACGGAGGCGGCCATCATGGATTCCATCAACCGTCTGCACGGACGCAAGACGCTGATTATCATTGCCCATCGTCTGCAGACCATTGAAAAATGTGATATGGTCTACCGGGTGGAGAACGGACAGATCGGCCGGGAGAGGTAGATGGGGGCGCTGCCCGTGCCGTTTCGGAATGGGCCGCTTTTGCAGAGCATAGCTTTTGATAAGCCCGCGAAAATAAGCCTGCGGAGGCTGCCGCCTGCCGGTTCGCCGGTGAACCGCAGCCTGGAAACAGAAAATATTGGATACAGAAAAAAAGGAGAGGATTTCCCATGAACGGATCCCAGGACAGAATGGCAAACTTTGAATTACTGCGTATCCTGGCCATGCTGATGGTGGTGGTGATGCACTTTTTGTCCCACACGGGCGCTCTGCCCGCATCCGGGGAGGAACCGGGTGAGCTGGGCATCCTGGCCATCCTCATCGAATCCTTCTGCATCGTGGCGGTAAACTGCTTCGTCCTGCTTTCCGGCTGGTTCCTGTCGGAAAAAGCTTTTTCGGTCAGGAGGCTTCTGCGCCTGCTGTGCCAGATCCTGTTTTACACCCTTCTGATCCCCCCTGTGCTGGTGCTGGCAGGCGTTCTGGAAGCGTCGGGGGCGCTGAATCCTTACCACATCTGGAACAGTCTGTTTCCCGTACAGTCCGGCCATTACTGGTTCGTGACCGCCTATGTGGTGATGCTGCTGTTTTCCCCGATCCTGAATGGGGCTCTGCGCACTCTGTCCAGAAGGGCTTTGAAGCTGACCATTCTGCTGCTTCTGTGTTTCTTCTGCTTTGGAAAGAGCGTAAGCCCCTTCCTGTTTGCTTCCGATCATTTCGGTTATGATTTCGGATGGTTCATCTGTCTGTATCTGATCGCAGGTTATCTGAAGAAATACGGAAGCACCTTCCTTTACGGAAAAAAAAGGGGTGGTATGGTCTACCTGCTCTCCTGCGGCCTGACGGCGGTTCTGGTGACCGTCCTGCAACTTGTCTGCGCCGAAACAGGGGCATTCCAGTATTATGTGTCGGTTCCCTTCCATTACAATTTTATTCTGGCGCTCACCGGGGCGCTTGGGCTGTTCGTGTTTTTTGCCCGGCTGAGCCTTCCGGGAGGGAAAACGTCCCGGCTGATCCGGCTGATCTCACCGGCCATGTTCGGGGTCTATCTGATCCATGAGCAGATGGACATTTATTCCGGATGGGCGCTGTGGATCGTGGGAGAGGTATCGGAGCACACGGGAGGATACCTGATCCAGATGGCGGAAAGCGTGCTTCTGGTGTTTGCGGTGTGTGTGTGCGCGGATCTGCTCAGGGGACGGCTGTTTGCTCTGGCAGAGCGCAGGATCGGCAGGACGAAATTGGGAAAACGGCTTGACGCATTCTTTGGCAGGGTGGACGAGGTGATGAAGGGCTAGATTGTGGGCAGAGGACGGCTGTCCCCTGCCGGTCAGGAGGTACGGATGAGAAAAGGAATGGAAGGAAACCATCGGTATGGGAAGTGGATGCGCTTTGCGGAGCGTGTCCTGTTTCCGCTGCTTCTGCTCCTGTATCCCCTTCTGTGGGCCGATCAGGGGATCGATGTGTCGGATCCGCTCTACAGCCTGACCAATTTCCGTTTCTTTCCGGAGCTTTCCGGCACCTGGGCCATCGCCACTTACCTGGCTAATGTGGCGGGCTTTCTTTTGATGAAGCTTCCCTTCGGCGATACGCTTCTTGGGATCAGTCTTTATACCAGACTGATCATAAGCGGAATGGCGTTGCTTTCCTATTTTTTCCTGAAGGGGAAGATGCCTGCCTGGGCCGCTTTCCTGGGCGAGCTTCTGGCGGTGAGCTTCTGCTGGTGTCCGTCCACAATCCTGTACAACTACCTCACCTACGCCCTGTTTCTGGCAGGCTGTATCCTTTTGTACCGGGGGCTGATCTGGAACCGGAACGGCCTTCTGGTGTGGGCGGGGGTCTGCCTGGGGCTGAACGTGATGGTGCGTACTCCCAATATTGCGGAGGCGGTGCTGATTGTGGCTGTTTTTTACTATGGGAAGCAGAGCGGCGCGGCCTGGAAGGAGATGTGGAGGCAGACCGGGCTGTGCGTGGCCGGATTTTTTGCGGGCTTCCTGGCTGTGTATGGGCTGATCGCGGTGCAGTACGGGCCCACTGCTTATTTTGACATGTTTGCGAGCCTGTCCGCCTATTCCTCCACGGACGCCACCTATTCCCCCCTTTCCATGATTACCTCCATCCTGTCCGCCTACGGGAGTACGCTTGTGTGGGTGATGCTGCTGGCGGTGTGCGCTCTGGCCGGATGGATTTTCTTCCGCATCCTTCCAAATCGGCTGGTGACGGCGGGAAAGGTGGCATACTGCCTGTGTATCCCCGTGCTGTTCCGGCTGTTCTGGGGGAGGGGAATGTTCACCTTCACCTATTACAATTACCGGAGTATGTACGAATGGGGCATGCTGCTTCTGTATCTGACGGCGGCCTCCTGTCTGGCGGTTCTGTGGGACAGGCGTACCTTCCGGCGTGACCGCCTTCTGGCACTGATCATCCTGCTTTCCGTGGCCGTTACCCCCATCGGGAGCAACAACGGAACCATGCCCAGCCTGAACAACCTGTTCCTGGCGGCTCCCTTCACGCTCTGGACGTTTGTGCGCTTCCTGGGACGGGCGGGAAAGAAGAAAACAGCCTTTCCCGCCCTTGCCCTCACCGGGGCGGTGCTTCTGATGACCGGCATACAGGGAGCGGGGTTCCGTGCCTGTTTCGCTTTCGGGGACGGCATTTACGGAGAAAAAAGGGATACAAAAGTGGAAAACAGTGTTATACTGAAAGGAATGAAAACGCGGCAGGACAACGCTCAGGCGCTGGAAGGCCTGGTGGGGTATGTGCAGAACGGGGCGTCAGGCGTAGCTGTAAAGGAGAATGGCGGGACGGCGGAAGAGCGCGGCGCAGCCCTGTCCGCTCCTCTTTCCGGACGGGCCCTGATCACCTTCGGCAATGCGCCGGGACTGAACTTCCTGCTGGATATGCCCCTGGCGCTCTCCCATGGCTGGCCCGACCTGGATACCTATCCGGCGGAGCAGATGAAGGAGGAGCTGGCCGCGCTTGCGGGAGAAGGCAGCCGTCCGGCGGTGATCGTATATAAGGAGCAGGGCAGCATGCCGAAGGAGGAGGCAAAGTGGGAAGCGCTGGAAAGCTTCCTGGCAGAAGGGACTTATGCGCTGCTTTATGAAAATGAAGGCTATCGGGTTTATGGATAAGAAAGGCGGAGAAAATGATCAAATTTAACGTACCTCCCTTTACCGGAAAGGAAATGGATTACATCAGGCAGGCGGTGGAGAACGAAAAGATCTGCGGGGACGGAGAATTTACCCGCAGATGCAGCGAATGGATCGAGCAGAAAACGGGATGCAGAAAAAGTCTCCTCACCACCTCCTGTACCGATGCCCTGGAGCTGTCCGCCCTGCTTACCGGGGTGGGGCCGGGGGATGAAGTGATCATGCCCTCCTATACCTTTGTATCCACGGCGAACGCTTTCGTCCTGAGGGGCGCGGTTCCCGTATTTGTGGATGTGCGGCCGGATACCATGAACATGGACGAGAACCTGATCGAGGCAGCCATCACAGAAAGGACGAGGGTGATCGCCCCGGTGCACTATGCAGGGGTTGGCTGCGAGATGGATAAGATCATGGAGCTTGCCGGAAAATACCAGCTGATGGTGGTGGAGGATGCGGCCCAGGGCATCATGGCCGAATATAAGGGGAAGCCTCTGGGTGCCATCGGCGATTTCGGCTGCTACAGTTTCCATGAGACGAAGAATTACAGCTGCGGCGAGGGCGGGGCGATCCTGATTCAGGATGAAAAATACGCGGAGGAGGCGGAGATCTTCCGGGAGAAGGGCACCGACCGCAGCCGGTTTTACCGGGGACAGGTGGACAAGTACCGCTGGCAGAATTACGGCTCCAGCTTCCTTCCCAGCGAAATGAACGCAGCCTATCTCTGGGCCCAGCTGGAGCAGGCGGAGAAGATCAACCAGGCCCGTCTGAATATCTGGGAGCAGTACCGGAGGGAACTGGAGATTCTGGACAGAGAGGGGAAAATCGACCGTCCTTTTGTGCCTGACTACTGCACCCACAACGGCCATATGTTCTACATCAAGACAAAGGATCTGCAGGAGCGCACCGCTCTTATCGATTTCCTGAAGGAGAATGGGATCATGGCAGTGTCCCATTACGTTCCCCTGCACTCCGCCCCTGCCGGGCTGAAATTCGGCCGTTTCCACGGGGAGGACCGCTATACCACGAAGGAGAGCGAGCGGCTTCTGCGGCTTCCTATGTACTATGGGCTGAAAGCGGAGCAGGTAAGCTGTATTTGCGATAAAGTGAAGGAATTCTATGGATATTGAGGGCAGAAAGGGAAAAGCGGATATACGGGCTTTCTTTGTGAAGCATGCGGACTGGCTCCTGCCTGCGGCCTGCCTGGGAGCGCTGTTTTTGTATGCGGGCCTGCGTTTTGATTTTTATTTGGATCTGAATGACGACGTGCTGATCAAGGACATCCTTTCAGGGGTCTACACCGGAGAGCCGGAGGCGCTGACAGCCCAGCTTCTGTGGCCTCTGGGAGGGTTTGTGAGCCTTCTGTACCGGATCCTGCCGGCGGTTCCGGTATACGGCCTGTTTTTGTGGGTATGCCAGGCGGGAAGCCTGTTTGTGATCCTGAAACGGAGCCTGAGGTTTGCCTCCGGCCTGCCGGGAAAGGCTTTTCTGTGTGTGACAGAAACCCTGATGGCCGCTTCCTGCCTGCTCTATCATCTGGTGTTCGTTCAGTATACGGTGGCCAGCGGCCTTCTTCTGGGAGCGGCGGCGGTGTGGCTTCTGACGGATGAAAAGAGGGAAGCCGAAGCGGTATCAAAGGGACGGTGCGCAGGGCGGCGGCAGTCCGCAGCGGCTCCGGCCGCTTCCTTTTTCAGAAACCAATCCGTCTCCTTTCTATACCGGAATCTTCCGGCGGTGCTGCTCGCCCTTCTTTCCTTCTGCCTGCGTTCCGAAATGCTGCTGCTGCTGCTGCCGCTTGCGGCGTTGGGGGCATTGTGGAAATGGCTTCAGGAGAAGCGCTTTTGGACGAAACGGAATGCAGCTTCCTATCTGGGGCTGTTCGGCCTGATGCTGTTCGGCATGGGGCTTGCGCTTCTTTGCGACCGGGCGGCGTACGGGTCTGAGGAATGGAAGGAATTCCGGGTACTGTTTGACGCCAGAACCCAGATCTATGATTTCAACAGCGCTGCAGTCCGCTCCTACGGGGAGAATCAGGCGTTCTATGATTCCCTGGGGATGACGGAGGCAGAGTGCGCTCTGCTGGAAAACTATAATTACGGGGCGGATGATGAGATTGACGCCGCTCTTTTGGAGCAGGTGGCCGCGTACGGACGGGAGAAGGAAGGATATTTTGTCCACAGCCTGCCGGAGGGCATGTGGCTGTACCGGGAGCGGCTGAGGAACAATCAGGAGCTGCATTTTCAGGAAATGCCCTTCCTGCTGATGGAGGCGGCGCTGGCAGTTTTCCTCATCCTGACCGCTCTGTGCGTAAAAGATGGGGCGGGCCGTCCTGACCGGAGGAGACGGCGGCGCATCCTGGGAATGCTTGCTCTGACCGCCTGTGCGCGAAGCGCCCTGTGGCTGTATCTGATCCTGCGGGAGCGGGTGCCGGAGCGGATCAGCCATCCCCTGTACGCAGTGGAGATCCTGATCCTGGGCATGTGCCTGCTGACGGAGCTGCGCGGGATCGGGGAGGAGAGGAGGGCTTTTGGTGAGAGCCGCGCCTGGAAGGAGCCTGCCGGTGAGAGCCGCTCTCCGGCGGAGCCGGCCGGCAGGGATCATGCCCTGGCAGAGCCTGCCGTCCGGGATGGAGCCTGCGGCAGGCATGCTTCCGGCTGGCAGATCCTCTCGGTGAAGGCTGCCGCCGGGGTTCTGTTGCTTGCCGTCTCCCTGTCCGGCCTGCCCCGGGAGGCGGCCCGGACGGCGCAGGAGTATGAGAGCAGGCAGGAGACTGACGCCCTGGATCGGACGGCCCGCGCCTTTTACCAGGCGAATCCTCAGAACCTGTATCTGGCGGACGTGATGTCCACGGTGGAATTTTCCGGGAAGCTGTTCGACACAGACCGCAGGCTTGGGAATTTTGACCTGCTGGGCGGCTGGCTGTGCAAAAGCCCCCACGCGCAGAAGAAGCTGGGCGCATTCGGCCATGCTTCCCTGGAGGAGGCCCTGCTTTTTGGGGAAAACGTGTACCTTGTGGCGGAGCCGGAGGTCTCCTGGGACTGGCTGGAAGCGCTTTTTCAGGAAAAAGGCTATTCTGTACAGGCCAGGCAGACGGACACGCTGACGGCGGGAGACAGGAGCCTGACGGTCTGGAGGCTGGATAGATAGGCGGACAGGGGATCAGAACCGCGCTTTTCCGCCCTATCACTTACACTTCGGAATGAGGATCAAAATGGACAGAACAGAGAGTACAAAAGGAATAGAAGGAGCAGAAAGAATAGAGCTGGGAGCCGTGTATCTGAGGCCGATTACCCTGGAGGATACGGAGCTGATCGTGAAATGGCGCAATTCTGACCGGGTGCGCCGGAATTTTATTTATCAGAAGCCCTTCACCAGAGAGGGACACCTGGCCTGGATGCGGGAGAAGGTAGCCGCAGGGCAGGTGGTGCAGTTCATTCTGTGCCGGACGGAGGACGGCCGCCCTGTGGGCAGTGTATATTTCCGGGATATTGACAGGGATAACCTGCGGGCGGAGTACGGCATTTTCATAGGGGAGGAGGACGCGGCCGGGAAGGGATACGGCACCGCGGCGGCGAAGGGGGCGGTGGCTTACGCCAGGGATGTCCTGGGGCTCCACAAGCTGATGCTCCGTGTCTTTGCGGACAACGGGGCGGCAGTGCGCAGCTATGAGAAGGCGGGCTTCGTGCAGGAGGGCAGGCTGAGGGACGAGATCAGGACGGAGGACGGAAGCTACCGGGATCTGCTGCTGATGGCCGTTCTTTTTGACTGAAACGCTGCCGGCGCGGCAGGGATGAAGGATAGAGATGGTGTGAAAAATAAGCCTGATGGCTTATTTTTCACACGGCAATTTGTGCCGGAGCGTCACAGATTGCCCTGATGGCAGATGAAAAACCGCATTTGCGGTTTCTTATCGCCCCGTTGCTTACGCTCCGGAATGAAGATTAGTATGAAGAAAAAGGTAAGTATCGTGATACCCTGTTACCGTTCCGCCCACATGATCGAGGGCGTGGTGGCGGATATTAATGTGGAAATGAAGAGGCTCAAGGAGCGTTACGATTATGAGATCATCCTGGTCAACGACTGTTCGCCGGACGATACGTTTGAGGTGATCCGCAGGCTCTGCGGGAGCCAGGAGAATATCACGGGCGTGAATCTGGCGCGCAATTTCGGCCAGCACGCAGCCCTGATGGCAGGCTTTCATCAGGTGACGGGGGATGTGCTGGTGTGCATGGACGACGACGGCCAGACCCCGGCTTCCGCTATAGGGGATCTTCTGGACGGCCTGGAGGAGGGGAGCGACGTGGTGTATGCCCGCTATGAGCACAAGCACCACAACGCCTTCCGCAATTTCGGCAGCCGTGTCAACGACTGGATGCTCTGCTTCATGCTGGGGAAACCGAAAAATCTGTATATCTCCAGCTTTTTTGCGGCCAGAAGGTTCATCGTGGATGAGATGCTGCGCTACCGGAACGCTTATCCCTACGTGATCGGCCTGGTGCTGAGAGCTACCCGGAACATTAAAAATGTGACGGTGGAGCATCAGGACCGGAGAGAGGGGGAATCCGGCTACACGCTGAAAAAGCTGTTCGGCCTGTGGTTCAACGGTTTTACCGCCTTCAGTGAGAAGCCTCTGCGCATCGCCACCATGATCGGAACGGGCTGCGCAGTCCTGGGCTTTCTGTACGGGCTGTATACCATCATCAAAAAGCTGGTGAATCCCCTTGTGCCCATCGGCTTCAGCTCCCTCATGGCGGCGATCATGTTCATCGGCGGTATGCTGATGCTGATGCTCGGGCTGGTGGGGGAATACATTGGAAGAATGTACATCTGCATGAACAATGCGCCCCAGTACGTGATACGGGAGATCGTAAATGAAAAGGACGGACAGTGAGAGATTCCCTGAAAAGGGGCTGAATAGGGAAAGGAAAGATCCCGCGGTAAAATGGGGAATTTCCCCGGAGAATTCTCGGGGGAAATTCACGTGGATGTCCCCGTGGAACCGGCCTGAAGCTTCCCCGAAGCTTTCACCGGGACTTTCCCTGGCGCTTTCCCTGGCGGTGACTCTGGGAGGAGTGCTCTGCCTGCCGCGGATGCTGGTGGCGGAGGGGAGAGGGCTGGGATTTACCAACAGCTTTCTGCCTGTCCTTCTTCTGGCGCTGGCCCTTCCTGTTGTACACAGGGCGCTGTGGGGGCACAGAGTCTGGCGGAGGCTGCCGGGGCTGTCCCTTCTGGCGGGATTCGGGTTTTCCCTGGCAGGCTGCCTGGGAAGCAGTCTGGAGGCCCTGGGCTATGTGCCGCTTACGGATGCGGGCCTCTGGCTGTCCCTGCCGCCGCTGACGGTTTTCTTCGCCGTCCTGACCGGGGAGCTGTGGACGGTGCTGGAGAGATGGGCATTGAACAGGCGGAGCCGCACCGGGCAGGAGGGAGCCTCTCCTGCCAGCCGCTGGGAAAGCATTCCCGCAGGCCAAAGGAGCGCGGCCCTGTTTCTTTTTTTCCTGGTTGTATGGGGGATCGTGCTTCTGGCGGTCTGGCCCGGCTTCTTTGTCTACGATGCCCAGGATGAGTTTAACCAGGCTGCCATGCGCAGCTTCAATACCCACCATCCCCTTCCCCATGTGGCGCTTCTGGGGGGGATCATCCTGGCGGGGAACAAAATATTCGGCAGCTACAATGCGGGAATCGCCTGCTACATGCTGTTCCAGATGCTGGTGATGGGCGCCTGCTTTACCTTCACTGTGGATTTCCTGCGAAGAAAGGGCGCGCCCCTGTGGATAAGGATGGCCGGTACCGTCTGGTTTGCCGCATTTCCGGTGATCCAGATGTATGTGCTCTGTTCCGCCAAGGACGGGCTGTACAGTGCGGGGATGCTTCTGTTTATCCTTCTGCTGGTGGAGCTGGCGGAGGAGGGGGATGCCTTTTTTGCCCGGAAGGGAAAGCTGGCGGGGCTTATGGCCTCGGCCGTCCTGATGGCTTCCATGCGGCACAACGGCCTGTATATTCTGCTTCTGATGATTCCTGTGGCCGTGTGGATGGCAGGGAGGGGCAGGCGGATCAGGATGCTGGCCGCAGGCTGCGCCGCCCTCCTTACGGTGCTCCTGGCAGCCGGCGGCCTGAAAATCCTGCTTCATGCCAGGGATACGGAGAATCAGGAGATGCTCACCGTGCCCATCCAGCAGCTTGCCAGAACCTATGCTTACAGCCCGGAGACGTTTGACCGGGAGCAGGAGGAGCTGCTGCTTTCCTTCCTTCCCGCCCAGGCGCTGGAGCGTTACAGGCCCAAGCTGTCGGACGGAGTGAAGATCGACTTCCGGAATGATGCGTATGAAAAGGAGCCGGGAGCGTTCTGGCGGCTGTGGCTTGAGATCGGCTGTAAGGCGCCGGCCTCCTACCTGAATGCCTGGCTGCTCACCTCCTATGGGTTCTGGTATCCGGATGTGGTGATCGACGCCTATGAGGGAAATCAGGTTTTCACCTATACCTACGGGGAGAGCTCCTACTTCGGCTATGAAACGGAGCTGCCCGGCGTGCGCCGCAGCTTTCTGCCCTGGCTGGATGCTTTCTACCGGAAGCTGAGCCTGGAGCTGTACCAGCAGAGAGTCCCGGTCATTTCCATGCTTTTTTCACCCGGATTCTGGTTCTGGGTGTATGCTCTGGGGCTTCTGTTCGTGCTGCGGCAGGCCCTGTGTTATGCGCCGCGCCGGAGGAGGCTGTTCTGCCTGGCGGCGGCCTTTCTGCCTGCCCTGCTCAACTGGCTGACGGTGCTTCTGGGCCCCGCCTGTCTGGTGCGCTACGTTTTGATCTGGTGGTTTGCCCTGCCTGTGCTGGGATATGTTGTAAGGAAAGCCGGATTATGTTATACTGATACGAAAACTGTGTGACCGTCCGGCAGACAATCATTTTCAGACATACTCAGGAGAAGCTGTGGGAAGAAGTTATGAATAGAAAAATAAAGAAAAGCCGTGCAATCGAATATGTGATCCTCTGTTATGCCGCTGTGCTGATGCTTCTGTTCGGGCCTCTGGGCGTTCTGGACGGTACGCTGGTGCTTGAAGGCACATCGCAGACTGCCGGGCAGACCATGCCGGTGGGAACCGATGAGAGGATCCAGCAGGTATTCATCGGAAACGGGGGGTATCTGGAAAAAATCGGGATCTATGCGGAAAACGACCTGTCCCGCAAGGTGGTGAACCTGTCCGTATCGGACGATCAGGGAGAGGTGGTATTCTCCAGAAATGTGGCGCTGGATCCCTATCAGGCCCCCGGTTTTTTTGTGGTGCCGGTGGAATTCCAGACGGAGCCGGGACGGGGCTATGTGTGGCAGATCAGCCATCCGGAGACGGAGGTGGTGCTGGGCTGGCAGAACACGGCCCAGTCCGGGCTTTCCTGCTATGGAAACTATTACTACATGGATGCGGCTCAGCAGATCAGCGAGCAGGTGGGACGAAATATTCCTATGCAGTTTCATTACGCCGATCCGGTGAGCTTTGCCCATAAATGCGGAATCCTGGCAGGGATTGCCGCCGTGGCTGCGTTTCTGATCCTTCTGGTGGAAAACGGGGCCAGAAAGCGGCATTCCGCAAAGGAAGTAAAGGTGCAGAGGGTTTTTCAGGCGGCAGCCAACCCCCTGATCCTGGCGGGAGCGGCTGTCTGGCTTGCAGCAGTGCTCTTTTACGATTATTACGGGGGTGTGCGGGCGGATAAGATGGTATACTGCGCCGGAATCCTGATCCCTGCCGCTCTGCTTCTGTATGCGGTCAACGCCAAAAGGGACAGCATAGCGCCTCTCTTTGCCGGGCTCCGCACGGATTTTGCGGACCGGGCCATGGACGCGCTGCAGTCCTTTTTCTGGGCGGGTGCGCTGTGGGGCTGTATGGATTATGTGAATGCGATGTATAATATTTACCAGGACTATGCCTACAGGAAGGTTCTGATCTTTGTGGGGCTGGCGGTTCTGACCATGTGCAGCCGCAGGTATCTGTTCCATGTGGGGAATCTGGCCTGGCTTGCCCTTTCCGGCCTGGCCGGCTGGTACGTACAGCGCACCTGGCCCCAGGATGCGGAGACCGCCAGGCTTCTTCGGCTGGATGTGCTTCTGGTGATGGTGGCGGGGCTTGTGCTGATCCAGCTGGTTTTGCTGATTGTGAAGAAAAAAATAGACTGGAGGGTGCTTTCCCTTCCCTATACCGGACTTCTTGCCCTGTACCTTCTGTTGATCGTGGTGTTCCGCAATAGCAGGGGATGGCCCATTTATCTGGCCGTGGCTTTTACCCTGGTGTACGTGTTCTTTTTAAGCTGGGAGGGCAGAAGCCGGTTCCTGGGGATCGTGTGCAACGGCATTATCCTGAATTTCCTGTTTGCTCTGGTGTTTGCGGTGTGCAGAAGACCCTTCCGGGCCTGGTTTTTTTACAGGTACAATTTTGTGTTCCACACGGTGACGGTGACGGCGGCTTATCTGACGCTGGTTCTTGCAGCCCTGTTCGTGAAGCTGCTGATGCAGTACCACAGATCCCGGAAGCTGTACACCTACTGGCATACGGCCCTTCTGTTCGGCATGGCGGCCTCCCTTCTGGCGCTCACCCTGTCAAGAACCGGGTATCTGGCGGCGGTGGTCATGGGGATCGCAGTGCTTCTGTACGTGTCCCTGTTCTGCTATCGGGAGGGGGCGGCGTACTTTTTCAGAAAGCTGGGGACGCTTGTGCTCATAGTCCTGCTGGCCTTTCCGGTGACCTATTCTGCGGTGCGGCTGATCCCGCCGCTGTATGATGATCCCTATCTGTTTGATCTGGAAAAAACAGAGGAGGAGTGGGCAATTCATAAGGGCGACCGGGCTGATTCGGAGAACTATATCACCTTTCCCAGGTTTGCCTACTGCTTTGATGTGAAGCTGTTTGGGGATGAATACAGCATCCTGAGAAAATTTGTGGATACCTTTATGGCGTCGGCGGAGGATGCGCCGGTCTGGGAAGGGCCTGCGCCCGTTTCAGCGGGGAATGGAGGGTCGATGCTGGCGGCAGGGAAGGAAGGGCTGGCCGTATCAGGCCTGGGCGTACTGACGGCATCTGCCGGTGAGGGAAGCGCCGCGGAGCCTGCGGCTTACATGGTGGAGCTGGCGGATGCGGCGGCAGAACCTCAGGCTTCCGATGGCGCGGCGGATACCGGGGATGGCGCTGGGGATGGCGCATCTGCCGGGGAGAGTGCGTCAGATTATTCCAATGGCCGGATGGACATTTTCAGAAGATATATCGCCCAGTGGAATGCTACGGGCCACGACGGTATGGGTGTGGAGCTGGAGGATGGCTCCCTGAGCGTGCATGCCCACAATACCTATCTGCAGGTGATTCACGACCACGGGCTGATTACGGGAGCCGTCTATCTGCTTCTGGGCCTGGTAACTCTGGTTCAGATGCTCCGGTACGCCGCCTTCCATCTGCGCAGGCGCGGCCGGGAGGAGGGCGATCCTTACGCGGCCCTGCCTCTCGCCGTTTTCCTGGCCTTTGCAGTGGCCGGGCTGGTGGAGTGGCTGTTCCATCCCTGCAATCCGCTGGGCTTTTCCACCCTGCTGATCCTGGCGCCGCTTCTTACCTTTACATGCAGAAAGCAGAAATGAGAAAAGGAAATGAAGGAAGAAAAGACGAAGAAAAACCACTATTTCAATTATCAGCTTTTTTACCGCAGGACGGCTCTGGTGATCTACGACGTGCTGAGCATCACGGCGGCCAGCTTTCTGGCCATTCTGCTCCGGTACGATATGCACCTGGACGAGATCCCGGATCAGTTCCTGCTTCCCATCCGCAATTTCCTTCCGGTGAACATCCTGCTCACCCTGGGCATCTTCTATCTGTTCCGGCTGTACCACAGCCTGTGGGCCTTTGCCGGGGAGAACGAGATGCAGAACCTGGTGATTGCCTGTTTTCTGTCCGCCGTAATTGACGGGATCGGACTGAATCTGTTCAAGATAGACGGCAAGCCTGTGCCGGACAGCTATTATTTCATGTATCTGTTCCTGCTGATCACGTTTTTGTTTATCAGCCGTTTCTCCTACCGTTTCCTGCGGGGGCAGAAGCATCGGATGCAGAACCGGAAAAACAATATTTCCGTGATGATTATTGGCGCCGGGGAGGCCGGGAACGCCCTGATCAAGGAGATTGTGACCAGCAACTACAGCACCATGGTGATCCGGTGCATCATCGACGACGATAAGCAGAAAATGGGCCAGTTCATCCAGGGCATCAAGGTGGTGGGCGGAAGGGACAAGATTATCGAATCCGCCGACCTGTACGATATTGACGAGATCTTTATCGCCATGCCCTCCGCGCCCAGGACGGTGATCCGGGATATTTTAAGCATCTGTCAGGAGACAAGCTGCAAGCTGCGTTCCCTTCCGGGCATGTACCAGCTTGTGAACGGGGAAGTGAGCGTGAGCAAGCTGCGGGACGTGGAGGTGGAGGACCTTCTGGGCCGGGAGCCCATCCGTGTGGATCTGGACTCCATCCTGGGCTATGTGCAGAACAAGGTGGTTCTGGTAACCGGAGGCGGCGGCTCCATCGGAAGCGAGCTGTGCCGTCAGATCGCCTCCCACAGGCCGGCCCAGCTTCTGATCGTGGATATTTATGAAAATAATGCCTATGATATTCAGCAGGAGCTTATCAAAAAGTATCCTGAGCTGAAGCTGACGGTTCTGATTGCCTCCGTGCGCAACACGAAAAGGATCAACAATATTTTCAAACAGTACCGCCCTGATATCGTTTACCATGCCGCAGCCCACAAGCATGTGCCTCTGATGGAAAACAGCCCCAACGAGGCCATTAAAAACAACGTGTTCGGTACCTGGAAGACCGCCCAGGCCGCGGCCTTTTACGGAACGAAGAAATTCGTGATGATCTCCACGGACAAGGCGGTGAACCCCACCAACATCATGGGGGCCAGCAAGCGGATCTGTGAAATGATCATCCAGACCTTTAACAAGCATTACGATACGGAATTCGTGGCCGTCCGCTTCGGAAACGTGCTGGGAAGCAACGGCAGCGTGATTCCTCTTTTTAAAAAGCAGATTGCGGCGGGAGGCCCGGTGACGGTAACCCACCCCGACATCATCCGCTACTTTATGACCATCCCGGAGGCCGTTTCCCTGGTGCTCCAGGCAGGCGCATACGCCAGGGGCGGGGAGATCTTCATTCTGGATATGGGAGAACCCGTGCGCATTCTGGATCTGGCTAAAAACCTGATCCGCCTCTCCGGCTACAAGGTGGGAGAGGATATTCAGATTCAGTTCACGGGCCTGCGTCCGGGTGAGAAGCTGTATGAGGAGCTTCTCATGGACGAGGAGGGGATGCAGGATACGGCAAACAAGCTGATCCATATCGGAAGGCCGATCCAGCTTGATGAGCAGGAATTTTTTATTCAGCTGAAAAAACTGGAGGAGGCCTCCAGGGATGAGGCTGAGGATATACGGCCTCTGGTGGCGCAGATCGTGCCCACCTATACCTATAAGAAACAATAGACGGGAAAGGGTATCTGCGGCCGAAGCAAAAAGCGCTCTGGCGGGGAGGAGAGATTGAAAATAAGCCTGATGGCTCATTTTCAATCAACAGTTTTGTGCCGGAGCGTCACAAAACTGTGAGGTATCGCAGGTGAGAAACCACATGCGTGTTTTCTCACCGCGGCCAGAGCAAAAAGCGCTCTGGCGGGGAGGAGAGATTGAAAATAAGCCTGATGGCTCATTTTCAATCAACAGTTTTGTGCCGGAGCGTCACAAAACTGTGAGGTATCGCAGGTGAGAAACCACATGCGTGTTTTCTCACCGCGGCCGAAGCAAAAAGCGCTTCGGCAGGGAGGTAAAATGAAAATTCATCATATTGGTTATCTGGTGAAGAAGCTGCCCAGGGCGGCGGCGGAGTTTGAGGGGCTGGGGTACAGGGCACAGGGAGAGGTGACGGCGGATCCCTGCCGCAGAGTGGACATCCTTTTCATGGAGAAGGACGGCTATGTGGTGGAGCTGGTAAGCCCCAATTCGCCTGACAGTGTGGTTTCCGGGCTTCTGAAAACCTACAAAAATGCGCCCTATCATATCTGTTATGCCTGTGAAGATTTTGAGGCGGAGCTGGAACGGCTCACCGCCTCCGGCTATTTTCAGATAGACGAACCGGCTCCTGCCCCTGCCATCGGCGGACGGCGGGTGGTTTTCCTGCAGAACGCAGCCCTTGGAATGATTGAGCTTCTGGAGAAGGAGAGTGTGTAATCCTGCCGGCCCGCGTATGCTGCTGCTTACGAGCCTGCAGGGAACTGCAGCCTCTGGGCAACAGCGCCGGGGCGTACACCTTGTATAGAAATGGAGGAAACAGGAATGGAACGAAAGAGGATCTATTTATCGTCCCCCACCATGCACGGCGAGGAACAAAGGTTTGTGAACGAGGCGTTTGACACCAACTGGGTGGCTCCTCTGGGGCCCAATGTGAACGCCTTTGAGAAGGAGATGGCGGCCTATACCGGATGCGGCTATGCGGCGGCTCTGAGCGCGGGGACGGCGGCCATCCATCTGGCCCTGCGTCTGATCGGGATTCAGTCGGGGGATGTGGTTTTTTCCTCTGACCTGACCTTTGCGGCTACCTGCAATCCCATCTGCTATGAGAAAGGAACCCCTGTTTTCATCGACAGTGAGGAGGAAACCTGGAACATGGATCCGGAGGCTCTGCGCAGGGCGGCAGCCAAGTACCCGAATGCAAAGGCTGTGGTCTGCGCCCATCTCTACGGCACGCCGGCCAGGATTGATGAGATCCGGCAGATCTGCGACGAGGCGGGGCTTGTCCTGATCGAGGATGCGGCGGAGTCGCTGGGTTCCACCTTCCAGGGAAGGATGACGGGAACCTTCGGGCATTTCGGTATCTATTCCTTCAACGGAAACAAGATCATCACCACCTCCGGCGGTGGTATGCTGGTCTCCCGGGACGAGGCGGCGGTTGAGCGGGCCCGTTTTTTGTCTACCCAGGCCAGGGATCCTGCCAGACATTACCAGCATTCCCAGATCGGCTTTAACTACCGCATGTCCAATGTGGTGGCGGGCATCGGGCGGGGGCAGCTTCTGCACCTGGATGAACACAAGGCTGCCAAGCAGGCTATCTACCGGCAGTATCAGGAGGCCTTTGCGGATATTCCGGCTATTGCCATGAATCCCATGAATCCGGACGGGGAGGCCAACAACTGGCTGTCCGGCATGGCCATCGATCCGGCCAGCGGCGTGACCCCTGACATGGTGATGGACGCTCTGGAAGCGGAGAACATCGAGTCCCGCCCCATCTGGAAGCCCATGCACATGCAGCCCGTTTTTGCGGACGCTGATTTTATCACGGCTCAGGAGAAGGGCAGTGTGGGAGAGCGGGTCTTTGCCACAGGCATATGCCTGCCCAGCGACATCAAGAACACCCCTGAGGATATGGAGCTGATCATCGGGATCATCCGGGGGCTGTTCGGAAAGCGGTAACAGGAATGAGGACTGGTAAGATTTACGGAAAATATATCAAACGCCTGCTGGATTTTCTTTTATCCTCCATCGCCATCCTTCTGCTTTCCCCCGTCCTTATCCTGGTGGGGATCCTGGTGAGGGTGAAGCTGGGAAGCCCCGTCCTGTTCCATCAGGAGCGGCCGGGGAAGGATGAGAAGATTTTTACCCTGTGCAAGTTCCGCACTATGACGGATCAGAGGGACGAACAGGGAAACCTGCTTCCCGACAGCGAGCGGCTGACCGGCTTCGGGAAATTTCTGCGTTCCACCAGCCTGGACGAGCTGCCGGAGCTGTTCAATATCTGGAAGGGCGACATGAGCCTCATCGGCCCCCGTCCCCTGCTGGTTTCCTACCTGCCCTGGTATACCCGAGAGGAGCGCCTGCGCCATACGGTGCGTCCTGGCCTGACGGGGCTGGCCCAGGTATCAGGACGCAACTTTTTAGATTGGGACAGGCGGCTTGCCAAGGACGTGGAGTATGTGCAGAACCTTTCCCTCCTGATGGATCTGAAGATCCTGTGGATGACTGTGGCCGTGGTTTTTTCCAGGTCGCAGGTGGCGGAGGATACGGCGGTATCGGAAGGGAACCTGGCGCAGATCCGTGCCGAAAAGGCTGCCCGGGCTCAGCGGGAAGCAGAGGGCGGCAGGTAAGCGGGGCAGCGGCTGAAATCGGCCGGGGACAGATGGAAAACCACGTACACAGATTTTTTGCCGCCGTCCCATGAATACTTTGGAATGGAGAAGCTATGATCAATATTCTGATATTAAGCGCGGGAACGCGCAACAAGGTGGTTCAGTATTTTAAAAAAGAGCTTTCTGGGAAGGGAAAGGTGTACGCCACGGACTGCAGCGAGCTGGCTCCGGCCCTCTACGAGGCGGATGAGGCGGTCATCGTCCCCAGAATTACGGATCCCGATTATCTGGACAGGGTGCTTGGAATCTGCCGGGAGAAGCAGATCACGGGCGTGTTTTCCCTGATTGATCCGGAGCTGACCCTGCTTGCAGAGCACAGGGAGGAATTCCTGGCGGTGGGAACCACGCCCGTTATCTCCTCTGCGGAGGCGGTGGCAATCTCCTTTGATAAATACCGGATGTACCGGAAGCTTACGGAGCTTGGTATCCCCACCGGACGGTGCTTCATGGATGTGAAGGAATTCGGGCAGGCCGTGGAGGAGGGGATAATCGGCTATCCCGTCTTTGTGAAGCCTGCCAGGGGAAGCGCCAGCATCGGCATCAACCGTGCCCAGTGCCGGGAGGATGTGGAGTTTCTGTGCCGGAGGGGCGACGGCATGATGATCCAGGAGTTCATGGACGGTACGGAATACGGCGCGGACGTGTATGTGGACATGATTACCGGTAAGGTGACCTCCATTTTTGTGAAGGAAAAGATTAAAATGCGCGCCGGGGAGACGGACAAGGCCGTGTCTGTAAAGGATGAGCGGCTGTTTGCGCTGATAAAAAATTTCGTTGAATCCATGGGATTTTGTGGTATGATTGACATAGACATTTTCCGGTGCGGCGGGGAATACTACATCTCTGAGGTGAATCCCCGCTTCGGCGGCGGCTATCCACATGCCTATGAATGCGGCGTGAACATGCCTGCCCAGCTGATCCGCAATCTGGAGGGGAAAGAGAACCAGCCGCAGATCGGGGCCTACGAGGAAGGTGTCTGCATGATGAAGTATAACGAGATCATGATCCGCTAAGGAGACAGGAGCATCCATTGAAACCCATACTGATCTTATCAAACAGCGATTCCGGCCTGTGCGATTTCCGCAGGGAGCTGCTCTGCGGGCTTCTGGGCCGGGGCTGTCAGGTGCTGGTGAGCGTGCCGGATACCGGATACGTAAAAAGGATAGAGGAGCTGGGCTGTACGTGTCTGCCCACGGTCATGGAGCGGCGGGGCATGAATCCCTTTCAGGATATGAAGCTTCTCCTCTTTTATCTGAAGCTGATCGGCAGATACCGTCCGGCGGCGGTGCTCACCTACACCATCAAGCCCAATATTTACGGCGGCCTGGCGGCCAGGCTGTGCCGGACTCCCTGTGTGGCCAACATCACAGGGCTTGGCACCACACTTGAGCATGAAGGGCCGCTGCAGAAAATGATCATTCTGATGTACCGCACGGCGCTGAAGAAGGCTTCCTGTGTTTTTTTCCAAAATAAGGGAAACAGGGATTTCATGGTAAGCAGGGGCTGTGTAACGGGAAAGACCCGGCTTGTGCCGGGCTCCGGCGTGAATCTTTTGGAGCATCGGGCAGAGCCTTATCCTCAGGACGGGAATTCCGGGGAAGGGGAACAGATCCGATTCCTTTCCCTGATGCGTCTGATGAAGGATAAAGGGATCGATGAGCTGCTCACGGCGGCCCGCAGGATCCATGAAAGGCATCCGCAGGTGCGTTTTCAGCTTCTGGGAGCCTACGAGGCGGAGACGAGGGAGCATTATGAGCCGCTGGTGGAGCAGTTACAGAGGGAAGGCGTTCTGGACTATTACGGCTACCGGGACGATGTGCCGGATTTCCTGGCCGGAGCCCACGCGGTGATCCACCCCTCCTACCACGAGGGCATGTCAAACGTGCTTCTGGAGGCTGCGGCCACGGCCCGTCCCGTGCTGGCAAGCGCGGTGGAGGGGTGTCTGGACACCTTTGAGGACGGGGTGAGCGGATTTGCCTTTGCCCCCCGCAGCGCTCAGGCGCTGGAGGAAGCGATAGAAAGATTCCTGTCCTGTTCCCGGGAGGAATGGGAGCGGATGGGCCTTGCGGGAAGGGCTTACGTGGAAAAAAATTTCGACAGAAGGCTGGTGGTGGCCGCCTACATGGAAGAAATCGACCGGTGCGCTGTCGGATGGAAATAGATATAGTTACGAAAAGCCGTGTTTGCGGCGGAAAGAGGATACGATGGGATTATATGAGAAAATCGTCAGCGGGGAGGAAAAGCTTTCCCTGGTAGGACTTGGCTATGTGGGCATGCCCATTGCGGTTGCCTTTGCCAGGAAGATCAACGTGATTGGCTACGACCTGAATGAGAAGAAGATAGAGCTGTACAAGTCGGGGATCGACCCCACCAGAGAGGTGGGCGATGAGGTGATCCGCAGCACGAAGGTGGATTTCACCGCGGATGAGACCAGGCTGAGGGAGGCAAGGTTCCACATTGTGGCTGTGCCCACCCCTGTGAACGACGACCACACCCCGGATCTGACCCCCGTTGAGGGAGCCAGCAGGATCCTGGGAAGGAATCTGACAAAGGGAAGCATCGTGGTCTTTGAATCCACGGTTTATCCCGGCGTGACCGAGGACGTGTGCGTGCCCATCCTGGAAAAGGAGTCCGGCCTGAAATGCGGCGTGGACTTTAAGGTGGGCTATTCTCCTGAGAGGATCAACCCGGGAGACAAGGTGCACCGCCTGGAGACCATCGTAAAGATCGTGTCCGGTATGGACGAGGAGACGCTGGATACCGTGGCGAAGGTGTACGAGCTGGTGGTGGAGGCCGGCGTGTACCGGGCGGAGTCCATCAAGGTGGCCGAGGCGGCCAAGGTAATCGAGAACAGCCAGCGGGACATCAACATTGCCTTCATGAACGAACTTTCCATCATTTTCAATAAAATGGGCATCGACACCAGAGCTGTTCTGGAGGCGGCGGGAACCAAGTGGAACTTCCTGAAATTTTTCCCCGGCCTGGTGGGCGGCCACTGTATCGGCGTTGACCCCTACTATCTGACCTATAAGGCGGAGGAGATGGGCTACCACAGCCAGATCATCCTGGCGGGCAGGCGCATCAACGACGATATGGGCAGATACGTGGCCGAGAACGTGGTGAAGAACCTGATCCGCGCGGACGTTCCCGTGAAAACGGCGAAGGTGGCGATCCTTGGCTTTACCTTCAAGGAAAACTGCCCCGACACCAGAAATACCAAGGTGATCGATATTGTGAAGGAGCTGAGGGAGTACGGCATCGAGCCCGTTATCGTGGACGAGACCGCCGACGCGGACGAGGCCTTCAGGCTGTACGGCGTGAAGCTGGCCGATAGAAGAAGCGTGAAGGATGTGGACGCTTTGATCATCGCAGTGGCCCACGAGGAGTTCGGCCACATGACGAAGGAGGAGATCGGCGGATACTTCAATCCCTCCCATGAAAAGAAGGTGCTGGTGGACATCAAGGGAATCCTCGACAGGAAGGACTACCAGGACGGCGGATACATTTACTGGAGACTGTAAGGCGGGAGGGCGCTGAGGCGTGCAGATGGCGGGAATGAATTTTCAGACCCGCTCTGGACTGGCAGGCTGTACGGCGGCCTGCGGCAGACAGGACAGTGAACCCGCAGCGTTTCAGCAGCGTTTGCTCCGGGTGCTGCATTCCCCGGATGAAAATGCCGCAGAGGCGGCAGATTGTGAGGATATATGGGATATAAAGAATTGAAATTTGACAAGGACAGCGTATTTCTGGTAACAGGCGGCGCGGGCTTCATCGGAAGCAACCTGTGCGAGGCCATACTGGATATGGGGTACCAGGTAAGGTGTCTGGACGATCTGTCCACGGGTAAGCAGGAAAACGTGGAGATGTTTCTGGACCGGCCCGGATATACCTTCATCAAGGGAGATATCAAGGATCTGGAAACCTGCCGGAAGGCCTGCGGGGGCGTAGACTACGTGCTGAACCAGGCTGCATGGGGAAGCGTTCCCAGAAGCATTGAAATGCCGATTTTCTATGAACAGAACAACATCGGCGGAACCCTGAACATGATGCAGGCGGCTGTGGAGTGCGGCGTGAAAAAGTTCGTGTACGCTTCCAGCTCCTCCGTGTACGGAGATCATCCGGCGCTTCCCAAGAAGGAAGGGATCGAGGGAGAGGTGCTCTCCCCCTATGCGCTCACCAAGCGCACCAATGAGGAATACGGAAAGCTGTACAAGAAGCTTTACGGCCTGGATACCTACGGCCTGCGCTACTTCAACGTATTTGGACGCAGGCAGAATCCGGACGGCATGTATGCCGCTGTGATCCCCAAGTTTTTAAAGCAGCTCCTTCATGACGAGGTGCCCACCATCAACGGAGACGGCAGACAGTCCCGTGATTTTACCTACATCGACAACGTGATCGAGGCAAACCTGAAAGCCTGTCTGGCTTCCGGCGATGCGGCGGGTCAGGCTTACAACATCGGCTCAGGCGGCAGAGAGTTCCTGATCGACATTTATTATGACCTGTGCAAAGCCCTGGGCAAGGATATGGAGCCCAAGTTCGGCCCTGCCAGAAAAGGGGATGTGCGCGATTCCAACGCGGACATTACCAAGGCGAGGGAGAACCTGGGATACGATCCTGAGTTCGATTTTGAGGCAGGGATCAAGCTGGCTATCGAGTGGTACAGGGAAAATCTGAAATAATAGTTCTGAAAAAGAAAGGCCGGACGCCTGGATCGGGGTTCGGCCTTTTGCCATAGAGTTTTGTCAAAGAAAGGAAACAGCAAAATGAAATATCGGGTAGTCGTTTTTGGCGTCAAGGATACCACCGCTCAGATCGTATCCTATATTCAGGAAAAGCTCTGTCCCGTGGATCTGGTGGTTACCATTCACAGCGATGTGCTGGCAGGAAACCAGGTATCAGGCTATCAGGGGCTGGGATATTTGACGGAAAAGTATGGGATCCCCGTTTTTGAGACCCATTCCTACGGGCTGAAGGACGAGGAAACCAGCCGCTTTTTTGAGGAAAATGAATTTGAGATCGGCATTTCCATGGGATGGCAGAGGCTGATCCCGCAGGCGGTGCTGGATCGTTTTGAGCAGGGCGTCTTCGGCTTCCATGGAAGCTGTGCCTACCTGCCCTACGGAAGGGGACGCTCTCCCCTGAACTGGTCGGTGATCAACGGAGACAGTCGTTTCATCCTGAACATGTTCCAGTACGATGCGGCTGCGGACAGCCCCAATGTGTTTGCCAATGAAATGTTCGCTATTAATCCTCACGACACGATCCGCACCCTCCAGTACAAGAATATCCTGGTGTCCAAACGCCTGATCCAAAGGCTCCTGGAGGCCTGGCAGGAGGGGAACATCCGCATCAGACGCACATCCAGGGACTTTGACGGCTGGTATGATAAGCGCACGGCTGCGGACGGAAGGATCGATTTTCACGGTAAAACCAGGGACATCTACAATCTGGTGCGCGGCGTAACCCGGCCCTTCCCCGGAGCCTTTGCCCTGTGCCGAGGGGAAAAGGTGACGGTGTGGAGCGCCCATCCCTTCGATGAGATGCTGGATTTCTCCATGTACGCCCCCGGGGAGATCATCGACGTTATTGACGGGCGGCTGATCGTCCGCACGGTGGACGGGTCGCTTTTGATCGAGGAATATGAATGTAAGGCGGAGCTGGCCTGCGGGGATGTGCTGGAGTAGAAAGGAATGAACGATGCGTATTGCACTGCGGATGGATGATATTACGGCGGATATGAACTGGGAGAACTTTCTTTTGTTAAAGGAATTGTTTGACCGTTACGGAATCCGGCCTGCGCTGGGGGTGGTTCCGGCCTGCGGGGATGAAAAGCTGCACTGTCAGGAGCCGAGGGAGGATTTCTGGGAGTATCTGGGAAGGCTGCAGAAGGAGGGCTGGGTGCTGGCACAGCATGGGTTCGATCATCGCTATATCAGCCAAAGGGGCGGCCTGTTTCCGTTGAACCGTCTGTCCGAGTACGCAGGCCTTTCTTTTCAGGAGCAGCTCGATAAGCTCCGGGAGGGACAGCGGATCCTGAGGGAAAAGGGGATCGAGACGGAGCTTTTCATGGCCCCGGCCCATTCCTATGACAGAAAAACGCTGAGGGCACTGAAGGAGTGCGGCTTCCGATATGTGACGGACGGCTTTGGAAAGGCTCCCTACCGGCGGGAGGGACTTGTTTTTCTGCCTATCGCGGAGAAAAAATCCGCCTGCTTTACGGAGCGGGAGGGGTATACCACCCTTGTCCTTCATGCCAACGGGATGAGCCGTCAGGAGATCGGCTGGTATGAGAGGATGCTGGAGGAGCACAGGGACAAATTCATCTCTTATCAGGAACTGATGGAGGCTCCGGCCGTGGACAGGGGAGCAGTGGGAAATCTGGGAGAATATCTGCGGGCGTCAGGAAAGCGGATCCTGGTGAAGCTGATGGGCATGTGCGGGAGATAACGCGGAAGCGCTGCCGTTCCCGGCAGCCCGAACAGGAATTGCCGCTGCCTGCCAGTGAACGCAATTCGGAAACCGGCAGGGCCGGAGGAGGACAGGAATGACAGAACCAATCAAAATATTACAGGTGCTGGGAGGAACCAACCTGGGCGGAGCGGAGAGCAGGGTGATGGACAGCTACCGCCATATGGACAGAGAGAAGATTCAGTTTGACTTCTGCGTCCACTCCGACGCGCCGGAGGGAGAGGGCAGAGGCTTTTTTGACGATGAGATAGAAGCGCTGGGCGGGCATATCTACCGTGTGCCCAGGTTCAGAGTGGTCAACTGGCTCTCCTACCGCAGGGCATGGAAGCGCTTTTTCCGGGAACATCCGGGTTACCGGGCCGTGCACGGGCACATGACCAGCACGGCTTCCATCTATCTGCCCATCGCCAAAAGAAGCGGCGTGCCTCTCACCATCGCCCATGCCAGAAGCGCAGGAGTGGATCCGGGCCTGAAGGGGAAAATGACCCGTTTTCTGCGCAGGAATCTGGGGAAAAAGGCGGATCTGTGCCTGACCTGCTCCCGCCTGGCAGGGGAAGCCGTGTTTGGCAGGAAAATGACGGAGGCAGGGAATGTGGCCACGGTTCCCAATGCCATTGACGCCCGGGAATTTGCCTTTTCACGGAAGGTGAGGGAGGAGCTGCGGGAACGGCTGGGTATCCCCCAGGACGCTTTTGTGATCGGGCATGTGGGGCGGTTCGGCCATATGAAAAACCACAGCTTCCTGCTGGATGTATTCGCCTGTGTGACGGAGAAAATACCGGGCTCCCGCCTGCTTCTGGTGGGCGAGGGGGGCCTGATGGAGGCCATGAAGGAAAAGGCGGAGACGCTGGGGATCCGCGACAAGGTTCTTTTTGCAGGGGCACAGGGAGAGATCGCGCCCTATTATATGGCCATGGACTTTTTCGTTTTCCCCTCCATTTTTGAGGGGCTGCCCGGTTCCGTGGTGGAGGCACAGGCCAGCGGCCTGCGCTGCCTGGTGTCCGACAGCGTGACACAGGAGGTGCTGATCACCTCCCTGGCCGCGGCAAAATCCCTGGAAGAGGGCGCAGACGCCTGGGCGGAGTATGTATGCGCTAACCGGGAATACGTGCGGAAACAGATGGCGGATGCGGTCAGACAGGCGGGATTCGATGTGAACGACCAGGTGAAAATGCTGGAGCGTATTTATCTGAACGGTAATGCAGAGTAAGCAGGACAGACGCGGACGAAGCGAAAGGCGCTTCGGTACGGAGGAAAGAATGAGTAAGAAAAAGATGATGCTGATTGTGCCCATGCTCCATCAGGGCGGTTTTGAGAGGGTGTGCGTGACAACGGCCAGGCTTCTGGAGCCCTATTATGAGGTGACCATTGTGATTTTCAGTGCAAAGGATATTGCCTACGATATCCACGGCCTTCAGGTGATGGATCTGCATATGGGAAGCGTGGAGGGGAAGCTGGGCAAGATCTGCAACGTACTGCGCCGGAGCCGCCGGGTCAGCCGGCTGAAAAAGGAGCTGGGCATCGATATTGCCTACAGCTTCGGCCCCACCGCCAATCTGGTGAACGTTTTTTCCAGATCCAGGGGACAGGTGTGGTGCGGGGTGCGCAGCTACATGGATATGGGAAATCCGGGAATGCTGAAGCTGTTCTGCAGACGCGCCCACCGGATCATCAGCTGCTCTGCTGTCATGGAAAAAAAGCTTCGGGAGCAGTTTGGCTGCCACAGTGTGGAGACCCTGTACAACCCCTTCGACATTGCCTCCCTGCGGCAGCAGGCGCAGAAGGAGGAGAGGATCCCCTTTGACGACGACTGCCGTGTGATCGTGTCCATGGGCCGCCAGGATGATGTGAAGGGCTTCTGGCACCTGCTCAAAAGCTTTTCCCTGGTGCATGAAAGATATGGCGATACCCGTCTGCTGATCGTGGGAGAGGGAGATTTTCAGGAATACTGGAGGCTGGCGGACGAGCTGGGCGTGGGGGATGCGGTCAGCTTTCCCGGCGTAAAGAAGAATCCCTTTCCTTACCTGAAAAGAGGCTGCATGTATGTAATGACCTCCATCAACGAGGGCTTCCCCAACGTGCTGGTGGAGGCCATGGCGCTGGGAAAGCCGGTGATCTCCACCAACTGTATGACCGGCCCCGCCGAGATCCTATCGGATGATTTTGAAAGGGTAAACGGACAGGAGGCCTATCTGGACTGCGAGTACGGCATCCTGATCCCCAATCTGGACGCCCGCAAGGACCTGAACGCCGAAACCATCACGGAGGAGGAGCGCCGGCTGGCCCGGCAGATGGAACGGCTTCTTTCTGACCGGGCACTGTATGAAAAATATGCAAGGGCCGCAGAAGAACGGGCCGCCCGCTTCTCCAATCAGGCGTATGTGGAGGCGGTCAGGAGGATGGCGGAGGAGTGAGATGAGGTTTGCTGTCCGGCTACAGCTTCAGCCCCCGGTAACGGTTCAGGCAGGCGAAGATCTCCTGCCGTCTGGGGACTGCCAGATCGGTGGGCAGGTAAGAGCCGCCTGCCAGTGCGGCCAGGCCCTTTTCCTCCATCAGGCGGCAGATATTGTCAACCAGCTGCTGCATGGAGAGCCTGCCGTTTAAGAGCTGCTTCTCTGCCAGCGCCAGAATGAAAGACAGAGCCGCCGTCTGCTCGGAATCCGCAAGCTGCTCCAGATAGCGCAGCTCCACATTTTCATGGCCAAGCTGAATGGAATCCTTTCCAAAAACCTTGGTTTTCAGCCGCTCATCCCTGCGCAGAGCCATGTTGCAGGAGGGAATCCGGTTAAAGGAGGGCAGGGAGGGATCGGGCAGGAGGGAGCAGGCCGGTGCTGATCCCGTCTTGGCCGTATCAGCCTGCGGCTGCCCGGCGGCGGAGGAAGGAAGCCCGTTTCCGGCGTTTCCCGCCTTTGCTCCGGCGGCGTAGGCCCAGGCCTCTTTTTTGGCAGATTCCGTAATATCCCTGGGTACATACCGATCCATCTGGATCACCGTGTCCGCAATATAAAAATATGCGCCGGAGCTTCCCGCCACCAGGACGGAGGAAATCCCGCATTTTTCATAGAGGAAGCGGGCCCGCTCGATGAAAGGTGTGATGGGCTCCTCCTCCCTGCATACTACCCGCTGCATCAGCTCGTCCCGGATCATGAAATTGGTGGCGCAGGTGTCCTCGTCGATGAGGAAAACCTTTGCGCCGCTCTCCATTCCCTCGATCACATTGGCTGCCTGGGAGGTGCTGCCGCTGGCGTCCTCGGAATAAAAAGCCTTCGTATCTTTTTTATTTGGCAGATTGTTGATGAACATGGAGATGTCCGTCCGCTTGATGCTGCGTCCGTCCTCGGCGCGTATCTTCAGGGCAGAATCATCCGTAATCACGTATTCCCGTCCGTCCCCTGCGATGTGGTTGTACACGCCCAGCTCCAGCGCCTCCAGCAGAGTGGATTTTCCGTGGTAGCCGCCGCCCACGATGAGGGTGATTCCTTTGCGGATGCCCATACCCGTTACCGCGCCGCGATGGGGCAGCTCCAGAGTTACTTCCATGGAAGCGGGTGAGGCAAAGGGAATGCCGTCCTTCATGGGCTTATCGGATACGCCGGACTGCCTGGGCAGGACGGCTCCGTTTGCCACGAAGGCGCACAGCCCCATTTCGGGAAGGCGGGTGCGGATAAAATGCTGATCCTCGGCCAGATGGATCACTGCCTGTACCTTGGCGGCAGGAAGCCTCTTATAGAAGCAGACGGACTGCACGCAGGCGGGCAGGAAATCGAAGAGGATCCGCTCCAGCTGGGAAGCATTGATGGTTCTTCCGTTTGCGGGAAAGCCTGCGGCGAAACGGATCAGCAGACCTCCGTCAGCCGGATCAATGGTGACGGCGGAGCGCTCCAGCACCTCCTGGCCGCAGCGGCTCACCGCGATCAGGCCGCTCTTACCGGAGCCCTTTGCCTTAAAGGTGTATTTTTCGATCTCCTGATAAAAGCTCCTGTTCAGGTAATCCTGCAAAGCGATGCGGCAGTGCTTTTCCCGGTAATAGGCGGGAGGAAAGGCTGCGGCCTTCCCGTCCACCTGTACGCTCAGACGGGAGGGCGAAGCGAAGGGATCCCCCTGTACGTGTTCGATGTTGAGCACAAAACTGCCCGCCGCGCCGGGAGCCGTGCGTCCGAAGGCATAGCTTCCCTTCAGATCCTTGTAGGCCGGGTAGCTTTTATGGTCAACGGACCGGAGCAGGTGTCTTAAATCTTCTGAATTTTTCATATCAATCTCCATTCCTCCGTCAAAGGACGGAAAATTTAAGCTTTAGGGACAGCGGGGCACAGACGCGGAAGCGTCTGCACGGAGCCGCTGATTCTCTCAGTATAACATTAAATGGGGGATATGGAAACCGGGGGTTTTATTTAACAGGACAAACACATGAATTGTTTTCCTTCCTCTTTCTCAACATATCTTGTTTTTAAAAATTTAATACCTGCTCCAAAAACTCCGCCGGGTTCATAC
>CAUWLJ010000037.1:0-31637 GCA_963559585.1 uncultured Eisenbergiella sp. | reverse complement strand
CAGTTTTTCTGTTTCGCCGCTTTCTTCTTTTCATAAGAAATCAGAACCTTGCCGCCCTCGATGACCAGGATGATCACCAGAACGACGATGGGAATGATGATCACACACTGAAGGCCTTCTCTCAGCCAGGTTCCGGTGCCCGCCATCAAATTCTCCACATTGTTCTTAAAGGAAAGGGCAAGGGAGGATACACAGGCGCAGAGCATGAACACCATAGGGAAATAGAGCATCCTGTTAGGCTTGTTTTTCCTTGCCAGATATACGGCAATGGCAAGGAAAGCAGGTACCGCAACCAGCTGATTGCATGCACCGAACAGGGGCCATACGTTCTGATAGCCTGCCAGGCAGAGGATAAAGCCCAGGAAAGCCGTAACAATGGTGGCTGCATACATATTGCCGAGAATGTTCTTCTTGTCTTTTCCCGCAAACAGCTCCTGGAACATGAAACGTCCCAGTCTGGTGGCTGTATCCAGAGAGGTAAGGGCAAATGCGGAAACAGCCAGGGCAATGATGGTATAGGCAGCCTGAGCCGCTGTGTGGCCAAAGCCCATGGTTTCAAAGAAGCCGCGGATAGCGGATGCAAAGACCACCGTGGGAGAAGCCATTCCTTCCGGAATGCCGCCCGTCTCGGACAGAGTTCCAATGGCAATCAGGGAAATCACGGCCAGCACACATTCCACCAGCATGGAACCATAGCCGATGGCCAGCGCATCCTTTTCATGATCCAGCTGCTTGGAAGTGGTTCCGGAGCCGATCAGAGAATGGAAGCCGGACACTGCACCGCAGGCAACCGTGATAAACAGAACCGGAAACAGGTAGCTGTTCCCCACCTTAAAGCCCACATAGGCCGGGGTAATGATGGTGGGATTGGCACCGATAATGCCCACAACAGCCGCAATGATCATGAAATACAGCAGAAAGCTGTTCAGGTAATCTCTGGGCTGAAGCAGGATCCACACAGGAGTTACGGACGCGACACAGATGTAGACGAACACAAAGCCGATCCAGAAGCTCTTGGGCAGGTTGATGGGGAATACCAGCCCCACACCGATGCAGACTGCCAGAAGAACCACGCCTGCAATGGTGGAGACAAGCAGAGGCGCATTCTTTCTGTATACGAGAAAACCAAACACAATAGCCAGCGGAATGAACAGCACGGACGCAGTTGCCACAGATCCGTTTGCCGTCCCCTCCACCGCGCCCGGAAAAAGCCCGGTCACTCCCTCCGCACAGGTAAAGCTTGCCGCTACAATGTCCGCGAAGGCAGCCACCACAAGAAGCAGCACCAGCCAGGCAAAAACGGTAAACAGTATTTTACAGCGGCGGCCGATGTTCTCCTCGATCACCTCTCCCAGAGACCTTCCCTGATGGCGGATGGATACGAAAATGGAACCGAAATCCTGTACGGCGCCAAAAAAGATGCCGCCCACAACGATCCACAGAAATACGGGAACCCACCCGAACAGCGCTGCCTGAATGGGGCCGTTGATCGGGCCTGCGCCCGCAATAGAGGCAAAATGATGCCCCAGAAGAATAGGCGCCTTGGCGGGAACGTAGTCCACACCATCCTCCATTGTATGGGCCGGCGTAACTGTTTTTCCATCCAGGCCCCATGCCTTTGCCAGGTATCTTCCGTATGTCAGATAAGCTGCGAAGAAGATAGCTATGGCGAGTAAAATAAGTAAAATTGCGCTCACATCAAATCCCTCCTCATATAAATTTCGGACAGAAGCTTCCTTCTGTCAAATGTGAGTTGTTATAACAAGCAGGCTCCCACGCGGGAGCACTGCAGGATAACCATTTCCTGTGTTTTCTGCCTTATCTGTAAAAATCATTCCGCATCTGCGCCATCCTTCTCCTGCCGGAATGCCTCTATCCCGTCTCTGTCGCAGATCTCCTGAAAACCGGGTTTTCCTGCGTCCACATCGGCAAATACTTCCTTCAGCACTTTTTCCTTCTTCGATGCAGCCCGGTTGCAGACCACCCTCCGATCCTCCATACTCACCAAAGCCAGCTGGCCATTGGAAAAGCCGCGAAGCTGGAACTGATAGCCTTTATCATAAGAATATTTCTTCACCATCCGCACCGCCGCCGGGTCAGGACTCTCCTGGCTCAGCAGGATCACCGTGAGAAAACTGTACATATGGTTCTTCTCCGGCAGCTTCTCTTTTTTTCTCACCAGAACAGGCTCCATGTATTCCCGGATCAGCGCCTGCGCTTTCTCAACCTGCCTGATTCCGATCCGGTCCGCTGTCAGGAACAGCACATGCTCATAGCTGTCTGAAGCCCACAGGTTTGCCTCTCTTACCAGTACATACTTCTCAAGATGATTGTGAAAATATCCATAGGCCGGATATTCCTCTCCCTCAATGGAGTACGGCCTGTATATGTCGAACGTCCCCGAATATTTCAGAAGGATACGTTCCAGGTATCTGGACAGTTCCATGAATGCAGCTCCTTAGTCAGACAGATCATAGGCTTTCAGTCCGCAATGTGCCATATCACCGCTTTGTCTTGTTAAAGTATTTGCGGACTATCCATAATCTATCACACTTTTTCGCAGAAAGCAACCTTTTTTTTCATATTTTGGGGGATGAGTTTGTCCTCATTGATCAGGAACAGGCTGGGATTCTGTCCCGCCATATCAAGCAGTCGTGGAGTAAAGCCGCTTTTGGAAAATACCCCGTAGAGGAACTGATAACCCTTGAACGCTGATTGAATTTCCGCGGATGCCTGCACTTTGTCCCGCAGAGCAAAGAAAACCGGCGCATCCACTGGCTTGACATGGAACTTGCATTCGCCGGCAAAGACCTGATGGTTCTGATTGTCTACTGCCATCACATCAATCTCTGTATCTCTGTCAAGGTCATTCAGCCAGTAGGCCCCTATACGGGATGGCGTAAATGAAATTTCCTTATTTCTGCACAATTTGGCAAAAACAGCCCTGCATATATCCTCATAGGAAAATGCAGCAAACCTCTGTTCAAAATCTTTTTCAATTTCGTCCATGACGAGACGGGTGTTATCCAATTCCAGTTCTCCCTTATACGGATAGACATACCGGAACCAGAAGCGCACAAAATTATCTTGTATAAAGTAAAGCCCTTTGCGGGATTTCTCTGGATTTTTCTCCGTTACAGGCGTGTTCTTGACGATAAAACCCAAATCACTGAGCGTGGAGAGATAAGGAGTTAGACCGGATGTTTCAACCCCCATAGCGCCGGCAATCTTACCCAGCTTATGATTACCCTCTGCTATCACCCGGATGATAGAAAAATAATTTACGGCAGTGGTCACTTCGTCTTTCAGCAGAAAGCTTGGTTCCTCATATAAAAAGCCGTTTTTAGAGAGGATGACGGATTCCACCTGCTGGAGCAGATCATCCTGTTCATTAAAAAACTCCAGATACTTGGGGACGCCGCCTGTAATTGCATATTGCTTCACCGCGTCTTCAAATGAAAGGCTCTGTGCTGCATACACATCCGGAAATGGCAGCGGAGCAAGGCGAATCTGTGCTGTCCGGCGGCCATACAGAGGACTGTCATATGAGAGGGCATACTTTTGCATCATTCCAATCAGTGAGCCGCAGAGGATCAGCATTACATTACTGTCCTTGAGGATTTCATCCCATGCGTTTTGAAGAATGGAGGGGAACGCCTGATTCGACTTGACCAGATACGGGAACTCATCGATCACGAACACTTTTTTTTCTCCCGGACGATATTCCGAGATCACACGGAACAGATCCAGCCAATCGGAAAATGCAACCCGCTGCAGCATGGGGTTTTTCATTATCCGCGCAGCAACGCCGGCAAGCCTCTTCATACTCTGGGACTCAACCTCCTCTGTTGCGAGAAAGTAAAAAGCGAGTTTATCTTTGATGAACTCTTTGATGAGCGTTGTTTTTCCCACACGCCGTCTGCCATAGATTGGAGCGTGTTTGAAAATTCATTCCCGCCATGTTCTGCTGTATTCCGGCAAAAGTCCTGGCCAGGCGGCCAGGGCTTTTAAAGTATTTCCAGCAGATGTTCAAAATAGACGGGAAGCGGAGCCACCGTCTCCACATATTCTCCGGTTCTGGGATGGACAAAGCCCAGAACCATGGCATGCAGGGTCTGTCCCTCCAGCCGGAAGGGGGATCTTCGGTTTCCATATACCGGATCTCCCAGCAGTGGATGGCCGATATGCTCCATGTGCACCCTGATCTGATGAGTGCGCCCGGTCTCCAGCCTGCATTCTATATAAGTGTACTGGCCGAAACGGCGGAGCACCTTGTAATGGGTAACGGCCTCCTTTCCGTTTTTCACCCCGGCCGCCATCCGCTTCCTGTCAGCAGGATGCCTTCCGATGGAGATGTCCACGCATCCCTCCTCCTCCCTGATCACGCCGTGGACAATAGCACGGTAACGGCGTACAATGCTGTGCTCCTTCAGCTGGGCGGCAATGGACAGATGGGCTGTGTCATTCTTGCAGACGATCAGGCTCCCCGTGGTATCCCTGTCGATCCGGTGCACAATTCCGGGACGCATCACGCCATTGATGCCGGAAAGGCTGTCCCTGCAATGGTACATCAGTGCGTTTACAAGCGTCCCGCTGTAATGGCCCGCCGCAGGATGCACCACCATCCCCTTCGGCTTGTTCACCACCAGAAGATCCTCATCCTCATACAGAATATCCAAAGGAATGTCCTCAGGCTCAATGTCAGGCTCCACTGCTTCCGGAAGGGTAAAGCTGATTTCATCCTCCGCCTGCACCCTGTAGCTGGCCTTGACAAGCTTTCCATTCACCAGCAGTGTTCCATCCTTTATCATTTTCTGGATAAAAGAACGGGAAAGAGAGTCGGCCAGCTCCGCCACATACCTGTCAATTCTTTCGTCCTCCTCTGCCTCCGTCACCTGAAAACGATAAATATCGGCCATTCTGCTCCCCCCTTCCGCTTAGAGTATATTTGAAAACAGCTTTCCAAAGACTGTTACTCCCTCTCCTTTGTCTCTTCCGCTTTTTTCCCGGCTTTCCGGGAAGGGCGCAGAAAGGCAAAATCCTCATCCTTATATTCCTTTCCAAAAAGGATCAGGCAGGCTCCCACCACGCAGGCGATGGAAACGAACATATCCGCCACATTGAAAATAGGGAAATCGATCAGGATGATATAAATAAAATCTACCACATATTCCAAACGGACACGATCGATCAGATTGCCCACCGCTCCCACGGCCACGCAGGACAACAGGATGTGGAGGATACGGTACTTGCCCTCAGCAGGCATCCTCAGAAGCACGTACACAATACCGATCAGGATCACAGGCGTAATGATCAGAAAAAAGGTTTTCCCGCCCTGCATCATCCCAAAAGCCGCTCCCCTGTTTTCCAGGTAACGCAGCTCCAGCACACCGGGAATCAGCTCTATGGCCTCCTTCCCCTTCAGCGCTGCCACCGCCCAGTATTTGGCGGCCTGATCCAGCAGACAGCCAAGGATCAGAATAATCAGATCCAGACACAAAAAAGCTCTCTTTTTTTCTTTATTCATGAGCATCCTCTTCCGTAAAATTAATCTCTTCGATGGCCGCCAGGATCTCCTCGTCCGTCACGGTATCGTCTATCAGTGCGCTGCCGATCTTATTTAACAGGATGAACCGGATCTGCCCGGCCTGCATCTTCTTATCCGATCTGGTCAGCTCCAGAATCTGCTCCGGGTTCAGATCATCCGCAGAAATGGGGAGATTAAAAGGGACAAACATATCCCGGATCTCATAATATTCCTCCATGGCCAGTATTCCCTTTTTCCAGGAAATGAACGCCGCCGCCACACAGCCCAGGGCCACACACTCTCCGTGGGTAAAACGAAAATCAAGGGCCTTCTCCACCGCATGGCCGATGGTATGTCCCAGGTTCAGAAGCGCACGTTCTCCCTTTTCCGTGGGATCGCTCTCCACCACCCTGCGCTTAATGTCGCAGCTTCGCATCACCAGCGCCTTCAAGGTTTCCGGATCCCGGTCGCAGATCTCATACATATTGGCAATCTGCCACTCATAAAATCTGGCATCTTTAATCAGAGCCGCCTTCATAGCCTCTGCAAACCCGCTGTAGAACTGCCTGGCTTCCAGGGTAGCCAGGGTGCTCAGGTTCATATACACCAGGCGCGGCATATGAAAAGCGCCCACCATATTCTTATAGCCGTCAAAGTCCACCCCCGTCTTTCCTCCGATGCTGCTGTCCACCTGTGCCAGCAGTGTGGTGGGGATCTGGATACATGCTATCCCTCTTAAATAGGTGGCCGCACAGAAGCCGGCCAGATCTCCCGTCACACCGCCTCCCAGAGCGAGCAGGCAGTCCTTCCGGTCAAATTTCTTCTCAATCAGAAAGGTGTACAGCTCCTTCACCGTATCTAAGGTCTTATTTTCTTCCCCCGCAGGGAATACGAAGCATTCCGCCAAAGCGCCGCAGCCTGAAACGGCCTCTTTCACCTCCTGCGCATATAAGGGGGCTACATTGGAATCCGTCACAATGCACAGCCTGGCTGCCGCAAATCCCAGCTCCTCCAGCTCATGGGAAAGCCCTGCAAAATCCTTTTTGAATACAATATCATAACCTGCCTTCCCTTCACAGGAAACCGTCATCCTATCCGTCATCTTCACAAATACCTCTCTTTTGAAAAATATTTCACTTTCCTATTGCATAAAAAGTGTGCGTCTTGACGCACACCCGCGCCGGGCGCGATTGCCGTCAGGCAGTATCTACCTCCCGTGCAAGTGCGCATCCACAGCGGAGCGTCTTTTTTGTGCAATAGGAAAGTGCCTTTCCTATTGCATAAAAAAGACGAACCCCGCAAGATCCGCCTTTCATTCTTCCTCTCCTCAGATTCCGGCCACGCCCGCAGCGCCACCGAAAATCTCCTGAAAGTCTCCTGATATATCCACACTGGCAGGAGTGATAATGAATATGTACTGGGAAATCTTCTGAAGGTTGCCGCTGATCGCAAAGCAGGAGCCTGACGTAAAGTCAATAATCCGCTGCGCCACATCCACATCCAGTCCTTCCAGATTCAGAACAACGGTCTGATTGGCAAGCAGTGTCTCCGTGATCTCCCTGGCATCTTCAATGGTTGTGGGCTTGATCACACAGACCTGCATCCCCGGCCCAAGAGCCTTGCGCGCCTGCTTGATAGGGGTGATCTTTGAGGAGGCTCTTGCCGGATGCTCCTCCTCCATATCGGGTGATGCCTGTTTTCTGCTGGTTATCTTTGAAATCTTTTTTCTCGGCTCATCGTAGTCTTCCTCATAGTCATCGTCGTAATCGTCGTACTCATCGTAGTCCTCATCACCGTTCAATTTCATAAGATTTAAAAACTTGTCCATTACACCCATTCCTGATCAATCTCCTTATGCTGATCCATCCGGCCTGCTCCGGTCAGAACCGGGTTCTAAGCCTGATAGCTTCTTGCTCCGAATATTCCTGTCCCCACCCGCACGCAGGACGCCCCTTCTTCGCAGGCTACCTGATAGTCTCCCGTCATCCCCATGGATAAACAGACCATATTTACATTATCAATGTTTTTGGCCGCTATGTCAACAGATAACTTTTTCAATGTTTGAAAAACGGTTCTGTTCTTCTCCGGGTCGTCCACAAAGGGCGCAATGGTCATCAATCCCTGGATACGGATTCCCGGCAGGACGGCGGCGTTTCGGATCAGTCCTTCCGTCTCCTGCACGCTCACGCCGTACTTGCTCTCCTCACCGGCCACATTCACCTCGATCAGCACGTCCGCCGTAAGACCCTGCTTCACCGCTTCGCGGCTGATCTCCTCTGCCAGGCGCAGGGAATCCACGCTGTGGATCAGGGCTGCCCTGCCCACCACATGCTTCACCTTGTTTCTTTGCAGATGGCCGATCATATGCCAGCGTATATCCTTCGGAAGCCGCTCCGCCTTCTCCACCAGCTCCTGTACCTTATTCTCTCCAAAATCCCGCACTCCGGCTGCATAAGCCTCCTCCAGCATGGAAACCGGCTTGGTTTTGCTCACGGCAATCAGCCTCACTTCACCGGGATCGCGCCCTGCCCGGACGCAGGCCTCCTCTATGTTTTTCTTTGTCCGTTCCAGATTTTCCTGTATCATTTCCGCTTCCTTTCACGCTCTAGTAGATCAGTTCATCCAGATCCACCGTCTGCGCATCCAGCACGATACGGTCATAGGCGCTCAGCCCATAGGTGGTGTTGGATTTGATGATGGAATACTCGTCGTTCTGGGAAAGGATCTGTATTTCCTTGAAATCCGCGTATCCCTTATTGATATTGTATACGCCGGTCAGAACCGCACTTTCGGAAACCGTATATTTCTCCGTGGAATCCGGCTTGACCAGATTGGTTCCCACACTCAGGACGGAATTGTCCACGTAGTACTGCTCCTCCGTCTCCTGATAAATCGTAGTGGGAATGAATTCGGTACTCACCTCACCGTTCTCCGAATAGGTCTCCCTCAGCACACCGTCCGCATTGTTGGCCCCCTTGGTTACATATTCCTTGGGAATCAGGAAGAATTCCTTTTCAACAATGGCAGAATTGGGAACCTTCAGTCCATCCTCATCGTCCAGGATCAATTCGATCTGGATGAACCGGTCTGTACAGAATGAAATCATGGAATTGTTAAAATCAAGCTGCACATAGGTTTTCCCGTCCGGGTTTTCCAGTACCTTTACCTCGGCCCAGGATACGGTCTGATCCTTCAGAAAGCGCACCTGGACAAACTCCTCCTCAAGAAGGTGCGCGGCCCTGTCCTTATCGGTCTGGATCACAATAGACCAGTTTTCATTCGTCACCAGCTTATATAACGGATCTCCCGCCGATACCAGTTCATTGTTGAGAAGCTGTGTCTTTTCATACTTCTCTTTATCAAACATTTCCTCCGTGATCTGTTCCCCCGTCAGCGTCTCATAGCCATCCGTGGAATACACCACAATCCCGGATGCAGGAGAAGCGCACAAAGAAAAAAAGGAAGAGTTTCCCGCGTTCAGGGACTGCAGCTCCTCCAGTACGCTGCTGTTGGACAGCTTCAGCGCAGTCCCCTCCAGCATGTATTTGAAATCATAGACGGCAGAAAACTGCTTCCTGTCAAAGCCGCCCACAAAGTCCATGATCTCACTTCGCACATTGCCAAGCTCCGCCTCCGACAGCTTGGCCTCCTCCATCTGTCCGGATTCCGTCAGCTCCTTCAGCTGCCCGCTCTCATCAATACTGCACACCAGCTTCCCTGAGCCCACCCGCTCTCCTTCCCTGGCGTAGTAATTGATATAGCCTGAGTCTGTGCTTGTCACGATGGATTCCTCCCGGAGAGCGATCCCTTCGTATACATTTCCGATGGAGAGGGAGCCTGTTTTTACCTCATAGGGCATGATGTGCTTTTCTGTGAAATAGAGAAAGACGCAGATCACCACGTATATAAAAATCACACCGAATATGATGATGCCCAGATTGATATTAAGCGGTTTTCTGTATTGTCTGATTTTCCTGCTGCTTCCGGCCAAATCTCATTCCTCCGGCTTTCAGAACCGCTGTGCGCGGATCGGACGTCCTGATCACATTTTTACGCCTCAGGCACCCGTGCCTGAGGCTGCTTGTGAACAGCAACATATTGCTCAACAAAACAGCCCCGGAAGAATCCGGGGCTTTGGTCTTTATTTAAAGAGATACAATAATTTTCGACTTCAGGCTGTCCGGCAGCTCGTGTTCGTCCCTGGAAACACTGAGTACAAAATCCACCTGGTAGGCTTCACTGATCTTCTCCAGCTTCTCCACCACAGGAACCATATCTCCGCCTTCCTCCAGACCTGCAATGGTGAGGAAGCTGTCCAGATAAACCTTCTGGAGATCTCTGTCCTGAGAGAGAATGCCGCAGATGAAACCGACGAACTCAGAGCTGTTCTCAATCATAAATTCACGAACATCGATCAATCTGACTTTATTATTCAGTTCAAACATGTGCTTGGCGCTTTTATCCAGATAAACAACGCTTCCGGATACTTCCTTTACTTCTGCATTTACCTTATCCAATAACTGTTTGGTCTTGCCCTTTCCCTTCTTGCCTACGATTAACTGAATCATTGTAATCCCTCCTAAAGTAAATTGGCATTTGGCTCATGCCTTTCAGATATGTATTATTATAGATGATAACCGTATAAAAAACAACCTTTTTAATCAATAACATTTAAAAGGCTGGTCATCTCCTCGTAGAGATAATCCCTCTGGGAGGCCTTGAGAATGACGGAAATATAAGGGTTTCCGGCCGTGTCCTTGGAAAGGAGCACCAGGCAGTTTCCCGCCGCGGAGGTGGTTCCTGTCTTGCCGCCGATTACGGTAACCTGTTCGGGAGCCTTGTACGCACCCTTCAGGTACTGATTGGAGGTGTCAAAGGACATGGTCTTGCTTCCGCCATTCCTGTCCGTATAAACGGTCTCATAGCTGGTCATGTGAATGATCTCATTGATCAGATCATACTTCAGGGCTTCATTAAAGATCAGGTACATGTCATAGGCCGTCACGTAATGGTTCTCCTGGGTCAGGCCATGGGGATTCATAAAATGGCTGTTGGTAGCCCCTATGGCCATGGCCTCCTGGTTCATCAGCTCTGCAAAGGCGTCCACACTTCCCGCGATATGCACGGCAATCGCCGCCGCCGCATCGTTGGCGGAACGGATCAGAAGCGCATGGAGCGCCTGGTTCAGCGTCAGCTGATCCCCTGTTTCCAGTCCGCAGAGGACAGCGCCGGATTCCGTGATCCTGGCCTCATCCGTGACGGTGATCCGATCATCCGGATTGCCGTATTTTAAGGCCACCACAGCGGTCATCATCTTGGTCAGGCTGGCAGGCTGCAGACGCTCATGAATGTTCTTGGCGTAAAGCACCTCATGCTGATTTACGTCAAACAGGCCCGCAGCCGTAGACTCTGAGGTATCCACTGCCCCGTTATCCGTCCCCACATCCGCAGTGGCCACGCACAGCTTCTCCGCAAAGGAGGGGGCCGTCTCGCTGTTCGCCTCGTGGGCCACACGAAAAGAGGACACCTCGTTATCCGGATTATAGGCCAGGGGAAGTTCTTCCCTGCCGCAGCCCGTCAGGGACACAAGCATTGCCGCTGCCAGGATGCAGAAGGAGCTTCTGAAACGGCCGGAGACCCTTTTCTCCTTTTTATTTATACATTTCACGCCACTCCAGGTCTCCTCTGTCCAGTGATTTAATCAACAGCTCTGCCGTCGCAAGGTTGGTTGCCAGCGGAATATTGTGCATGTCGCACAGCATCACCACATTGTTTACATCCGGCTCGTGAGACTTGGGTGTAAGCGGATCCCTCAAAAAGATTACAAGATCGATCTGGTTATGCTCGATCTGGGCGCCGATCTGCTGCTCTCCTCCCAGATGTCCCGCCAGGAACTTATGAATGTTCAGATTCGTCACTTCCTCAATCAAGCGTCCTGTGGTCCCTGTTGCATACAGTTCATTCCTGCTCAGAATCCCTCTGTAAGCGATACAGAAATTCTGCATCAGCTTCTTCTTTGCGTCATGCGCAATCAATGCAATATTCATAGCCACCTTCTCCTATACTAGTAAATTTTTTTTCGCTGCAATCGGACATTCAGTACGAATCCCATCCCAATGAACAGGCTGATGATGGAGGTCAGTCCATAGCTGACAAAGGGAAGCGGGATCCCGGTATTGGGCATAATCATTGTGGCGACCGCAATATTCATAAAGCTCTGAAAGCCTATGATCGCAGCCATGCCCGCGGCGATCACTTCACCCGCGGGATCCTTGGCCTGTCTGGCGATGGAGATGCACTCCAGGGCAATAAGCATGAGCAGCACGATCACCGCACATGCGCCCGCAAAGCCCAGCTCCTCCCCGATCACGGCAAAGATGAAATCTGTCTCCGGCTCCGCAATGAAGTTGCCGTTCTTCACAGAAGCTATTACATTGTTGTTCAGACCCTTTCCCCATAGCTGGCCTGAGCCTATGGCCATCACAGAATTCAGCTGCTGATAAGCCTCCGCATCCGCATACTTCTCAGGATTCAGCCACGCCAGTATACGGGTAAGCTGGTAGTTCATGATCAGTTTCTGTCCCGGCTGCATCACCAGATAAAAGGCAGCTGCCAGGGCAGGCACCACCACTGCAAGGATCCCGCCGATGATCTTATAGCTTAGGCCGCCCACGAAAATCAGTACGCAGAAAAGAATACAGTACAGAATGGTAGTGGACAGGTTCGGCTCCTTGTATACCAGTATGACCGCCGGCAGCATCAAAAACACACATAGGGAAAGTATCCTGAAGGTATTCAGTCTCTCCCTATACTTAATAATAAACTGAGCATAGAATAAAATCAACAGGATTTTTGCAATTTCTGAAGGCTGGAACTGAAACAGGTGGGGAATGTCGATCCAGCGCTTTGCGCCGTTGACCGTCTCTCCCCAGATCAGCACAGCCGCCAGCATGCCTATGGAAAGCACATAGTAAAGCCAGTAAAACCTCAGGACGAAGGAGTAGTCGATCAGGGAAATGACCACCATGATCACTGCTCCCATACATACGCCTGCAATCTGCTTGGCCTGCAGGCTTTCGTTTGCGCTGCCCACCGCCAGGATCCCGATCACGGACACCGCAAGGATGAGCAGCACCAGTTTGAAGTCATAATTTTTCAGCTTGTATCTCTTAAACATTCTTTCCTCATCAGTTGTGCAGATCCAGGATCGGGATGTCCGCATACAGGGAAGGATTCTTTCCCCGTCCTCTCACCGTGGATTTGCTGATCTGTATCTCCATATTATTGGCATCTATCTTCATGTATCTGGATATGACCTTTGCAATATCCTGCTTAATCATTTCAAGCATATCCGGAGAGCAGCCTGCCCGGTCGGAGATCAGCAGAATCTTCAGCCGGTCCTTTGCAATCTCTCTGGATGATTTTCTTTTAAACAAATTCCTCAGCTTCATACCGCGCGTCCCTCCTGTGTTTTATGAAAAATCCCTGTCACCCTGGTCCAGAAGGACATGGGGTGCTCCAGCTCCAGGTAGGGAACCTCTTTGCCCAGGATCCGCATACAGATATTCTGATAGGCCTGTCCGGCCATGGTATTGTTGCCCACCAGCGGCTCGCCCTGGTTGGTGGCAATCACCACGTTCTCATCGTCGGGGACAATGCCGATCAGAGGAATGGCCAGGATATCCTCCACGTCAGCGGAGCTCATCATATCCCCCCGCTTCACCATGTCGGCCCGCATCCGGTTGATCACCAGGTCGATCCTGGCAAACTCATGGGCCTCCAGAAGCCCCACGATACGGTCTGCGTCGCGGATGGCAGACACCTCCGGCGTGGTCACCACAAGGGCGCGGTTCGCTCCTGCAATGGCATTTTTAAAGCCCTGTTCAATTCCTGCGGGGCAGTCTAAGATAATAAAATCAAACTGCTCCTTCAGATGATCGATGAGCTTGATCATCTGGCTTTCGTTCACCGCAGTCTTGTCCCTGGTCTGGGCAGAGGGCAGCAGATACAGGCTGTTGTAGCGCTTGTCCTTGATCAGCGCCTGCTTCACCCTGCAGTTTCCCTCCACCACATCCACCAGATTGTAGACGATACGGTTTTCCAGCCCCATCACCACATCCAGGTTTCTGAGGCCGATATCCGTATCGATCAGCACCACCCGTTTGCCCATGGCAGCCAGGCCGGCGCCCACGTTTGCAGATGTGGTCGTTTTGCCCACACCGCCTTTTCCTGATGTAACCACAATTACTTCACTCATTCGCAAATACCTCCATGCTGAAAATATTTGTCCCCTGAGCTCCCGGCGTCAGGCCAGGCTGTTCAGTGATTCCTTTGTAAGTGTTCTCAGGACTATGCGGCCATTTTCCACATAAGCCATCTGCGGCTGTGTCTCGGCTTCAGCCCTCCCGGGGCTGTGGAATACAGAAGGGCTTCTGCCTGCAAAAGCGGCGGCCATCTTCATCCGCCCCCGGCGCAGAGCGCTTTTTGTGCCCTCCGTTTCCCTGTTTTCCTCTTTAGCGCTATATTTGAAATCCCCTATTTTAAGCTTTTGCGGGGTCATTTCAAGCGATACAATATAGTGGCCCGGGCTGCCGCACCCTCCGGCGCAGGCCCGTCCTCCCAGCTTTCCCAAAACGATGATGCTGCCTGCGGCAATCACACAGGCGCCCGGCTCCACATCGCCAAGCACAATAATGCTGGATTCCGTTTCCAGGATCTGCCCTCTTTTCAGGCTTCCCCTGTAAAACTGTCCGTCCGTCTGAGCCATCTCCATGCGCCTTCTGTATTCCCTCAGCGCGCGCACGTACAGCTCCCCCTCCTCATCCCGGCCTGCGATACAGGCAATCTGCAGGCCGGAATTGTCCGTAATGGCCCCGGCCAGCCGTACCTCCTCCTCAAAGGAAAGCTCTCTGCCCTCAAAGGAGACTGCAACAGCCGCGTCACGGAAAAAATGGCCGTTCTCCCTAAAGCGCCTTGCGGTTTCCTCCGCCAGCAGTTCAAAATCAGCCTCCTTATCCAGATACAACGCGATCCCGTTGGGAAAGCTTTTCACCACAACTGAATTCTTCATTCTCTGCCCCCTTCTAGTCGCCGGAGCTCGTCACCGCATCCGGTCTCACCGCCTTGCCGCTTAGGAGTATATCCTCATCCTCCAGTCCAAAAATGTATTTGATCACCTTACAGGAAACCTGCGCAGCATAATCTGAGGTATATCCGTTTGCAATCCTGGCCGCCAAAGCAATCTGCGGGTCGTCATAGGGAGCAAAGCCGATAAAAAGGGCATGCGCAGGACGCAGCTTGTTTTCCTCGGCCGTACCGGTCTTTCCTGCTGTTTCCAGCCCAAGCTCACGAAAATAAGCCTTTTTCTCCACCACACCCTTCATTCCGGAATGAATTGCGTCCCAGTAGGAGGTTGGCAGCTCCACCGTATTGCGAAGCTGGGGGGAGAAATCCTCCAGAAGATTGCCGTTGTGATCCGTCACCTTGTCCAGCAGGCTGAGCGTATAGCAGCTGCCCTCGCTGGCAATGGTGGCCGCATACCGGGCCAGGCCCACCGTGGTATAGTTATGATTTCCCTGTCCGATAGCGGAAAGGGAAGCGGTCTGGTCTGAAAATTCCGGTGCAGATTCCTCGATCTCAATCCCGGTCTTTTCGGTAAGCCCAAACTGATCCGCATATTCTCTCATTTTCTCATTGGCAGTCTCATTGTTGAAGCTGGTTCCGTCCAGCTCGGAAAGGCCGAGCCGGTATCCCATTTCATAGAAGAAATAGTTGCAGGAATTGGCGATAGCCCCGGTCACGTCCAGATCCCCATGGGCGCCCGGCGCGATCCAGCAGCGCAGCGCACGGTCGGCATAACGGGTGTAGAAGCCTTCACAGTCCACTTCCTCATTCAGCGTCACCACACCGTTCATCAGCGCTGTGGCCGCAGATACGGGTTTATAGGTGGAGCCGGGCGCCGTTTTCATCTGGGTGGCATAATCCCACAGCGGCTTGGACAGGTCGTTCTGCAGGGAGGCATAATAGTCCGCGTCAATGCCGTTTGCCAGACGGTTATTGTCATAGCTGGGGTAGCTCACCAGAGCCAGCACCTCGCCGGTGCCCGGATCCACCACCACGCAGGAGCCGGAAAAGGGATCCAGGGCAAGCTGGGCCGGGGTAATCTGAAGCTCTTCAATCAGGCTGAGCATGAAGCTGTAGGCCGAAACCGCCCCTGAATTCAGGGAAGCAATCCGCTCGTCAGGCACACTCACAAGCTCCTGTTCCACCAGAATCATACACACCTGCCTGCCGCTGATGGAGTTGTCATGGATCATATATTGGTACAGCTTCTTGTGAAAAGCCGTCTCATCCAGGTTCAGCAGAATGTAATCCACCAGACGGTCAAACACCTCGGAGGAATCCGCGTATCTGCCATCCATTTCCAGTCCCGTCACATCCAGCCAGTTCTGGGAAATGGCATACTCCAGCAGCTCGCTCAGAGAAAGGGTCTCCTCCTTCGACCAGGCCAGATAGGTGGGATCCTGGGTATCCACGGTCAGGATTTTGGTCCCGTCTGTCAGAAGGTCGTTCACAATATAGCTTGCATAAGCCTGATGCTCCCCGGACAGCTCCTTATAGGGTGTCCTGCCTGTATACAGCTCCTGCCTCAGCCAGTCCCACACCTTCTCCTTTTTCTCAAGAAAGGCCTGATAAACAGCCCTTTCATTCTCCCCCGCTCCGGAGGCGGCCAGATGCTCCATGTCGATCATATTGTTGTTGAACAGGGCATGATACACATCGTCTATGGGAATGATGATGTTGTTGGACTTGATTCCGGCGTAAACATTGGACTCCTTTACCGGCCTGATCTTTTCCAGGAGGATTCCCGCAATGCTCTGCTCCAGAATATTGTAGACCGCCTCCTGCAGATCCGCATCCAGAGACAGATACACATCGCTTCCGGCAACAGGCTCCACATAGTTCTCCGACTCGATCTCCTTGCCCAGGTTGTCCACATAAATGGTCTCGCTCCCCTTTTTCCCCTGCAGATAGATTTCCATCTCCTGCTCGATACCGGATTTGCCTACCGTATCGTTCATCTCATAGCGGCCCTCCTCGCCTGTAGCCTCCGTCCATCTGTCATTGAGGGAGGCCAGCTCCTCAGAGGAGATTTTGCCGGTATATCCGATGATATGGGAAAAGTAGGTCCCGTCCACGTAGCGTCTGATGGGATCCTCCGCAATGTCGATTCCAAGAAGGGCCTCATTGTTCTCCTTGATGGCGGCCACGGTCTGCTCGCTCACATCCGTCGCTATGGTGGTGGGTATGTATTTCTGGAAGCTGTTGGCCTTCATGGCGTACCGGATCGTCACCAGTTGCAGCGCTTCCTCTTTGGTATAGCCCTTTCCGGGGACGAAGCTTTTGGGATCCTCCGGATCCGTGCGCTCCCCGATGCCGTAGGTGGTGCACAGATCCTCCACCACATCCTGGGCAGAAGCGTTTTTCTCACTCTCCTTCAGATCCTCCAGCGCCGCATGGCCATACACGTCCGCCAGGAAACGAAGCTGCCTGGTGCCTGTGGAGGAGAATTCATAGTTCCCGCTCTTGTCCAGATAGATACCGAAATCGCTGACCACATCGTCCCCGTTTGCCTTCAGGATATGAAGGGTGGCAAGAAGGGTGGCGTTTAGGTTTGCGTTCTTGTTTTTTGATTCGTAAACGTCCTCGATGGTGACGGAATAGGCCAGATCGTTGTAGGCCAGAAGCTTTCCGTTCCTGTCGTAGATCTTGCCCCGCGAGCTGGGAATGGAACGCTCCTTCCTGATTTTTAGGGAAAATTCGTTCAGATACTGCTCTCCGTTCACGATCTGCAGCTCGAAGATCCTGTGGATCAGGACGCCGCCCAGGCACAAAAAAACCAGGGTGAGCACCACCAGGCGTGAGGTTATGAAATTAATCAGATGATCCCGAAATCTCTCTAACAACTCTATTCGTTACTCCTTTTTTCCGCCTGCTCCAGCTTCTTATGCAGGAAAAGAAGCAGCGGATAGACGGCTACAGCGATCACAAACGTAAACACAGCCTCCGGAAGGATCACATGGAACAGGTAAAATACGATATTCAGTCTGCTGCGCAGCAGGAAAAGCAGGCAGTAGCAGACAAAATTCAATCCCACGTCGCTCCCAAGAATCAGCATAAGGGGAAGCTTGAGCTCCTCCGGGTAAAATACTCTCTGAAACAGTCCGTTCAGATACCCCGCCAGCACGTAAAGCAGGGTATACAGTCCTATGGCGCTCCCGAAGAAAATGTCGGTCAGCAGGCCGCAGGCAAAGCCCATGGCCATCCCGCTTTTCTCCCCGTTCATAAAACCAAAGGATGCCACAAGGATGATCATAATGTTGGGCCTGATCCCCGTCCCCGTAAAGGCGGGAAGCACCGACACCTGCAGCAAAAATCCCACCAGAACCAGAAGGAAGGAGGCGGCGTACTTTTTCACATCAGTCTCCTTCCTGTCCCTCTGCGGGAACCTGCTTCTTCTCCAGGATCACCAGCACCTCCTGAATATGCTGAAAATCCACCGCCGGGGTCACAAGGCCGGATTTGGTCATGTTGTTCGGTGAGGTATCGATGTCGCTGACGAAGCCGATGGGAATGCCCGGCAGATATTTGCTGCTTATGTTGGAGGTGACGATCTTGTCGCCCTCAGACACCTGATCCTCCTGATCGGAAAGCTGGCTGAACCGGATGACCCCATCCGTCATCACAGACTGCAGATCCCCGGATACCAGGAGATTCTGGGAGGTGGAAAGAACGGTGCCGTATACGTTGGAATTGTCTGCAATAATGGAAAGCACGGTGGCATAGTTGGGGCCCACGCTGACTACCCTTCCCGCCAGTCCGCTTCCCGCCAGCACGTTCATATCCACCTCAATGCCGTCCCGGCTCCCCTTGTCTATGGTAAAAGAGTAGAACCAGTTGCTGGAATTGCTTGCAATCACTCTTGCTCCTGTTTTCTCGTAATCAGAGGTAACCTGGTCGATGTCGTAAAGCTTTCGCAGGCTTTCCAGTTCATATTTATCCTGCTGAAGCTGGGCGTTTTCCATGGTAAGAGCGTCGATCTGCTCCTGAAGCCTTTCGTTCTCGGAAAGGACTTCCTGAAGCTTCTCCATCTCCTCCGCCCGGTCGTACAGATAGCTGCCCACGGAAGCGATACCCTTCTGAAAGGGAACCACCACATATCCGGCCACCGTCCGAAGAGGCCCCTCGAACAGATCCGTCCTGAAGGTGACCACCATAAGCAGAACACACAGCCCTGAAAGGATCAGGAGCACGTACCTGCCGGGCAGAGTAAACTTATTTCTTTTTTTCTTGACTACAGGACTCATTTACCCATCCCTTCGATCGCATAGGCCACAGAGCGGAAATTCTCATCGTTCAGGATCCTGGACATGCCCGTCACTACGCTTTCCATGGGACGCTCCGCCGCATTCACCTTTAAGCCCGTGCTGTTTCTGAGTTTATCCGCCAGGTGGCTGACCTGGGAGGCTCCCCCCGTCAGATAGATGCCATGGCGGTAAATGTCTGCGCCCAGCTCCGGGGGAGTGCGCTCCAGGATCAGCTTCACGCAGTCGATAATCGTGTTGAAGTGCTCCTCCAGACAGGAAACCACCAGCTCTGTGGGAATCTCCCGCTCCACGGGAAGCCCTGTCACAATGTCCCTTCCAAAGACAACCGCACCTGCGCCCTCCTCCTCCAGGGAAGCCAGGGATTTCTTAATACCCTCCGCCGTCTTGCCGCCGATGAGCAGGCCGTATTCCTTGCGCACCGCGCCGCGGATGGCTTCGTCAAATTTCAGCCCGCCCGTCTTGATCAGGCGGCTTAATACGATCCCTCCCAGGGAAAGGATGGATACCTCCGTAGTGTCGTGTCCCACGTTTACCACCAGCACACCCTGGGAATTCTTCACATCAATGTCCAGTCCAAGCCCGTCCGCAACGGCCTTCTCCACCACCATGATCTTGCGCGCTTTCACGTTGGCGTCCTTGATCAGATCATAGAATGCCCTCTTTTCCACCTCTGTAATATCCGTGGGAACCGCAATATAAAAATCCGCAGGCTTTACATTTCCCTTGGACATATCCGTGATAAAAAAGCGGATCAGCGTCTCCATGTTTTTGATGTCGGCAATCACGCCGTTGCACAGGGGATAGGAAATCTGGATGTTCCCCGGTGCCTTCTCATACATCTCGTAGGCCGAATCCCCATAGGCAAAAACGTTCTTCTTATTCTGAATGGCGATCATGTTCTTCTCAATCATGATCGTATCATCCGCGGCGCTGTAAATCTTGATATTGCTCGTACCCAGATCGATTCCAAAAGCATTCGTAGACAAAGTGATTTCTCCTTCCTTATTTCAACAGACCTGCTTCTCTGAAGCTGACGTAGCACCCCTCTCCCACGACGATGTGATCCATAAGGGGAATCTGCATCAGTTCGCACAGTCCGGACAGACGTTCGGTGATCTCAATATCCTGCCGGCTGGGCGTGGGATCGCCGCTGGGATGATTGTGAATCAGCAGGATATGTACGGCCCGGTATTCCAGCGCCGTGAGAAACACCTCCCTGGGCGATACCATGGAGGCGTTCACCGTTCCCATGGACAGCACCCGGTCGCAGATCAGGCTGTTCCTGTTGTCGGTCATCGCCAGGATCACCTCCTCCGTCTGCAGGTAGCGCATCCGCTCCATGTAATAGTCCGCCACCGTCTCCGGCTTCGTAAACTGAAGCCTGTTCCTCCTATCTGCCATGGCCAGACGCCTGGACAGCTCGGTGAGGCACTTGATCTTCACCGCCTTCACCTCTCCGATTCCCGGAATCTGGCACAGATCCCTGACGGAAAGGTAACGCAGTCCCAAAAGCCCCTTCTCCTGCCCCTTGGGGAGCGAAAGGATCTGTCCGGCAAGCTCCAGGGAATCCATGGTTTTGGTCCCTGTCCGGATAATGATGGCCAGAAGCTCCGCCTCCGTAAGCGCCTCCGGGCCAAGAGCCAGAAATTTCTCATAGGGCTTCATGTCTCCGTCCGGCCTGACCGGGGAACGGTCTCTTTCATAGCATGGTTTGTTTTTCTTCTTTTGATTCATCTGTGACCTTATTTCCACGATTTCCGAACGCGTAAGGTCAATTTCTCCTCCCTGCGGGAAGCCTTCCGTATCCGTCCGGCTTCCTACAGGCTTTGCCATTACCTATATTAGCATACTTCCAAATCCGTGTAAATTGGTGTCTGAAAAGGAAAGGGAGAAAATTTCGCCCTATTCGACAGCCTCCGCGCCTTTCCTTCTCCCTTCGCCCCTGCCGTCCGGCGCAGGCGCTGCGGATCATGGCAGCTTCACGGTTTCTTTGTCCACACAGCGCTGCAGAGCCTTTAAAATGCCGAATTTCGCATGAGGCCAGGTAAGGCCGCCCTGAAAATAAACGGCGTAGGGGGGCTTTAAGGGGCCGTCGGCAGACAGCTCGATGGAGGAGCCAGAAACAAAGGCTCCCGCCGCCATGATCACCTGGCTGTCATAGCCTGGCATATCCCAGGGCTCCGGTGTCACGAAGCTGTCCACAGGAGCCGCCGCCTGGATCCCCTGGCAGAAGGCGATCAGCCCCTCGGGCGCGCCGAAGGTCACAGCCTGGATGATATCATGCCGTTCCTCCTTCCCGTCAGGGATCACCGGCAGGCCCAGACGTTCAAAAAGATTGGCTGCAAAGATGGCCCCCTTCAATGCCCCGGCGGTGACGGTGGGAGCCAGGAACAGTCCCTGATAGAACTGGGAAAGGATGCCCAGGGAAGCGCCCACCTCCTTACCCAGGCCGGGGGAGGTCAGGCGGAAGGCAGCGTTCTCCACGCATTCCTTCTTTCCCACGATATAGCCGCCGATGGGAGCCAGGCCGCCGCCCGGATTTTTGATCAGGGAGCCCACACACATATCCGCCCCCACATCGCCGGGCTCCATGCGCTCCACAAACTCTCCGTAGCAGTTATCCACCATGCAGATCACATCGCTTTTCACACTTTTCACAAAGGCAATCAGTTCTCCGATGGCCGCCACAGACAGGGTGGGGCGTGTCTGATAGCCCTTGGAGCGCTGGATGGTGACCAGACGGGTTTTCTCATTGATGGCCCTGCGGATGTTATCGTAATCAAAGGAGCCGTCGGGCAGAAGATCCACCTGGCGATAGCTGATGCCGTATTCCTTCAGGGAGCCCCTGGAATCCCGGATGCCGATCACCTCCTCCAGGGTATCGTAGGGTTTTCCCACAGGGGAGAGCAGCTCATCCCCGGGACGGAGATTGCTCATCAGCGCCAGCGCCAGCGCATGGGTGCCGCAGGTGATCTGGGGCCGCACCAGAGCGTCCTCCGTGTGGAAAACGGAAGCATAGACTGCCTCCAGCGTGTCCCTTCCGATATCATTGTATCCGTATCCTGTGGTCCCCATCAGGCAGGCCTCGCTGACCCGGTTCTCCTGCATGGCCTTCAGTACCTTCATCTGATTGTATTCCGCCGTCTCGTCGATCCTGCGGAAACGCTCCTCCAGGGAGGCAAGCACCTCCCGTCCAAAAGCGGCAGTGCGGGCGGAAATGCCCATTCCTGTATAAATATCCTGTATATCCGGCTGATTCATGGCTGATCCTTTCTTTTCTTATATTTCTGACCGTCCGCCCGCATCCGCTTACAGAGCAGTTCGGACGGGCTGCTGCTGTTTACCGGCTTGCCCGTGTACCGTAATGTGCCGGGCTGTTACGCCTTTTGCGCCTTTTCTGTCACTGCTGGATCCGACGGACTCCTATCTTCTCCACACAGGCCTCCAGCATATAGGACAGGCAGGCCTCCTCGGTGGGATGCTCTCTTTTGTCCACCCAGATCACATCCCTCTCCCTGCGGAACCAGGTGAGCTGACGCTTGGCAAAATGTCTGGTATCCCGTTTGATCCGGTAAACGGCCTCATCCAGTGTGCATTCCCCGTCCAGAAAGCTTAAAATCTCCTTGTAGCCCAGCCCCTGCATGGATACCATACCCTTTTCGCAGCCCATCTCCTTAAGCCGCTCCACTTCCTCCACCAGCCCCTGGCGGAGCATCCCGTCCACACGGCGGTCGATCCGCTCATAAACCGCCTCTCTGTCGTCGTTTAAAACAAAATAGCAGGCGTCGCAGGCAGGCGCCTTCCCGCTCTCCTGGTCGTTGTGCTCCGAGATCCTCTGTCCGGTCTGCATATAAAATTCCAGTGCTCGGATCACCCGTTTCACATTGTTTGCATGGATCCGTTCTGCGGACTTAGGATCCACCTGCCTGAGCTTCTCATGCAGATAATCCACCCCCAGCCTGGCCGCTTCCTGCTCCAGCTGACGGCGGCAGGCTCCATCCTCCGGATTCCGGGTGAAATCAATGTCATACAGGACGGCCTGGATGTAAAATCCAGTTCCTCCCGTCAGGATCGGGATTTTTCCCCGGGAACGGATCTCCCTTATGGCCTCCTTTGCCATCCTCTGAAAAATGACCACATTGAAGTCCTCCCAGGGCTTCAGCACATCGATCAGATGGTGGGGCACCCCCTCCGTTTCCTCCGGCCTGATCTTGGCGGAGCCAATGTCCATATGCTGATAGACCTGCATGGAATCTGCGGAAATGATCTCACCGTCCACCGCCTTTGCAAGGCGGATGGAAAGCGAGGTCTTCCCCACTGCGGTGGGGCCTGTGAGAATGAGCAGAGGTTCCTTCTGCATATTTACCTCCCTGCCGGAGCGTTTTGGCTTCGGCCGCGGCGAGAAAACACGCATGTGGTTTCCCGCCTGTGATACTGACAGTTTTCGGCAGCTTTGCAGCGCTTCGGCTGCGGCAGGAGGGCGCGCGCGGCTTCCTGACTGTCTATACGATACGTTTGAATTTCTTTTCCAGCTCATACCGGCTCATGGTGATGATGGTGGGCCGGCCATGAGGGCAGTGGTAAGGATTTTCCAGGGTTAAAAGCTGATCCACCAGCTCTTTAAGCTCCTGCTCCGACATGGCATGATTCCCCTTCACCGCAGCTTTGCAGGCCATAGAAGCCAGCTTTTCTTCGATGATAGAAGGGGTTCCCCGGGGCGGCTCCTCCTCCAGCTCATCCAGGATCCCCAGAAGGAAGTCCTGCTCATAATGGCCGTACAGATCACAGGGCACGGCGCGCACAGCCACCGCGTTCCCTCCGAAATCCTCGATTTCAAAGCCCATGCGGGTGAAATAAGAGGAAAAGTCGTTCAGCGTGCGGGCCTCCCTGGCAGACAGGTTCAGGATCAAAGGCGGCGTGAGCAGCTGGCTGTCTGCGCCGCCGGAACGAAGCTTTTTTACCAGAGCCTCGTATTTTATCTTCTCATGGGCGGCGTGCTGGTCAATGAACATCAGCTTGTCTCCATACTGGAGGATCCAGTAGGTGTCAAAAACCTGCCCCAGGATCCGGTACTGCTCCGCTGATTCGGGACTGAGCAGCTTATCCTCAAAAAGCTGCAGCTGCCGTGCCTGCGTCACCTGATATTGGCCCGCCTCCTCCTGAAGGAGCGTGCGCCGCCTGTTCGTCTCGAAGGGCTGGGGGGCGGCTGTGATCCGGGGAGCCTGAGCCTGACGGGCTGCGGCGGCAGACCGGGACTGCGGAGCGCCGGATGGCTGCTGTGGGGATACAGGCCGGGCTGCGGCGGATGGCTTCTGTGTCTGCCAGGCCTGCTCCGATACAGCCGGACCGGTCTCCGCCAGCGGCTGTGAGGCTGCTGAAGGATCCGCCGGCACGGACGGGCTGACTGCTTCAGCAGCCGGCCGGCCCGCAGAAGCCTTCGGCAGGCCATTGACAGCAGGAGGCCTCACCGAAGCAGCCGCCTGCGCTGCCGGGCACTCCTGCTGCCGGGGCTGTCTGATGTCCTTCTCCTCTCTCGTTCCCTGCTGCCTCTCTCCTTTTCTTTCTTCCTGACTGCTCTCCCTCCTCCCCTTACCAAAAGTGCCTTCATCCAGTCTCACAGCCGGGATCATCTCATGGCTGCGCAGACAGCTGCGCACCTGCTCCTCCAGAAAAGCACAGATTCCCGGCTGGTCATGAAAACGCACCTCCATTTTGGAGGGATGGACGTTTACATCAATGTTCTCGGGAGCCACGTTCACATGCAGAAGGGCAAAGGGAAATTTATGCTGCATCAGCCAGGTCTTGTACCCTGCCTCCAGGCCTTTGGCCAGAAGGGGGCTTCTGATGTATCTTCCATTGACGAAAAAAAACTCAAAGTTCCGGTTGGAGCGCACCACGGAGGGGCTTCCAAGGAAGCCGGAAAAGGAAATGCCCTCCCCCTCTGCAAAAAAAGGGATCAGCTCCTGCACGATCTGCCTGCCGTAGATCCGGTAAATGATCTCCCGCAGATCCCCGTTTCCCGAGGTATGGAATTTCACATTTCCGTTTACCATAAACTGGAACGCCACGTCGGGACGGGAAAGCGCCATATGCTCCATCAGATCGCTGATATAGCTGCCCTCCGCAGCCGGGGATTTGAGGAACTTTTTTCTCACAGGCGTATTATAAAAAAGCTCCCGCACGATCATGGTGGTGCCTTCAGGGGCCCCTACCTCCTCCAGCTCCTTCTCTGCCCCGCCCTCCAGGCGGTAATGGACTCCGGTGAGCTGTTCCTCCGTCTTGGTGATCAGCTCCATCATGGAAACCGCCGCGATACTGGAAAGCGCCTCTCCGCGGAAGCCCAGGCTGTGGATATGGAACAGATCCTCCGCTGAATGGATCTTGCTGGTGGCATGGCGGAAGAAGGCTTTGCGTATCTGTTCCTTCTCGATCCCGCTGCCGTTGTCCGTCACCCGGATAAAAGAGCAGCCGCCGTCCCGGATCTCCACCGTCACCGCGTCCGCCCCTGCGTCCATGGCGTTCTCCACCAGCTCCTTCACCACGCTTAAGGGACGCTCCACCACCTCCCCGGCCGCGATCTTATCTATTGTACTGCTGTCCAGTATATTGATAACTGCCATATCTGCTCTCCCATCTCAGGGTCAGGCATGCCCAGGAGCATGTCTGCTCAGGGCGTACCTGACCCATGGCTCAGCTGCTTCGGAGCATACCTGCTCAGAAGCAGTTGTGCTCCGTTACCACCGGTTCTTCAGCTTGTTCTGCAGACGGTACAGGGTGTTCAGGGCGTCCAGGGGCGTCATAGTGCTGACCTCCACGTTTTTCAGCTCCTCCAGAACGTCCGCATCCGTCACCGTGTCGAACAGGGAGATCTGCTCCAGATCCACCTCGTCGTAGTGCTCCTGCTTCTTTGCCGCCCCCGCATCGGACACGGATATGCTCTGCACCTTCTCTGTAATATCATTGTCGGAAAGCTGCTCCACGATCTCCTTCGCCCGGTCGATCACCATGTCCGGCACACCCGCCAGGCGGGCCACCTGGATACCGTAGCTCTTGTCCGCCCCGCCCTTGATGATCTTTCGCAGGAATACGATGTCGTCCCCTTTTTCCTTCACCGCAATGCAGTAATTGTTCACATTGTTCATCTTGCCTTCCAGCTCGGTCAGCTCATGATAGTGGGTGGCAAACAGGGTTTTCGCACCCAGAAGCTTCCGGCTGCTGATGTGCTCGATCACTGCCCAGGCAATGGAAAGCCCGTCAAAAGTGGAGGTTCCCCTGCCGATCTCGTCCAGGATCAGCAGGCTGTTCCTGGTGGCGTTTCTGAGGATGTTTGCCACCTCGCTCATCTCCACCATAAAGGTGCTCTGCCCGCTTGCCAGATCGTCGGAGGCTCCCACCCTGGTAAAGATCCGGTCCACCACACCGATCTGGGCGCTTCTGGCCGGAACGAAGCTTCCGATCTGCGCCATGAGCACGATCAGGGCGGTCTGGCGCATAAAGGTGGATTTTCCCGCCATGTTAGGGCCTGTGATCACCGCGATCTGATGGGAATTGTTGTCCAGATAGGTGTCGTTGGGGATAAACATGTCATGGTCGATCATCTTTTCCACCACCGGATGGCGTCCGTCCTTGATGTTGATCAGCCCCTTTTCGTTCAGGACAGGCCTTACATAATGGTTCTGCTCCGCCACCAGGGACAGGGAGCAGAACACATCCAGGCGGGCCACCGCTTTTGCCGTGGTCTGGATCCGTTCCACCTGGGAGGCGATCCTGTCCCGTATCTGGCAGAACACATCGTACTCCAGGGTGCACAGCTTATCCTCCGCATTTAATATGGTATCCTCCAGCTCCTTCAGGCGCTGGGTGGTATAGCGCTCCGCGTTGGTGAGGGTCTGCTTGCGCACATAGTCCTCCGGCACCTGGGCCAGATTGGACTTGGTCACCTCCAGATAATAGCCGAACACCTTGTTGTACTTCACCTTCAGGCTTTTGATCCCCGTCCGCTCCCGCTCCTCGTTTTCCAGCTGGGCCAGCCAGCTCTTTCCCTCCGTCTTGGCACGGCGCAGGCTGTCAATATCCTCATTGTAGCCCTCCCGGATCATGCCTCCCTCACGAATGGAGACGGGTGGCTCTTCCTCAATGGAGGCCGCGATCAGCTCACACAGATCCTCCAGGCCGTCGATCTCCTCCTGGATCCTTTGGTTGGCCGCATCCGGCATCCCCTTTAGCACCGTCTTGATATGGGGAAGCATTTCCATAGAGCTGCGGAAGGCGATCATATCCCTGGGATTGGCCGTCTTGTAGCTCACCTTTCCCAGAAGCCGTTCCAGATCGTAGATGGGGTTCAGATACTCCCTCACCTCATCCCTGGACACAGGGTTTTTGCAGAAGGCCTCCACCGCGTCCAGACGCTCCTCCATCTCGCTGCGGCTGATCAGGGGCTGTTCCAGAAAGCTTCTCAGCATCCTGGCCCCCATGGCCGTTTTCGTCTTGTCCAGCACCCACAGAAGAGAGCCCCGCTTGTTTTTCTCCCGGAGCGTCTCCACCAGTTCCAGGTTTCTCCTGGTGGAGCTGTCCAGAAGCATGTACCGGTTCACCAGATAGGAATCGATATGGGTCAGATGGTTCAGCTGGATCTTCTGGGTATCGTACAGATAGGAAAGAAGCGCGCCTGCCGCAATGGTTCCGTTGGGAAACTCCTCCAGTCCCAGCCCTGAAAGGGAATTCACCTGAAAATGCTTCATCAGCCTGGCGCGGCACAGCCCATCGTCAAAATAGTGGGGCTCCAGGGAGGAAATGGCGATGTTCAGCCTCTCCCGCAGATCCTGAAGCTCGATCCCGCTCACCAGAAAGGCGTCGTTGCAGATGATCTCAGAGGGGGAATAACGGATGATCTCGTCCAGAAGCTTCCTGTTGTCCTCCACCTCCGTCATATAGTAATCCCCTGTGGTCACGTCCGCCGCCGAGATGCCCGTTTTCCCGGCAAAATAAGCAATACACATGAGGAAATTGTTTTTATTTTCCTCCAGGGTCTGCAGGTTCAGGTTCGTACCCGGCGTCACAATGCGCACCACCTCGCGCCGCACCAGCCCCTTCGCCTGTTTGGGATCCTCCACCTGCTCGCAGATGGCCACCTTATAGCCCTTCCCCACCAGGCGGCTTAAATAGCCCTCCACCGCATGATAGGGAACGCCGCACATGGGAGCACGCTCCTCAAGGCCGCAGTCCTTGCCCGTCAGTGTGATCTCCAGCTCCTTTGACGCTGTCAGCGCGTCCTCGAAAAACATTTCATAAAAATCACCGAGACGGTAAAACAGGATACAGTCGGGATACTGCTCCTTTGTTTCCACATATTTCTTCATCATCGGTGTCAATTCTGCCATGATCCTGCCATTCTCCTTTGTATTGCGTCTGCTCTTATCAATTTTTACCGCCCTAACCGGCGGTTACATCCGGGTATGAAACTACGAGCTTAAAATATAGCACAAATTGGGAGTTTTGTAAAACAGGGAATTTATTTCTCCAGCCACAGGCAGACCCTGCCCCCCTTCTCCGTATTCTCAATAGTAAGCTCCCCTCCATGCTCCCGCGCCACCCGGGCTGCAAAATAGAGCCCCATGCCCATATGTCCGTCCGCAGGCCTGCTGCCATCCTCCGTATAGAAGGTTCTTCCCGCCTTTACCAGTGCCTCCGGCGAAAAGCCCGGGCCGCCATCCTGCACCCAAAAGCCGGCCTGACCGGGCCGCAGCTCCACGCCCAGCTCCACCGTTCCTCCTGCCGGAGTAAACCGCACTGCATTGCTAAGCAGATTCTCCACTGCCCGCAGCACTTCACTCCTTTCTACCTCCACCACCTCGCCAGATAAATCGGCAGAAGGCGCGGCCAGAATCAGCTCCTGTCCTTTCCCTGCCGCCATATCACGGCCCTGTCCTGCGCATATAGCAAGCAGCTCCCGGACAGAAAGTTTTTCCCTCCCATGCGTAAGAACCCCTTCCGCAGTGACTTCGCGCAGTCTGTGTACATAGTGCTCGGCATGGTCCGCACTTCTCAGGATAGCTTCTGCCATCTCTTTCTGCTGCTCTGGCAGATCATCCTCTGCAAGCAGCTGTGCATTTCCGCTGATCACGGTGAGCGGTGTCTTGAGATCATGCGCCAGGGCGGCAAGCGCCTCCCTTTTTCTCTCCTCCGCAGTCCACTGCTCCTTTAAGGAATGGGCCAGCTCCTGGCGGAGTGTATCGATCACGGCAAGGGCCGCCTGAAGCTCTTTCACCCGGGCCTGCCCCTGCAGCGGCCTCTCCAGCTGGTGGTTTCGCACCATTTCACAGGCGTCCGTAACCGCCTCTGCATCCCTGCGCAGGATCTTCGTAAAATGCCTGGTGCACAGAGCGGTCAGGCCCAGAAGCAGAACCGCCAGAAGCCCTATATAAACCGTCTGAAAATCGGGCAGGACGGCCTGCAGCTTTGGATCGGCGTAGCAGACGGAATAGTCGTACTCCAGCAGGACGAAGCGCCCGTCCGCCAGGGGCACGGAGTGGAAATACTGGGAATAGGGCCAGCCATGGGGAAAGGAATCTCCGGCCAGCGCCCTGCGGGCGTATTCCATCTGCTTCTCATCCATGCTGGTCTGTATGAATCTGCCGTCCTCCACCAGAGCCCACTCATAGAAATGGGGGATCTCCTTTGGATCAAACGTTTCCTGCTCCTGCAGCCGCTGTTCCGTTTCCTTTAGGCTTCTTGCCGCCGTGTAGGCCGACATGACCACTCCCATATTGACCAGGATGTTGAACAGGATCAGCCATCCTGTGCACAACACGGCCATGAGCGTGCCGGTAGTTATAAAATACCGCCAGAAAAGAGCGTTCAGTCCGGTTCCCCTGCCCTTCCGGCCTTCCCTTATTCTCTTTTCCATTTGTATCCCACCCCCCATACCGTTTCCACAGGCTCACTCCCCACAGCGCGCAGCTTCGCCCGGATATTCTTGATATGCTCCGTAATTGCGGAATCATCCGCCGTACCGTCAAATCCAAACACCGCCTCATAGATCTGCTCCTTAGAGAACGTCTGTCCCGCATGGGAAGCCAGATGCTCGCAGATCGCATATTCACTGCGGGTCAGCCTGACAGGGGTATTGCCGCAATAAATCATCTTTTCACCCAGATCAAAGTCCAGTCCCCCTCTGCGGATACGGCTTTTCGGAACGCGCCCCTCCCTTCTCAGATGGGCGTTCACCCTGGCCCGAAGCTCTGTGACCCGGAAAGGCTTCATCAGATAATCGTCGCCTCCCAGACCCAGCCCTCTGATAATATCCTCCTCCTGTGTCCTGGCAGTCAGAAACAGGATCGGACAGTCTGCAAGGGAACGGATCCGCCGGCAGGTGGCAAAGCCGTCCTCACCGGGCATCATCACATCCAGCAGCATACAGTCGGCCCATCTGCAATGGTCTGCCGTCACCCTGCTGCCCGAGGGCAGTGCCCGGACAAAATGCCCGTCCCGTTCCAGGGCTGTGGTTAAAAGAAGGCGTACATCCGCATCATCATCTATCACCAAAATATTTGCCATGCTTCCTCCATAGTAAACCCAGATTTTCCCTTTATCCAACCGCCATCAGCAGCCAGGATAAGCCATACAGGAGATAGATATGGGCAGGATAGAAAATATAAAAAAGCTTTCCATGCCCGGCCCCCCGCTTTCCATTATAGCACAGGAGAAACGGCGCTGCAAAAACGGCCCCCATCCATTCATAATACTGGGTAAACATCTGCGTCCATTCAAAGCCCGGCCAGTTTCTTACCTGGAGATAGACCCATACAAAATTCCAGAGAAAAGAGACCAGAACCAGAACAGCCACCTGGATCCTGCGTCTCCTGCGGGTCAGATACAGGACGATTCCCATTATCAGAACCGGAATTGTCACATCACCCGAAATATTGATCACCGGCAGAAGGGTGTAGCCGAGAATTCCCACCACCCTTGCGGCCGTAACGCTTATGCTGCTTAGGATTCCGGCCAGCAGGGGCCATGCGGCAAGCGCAAGCAGAACGCCGCACCCTGCCGCCACTTTTTTCCATTTCCCGCTCCCGATCCATTCCAGAGCCTGAAAGCATACGATCAGGAGGACAAAGGCGGACAGCATGGCGTTTTGAGGATAAAATCCGTCCGGCCTGACCATAAAGCCCGCAAAACGCATCAAAAACAGAAGCATCCCCATGGGGACGGAAATGCAGAGCATTTTGACCAGATATTTCTGCCGGCTTCCGGTATGGACAAAGCCCTCCACCAGACAGAACAGGAACAGCGGCGCAGCCGCACGGCCTGCCAGCCCGAACCACCAGGGAATCCGCCCCGTGTATCCGAAAAAATAATAGATGTGGTCCATCAGCATGGACACAAGCGCAATCAGCTTCAGCCCTGTCTCTGTGATCCCCCAAGGCCCGGCCTGATGCTGCATTCTGACGATTAAACTGCTTTCCTTATTCATATTCCTATAAACCTCCATTCCGGAGCGCTCTTTACTCTGCCGCCCCTGTCTGTATACTTATTTTAAGGAAGAATCATAAGGATTTTATAAGGAAAAGCAGAATTACTTTCACAGCAGTCTCCGTCATCTGCCGGCTCCCTGCATTGACATCGGAACAGCAGGGGCCCTCGCCTCGTTATATGAGTTTTAGAATTTTTTGTAACAGTTCAGCCCGCGCCCATTCGCAAAACGCCCCTACGGGGCTTTC
>CAUWLJ010000036.1:0-31666 GCA_963559585.1 uncultured Eisenbergiella sp. | reverse complement strand
GGGCGTTTTGCGGAGCAGCTTATTGCTGCTCCGTGGGCGCGGGCTGAACTGTTACAGTTTAGGGCAGCTCAGCCCCGTCTCTCCTTCACGCTCCCCATCTCCACCAGCTCCGCGTTCAGCTCCAGTCTGACCGTCACGTCCTCAACTGCTCTGCTGCGAAGATCCATTTTACTTTTAAGCAGAGTGATCAGACTCCTTCCCAGAAGCCTCCTGGGAATCCTCATCGTGGTCAGCGGCGGCTCCAGCATACTGCATATGCTTCTTCCGTCAAAGCCCACCACCGATACGTCTCCGGGGATCTCATATCCGGTGTCCTTGAGCGCACGATAGACAGAAGCCGCCAGCACATCATTTTCCACCATCAGAGCCTCCGGTGGTTTTTCCCTGCTCCACAGCCTCCTCAGGCAGTCCGCGGCCTTCTGCCCTGTCCCGGTTACTTCCACAAAATTCGTCCCGTCACATCCAAGCCCGGCTTCCTCCAGCGCATGCCGGAAGGCTCTGCGCCGCTCCAGCAGGGAGGTATAGCTGCGCCCTGAGCTCACATATCCGATCCGTCTGTGCCCTTTGGAAGCCAGATATTCTACCGCCCTGCACACTCCCTGCCGGTTATTCACGGTCACGGAGCTGATTTCCACCAGAGGATCATAGCAGTCCAGCGCAATATAGGGAACCTCCGTCCTGTCCAGCTGGCGCTTCATCTCTCCATCCAGACTCTCCGTACACACGATCATTCCCGCAAACTGGGCCGGGTTCACCGTTTCTCTCAGATTCTGAATGCTTTCCCCATACATGTGAATGATGGAGAAATGATAGCCCTGGTATCTGGCTTCCCTCTCCGCACCCTCCAGCACCGGAGGAAAAAAGGCTGCCTCATCCACCTCATCCCTGTACTCCGACAAAATCACATACGCAATGTTGTCTGTATTAAGCGCTTCGGGCCCTTCCTTCTCTATATCTTTAATCATATAGCCATAACCCATTTCACGCACACGCTGAAGCAGTGAATTTCTCAGTTCATCGCTGATTCCAGGCTTTTGATTCAGCACCAGAGACATGGTCGCAGTGGATACTCCCAGAAGCCCGGCCAGTTCTTTTGATTTGATTGCCACAATAATCCCCTCACAGATTTTATAAATTATATTTACATAATAATTTTACCGTATCACGAAATATTTTCAAGTATTTATTGGGATACTAATAACCAAACTTCATAGCACTTTTTCAGCACAAATGTTATATTTTTACAATCAGGAGGTATTATGAACGTAAGAAATGAGACTGAGAACTGTAGAACAGCAAAACCCTCTTTCACAGTGGATGGCAGCGCTTCTTCCGCCTTCGATGCAGGCAGCAGCTCCTTCCGCATTGATAAGGATGGAAAAGCCTCCGATATGGATCCCTCGTCCGTCATGTCCGGCGATGGCTGCAATCCGGTTAATCGGGATGATGAAATGGAAAGGGCCCACGACGGAGAGGGACTCAGCTTTCCCGGTATCCTGCCGGGCGTACTTCCCGGAACGGTATCAGACGGCTTCCCCGGCTCCGTGCCGCCCGCCTATTTTCCGGGAAGCTTCCCAGGCGCCGGGCCCTTCGTGCAGTAGGCAGACGTATGTCCAGGCCGGCGGAGCCGAAAGCCGCTCCATCCGCCGGCCGGAGAAAATAGTGTTTACCTGAAAATCAGATAAAATCAATCACATCCCGGACAGAGCGCACTCCCACCAGCCGGATTCCGCCGTTTACCCTGGGGAGATGCTCCAGGCATACCTGAGGCAGGACGCAGGTGGTAAAGCCAAGCTTTCTGGCTTCCGCCACTCTTGCCTGTGCCTGGTTCACCGCCCGTACCTCTCCGCTCAGCCCTACCTCTCCAAAGGCAAGCACACCCTCCTCGATGGAGCGGTTTTTAAAGCTGGAAATCACCGCCATCACGATCCCAAGATCAATCGCGGGCTCCACAATCTTCATGCCGCCCGCTATGTTCACATAAGCGTCACATCCCGACATCTGAAGGCCCAGCCTTTTCTCCAGGACGGCCATAAGAAGGCTTACCCTGTTAAAATCGGTTCCCGCCGCCTGCCTTTTAGGAAAACCGAAATTGCTGCTGCACACAAGCGCCTGGATCTCCACCAGAATCGGCCTGGTGCCCTCCATAGAGCAGGATACAATGGAGCCGCTGGCTCCCTCCGGCCTTCCGTTCAGCATGAATTCCGACGGATTCTTCACCTCGGCCAGTCCCTCCTGGCGCATTTCAAACACACCGATCTCGTTGGTGGAGCCGAACCGGTTCTTCACACTGCGCAGAATCCGGTAGGAGGCATGCCTGTCCCCCTCGAAATAGAGCACCGTGTCCACCATATGCTCCAAGACTCTGGGGCCCGCCACCGTTCCCTCCTTGGTCACATGACCCACAATAAATATGGAAATCCCGCTGCCCTTGGCCAGACGCAGAAATACACCGGTAGATTCCCGCACCTGAGATACGCTGCCGGGAGCTGCCGACACATCCTCCTGATACATGGTCTGAATGGAATCCACAATCACAATCTGGGGCTGTACGCGGTTGATCGTCTCCTCCACATCTGGCAGGTTCGTCTCGCACAGAAGCTGCAGCCCGTCCTGAAAGTCCCCTATCCTCTGAGCGCGCATTTTGATCTGTCTGGGTGACTCCTCTCCCGATATGTACAGGATGCTTCTGCCGTTCTCCGCCAGCTCCCGGCACATCTGCAAAAGAAGGGTGGATTTGCCGATTCCGGGATCTCCCCCAACCAAAACCAGGGAGCCGGGCACGATCCCGCCTCCCAGCACACGATCCAGCTCCCCGATGCCGGAAGAAATGCGTTCTTCCTTCTCCGCAGATATTTCTGACAGCCTGGAGGGCTGCCGGCCGCCCGCCGACAGGCCCTGCGTTTTGGACGGCTCCGCTCCCCTTGCTGCTTTTCTTTGTCCCGGCTCCTCCACGAAGCTGTTCCAGGTCTTGCAGCCGGGACACTGTCCCATCCATTTGGTGGATTCATAGCCGCATTCCTGGCAGTAAAATGTTGTTGTATTCTTTGCCTTTGCCATCGTCTTCCCCAGGTCTGTGCGCCTCCTGCCGTTACCTGCCGATCTCCACCTTTACTTCTCCGGCTCCCGCCAGCTCCACACTCAGGCTGAGCTTGCCTCCCAGATTGGTGCGCATTCTTCCCGCATCCTCTCCGTTAATCTTCACATCATACTCCGTATCATCCTGAAGTCCCACGGTAATCTGAGCGTCCTCGCTGCCCTCAGCCACAAAGCTGACGCCGTCCTCCCGTTCCTGAAAGAACAGCACACTGGTTCCCGGAACAGATTCATAGGAAAACAGCCCATTTTTTTCCAGCCTGGTAATAGCCTGGCAGGTCTTCACCTTGTACAGATCACCCTTATGGGCAAAATCCTCCAGCTTCTCCTTCTGTGCCAGTGTATGGTTGCCAAAGCTGATGCTTCCGTCCGCCTCACTGCGGATCAATTCTGCTGCTGCCATCTCTTCTGTACCCCTTTCCTGTTGTCTGGTGTATTCAGGTTCCTTGTTCTGTTTTTTTCTCTTTTACCTTAAAGGTGATCCTTCCATCCTGGAAGCCCACGGATACCGTGTCGCCCGGATTGATGCGGTGGTTCAGGATCTCCTCCGCCAGAGCATCCTCGATCATACTCTGGATCGCCCTTTTCAATGGCCTTGCGCCCATTTTCAGATCTGCATGCTTCTCCACGATGTGATTCTTCGCCGCAGAGGAAATATGAAGCTCAATATCCAGCTGATTCCTGCAGCGTCCCGCCAGGTCCTCCGCCAGCAGGGTGATAATCTGCTTCATGTCCTCACGGGTCAGCGGGTGGAAAACCATGATTTCATCGATACGGTTGATAAATTCCGGTTTGAACAGGCGCTTCACTTCCTCCATCACGCCGCTTTTCATCCTCTCATAATCCTTCCGCTCGTCGTTCTGAGACAGGAAGCCCAGATTCTTAGGGTCAATGATCCTCTGCGCTCCCGCATTGGAGGTCATGATCAGCACCGTATTTTTAAAGCTCACCTTCCGCCCTTTGGAATCGGTGATATGGCCGTCATCCAGAACCTGGAGCAGGATGTTGAACACATCCGGGTGCGCCTTCTCCACCTCGTCAAACAAGACCACGGAATACGGATTCCGGCGTACCTTCTCAGAGAGCTGTCCTCCGTCGTCAAATCCCACGTAACCCGGAGGAGACCCGATCAGCTTGGAAACGGAATGTCCCTCCATATACTCCGACATGTCGATCCGGATCAGCGCGTTCTCACTTCCAAACATGGCTTCGGCCAGAGCCTTGCTCAGCTCCGTTTTTCCCACTCCGGTGGGGCCGAGGAACAGGAAGGAGCCGATGGGACGTCTGGGATCCTGCAGGCCCACTCGCCCTCTGCGCATAGCGCGGGCAACTGCGGCAACTGCCTCCTCCTGCCCGATCACCCGTCTGTGCAGGATTTTTTCCAGGCGGAGCAGACGCTCACTCTCCTTTTCCTCCAGCTTATTGACAGGGATCCTCGTCCAGGAGGAAACCACCTCTGCCACATCCTCCTCCGTCACCTCTTCCCGCTTCTCTGCTTTCTTCTTCTCCAGCCTTGCCTTCTTCGCCTGAAGCTTCTTCATCAGCTTATCCTGCTCCCGCTTCCAGACCCCCGCCTGGGCAAAGGCCTCCACACGGATCGCGCTTTCTATCTTCAGATCAAGCTCATGGATCTGTTCATTCAGGCTTCGTATGTCCTCCGGCGGTTCCATATGGGCCAGCTTCACTGCGGCAGCCGCCTCATCGATCAGATCAATGGCCTTGTCAGGCAGCCTTCTGTCGTTGATGTACCGGCTGGACAGCCTGACGGCAGCCTCCATGGCCTCCTGACGGATCCTGACCTGATGGTGCTCCTCATATTTTCCGGAAATCCCCTCCAGAATGCGGACAGCCTCCTCCTCTGAGGGCTCCTCCACGTTCACCGGCTGGAATCTTCTTTCCAGGGCCGCATCCTTCTCAATATATTTCCTGTACTCTGTGATCGTGGTGGCGCCGATCAGCTGAATCTCCCCTCTTGCCAGGGAGGGCTTCAGAATATTGGAGGCATCGATAGCCCCTTCTGCGCCTCCCGCGCCTATCAGGGTATGGAGCTCATCCAGGAACAAAAGGACGTTTCCCGCATCGGTCACCTCGCGGATCACCCTTTTGATACGCTCCTCAAATTCTCCTCTGTACTTGCTCCCGGCAATCATGCCAGACAGATCCAGGGTGAGCACCCTTTTATCCTTCACCGTGTCCGGCACCTGGCCAGCCACAATCCGCTCGGCCAGCCCCTCCACAATGGCAGTCTTGCCCACACCGGGTTCTCCCACCAGACAGGGATTGTTCTTGGTGCGTCTGCTCAGGATCTGGATCACCCTTGCGATCTCCTCTTCCCTTCCCACCACAGGATCCAGCTTTCCCTGCGCCGCAAGCGCTGTCACATCCCGGCTGTACTGATCCAGGGCTGCCGAGCCTTTCTTCTTCTGTCTGCGCCCCAGATCCTCCTTGTATGCGGACGCATCCACTCCCATGGCCGCCAGAGTATCGGCATACACCTTCGCCGGTTGCATCCCGCAGGTATTCATGAGACGAACCCCCACGTTGTCGCCTTCCTTGATCAGCGCCAGCAGAATGTGCTCTGTCCCGGTGAGCGCGGAATGGAACCTGGCAGCCTGCCTGTGGCTCTCCTCCAGAATCGCCATGGCACGGGGAGAATATCCATCCCTCTCCTTCACCAGTGTTCCCGCCGCAGGGGCAATCAGATCCTGTATCAGCTCCTGCAGAGTATCTGCATTGCCTCCGTTCTCTGTCAGGACTCTGGCCGCCACACCGCTTCCCTCCTCCAGAAGCCCCAGCAGGATATGCTCCGATCCCACATAATTCTGCTTCAGTCTCCTGGCAGAACGCTCCGCCAGCCGCAGGGCCGCGCGGGCCTTATCCGTATACTGTGACTGCATCATTCCAGCCCTCCATATTCCTCATATATTTCATCAATCAAAGCATGCACCTCCTGGCGGGAAATATTTTTGCAGCATCCCTTTGCCAGAACCAGGATCAGCTCCTGGCGCATCTGCTCCAGTGCCTGGAGCTTTCCTTCGTTCACCGAGATAACGGCTCCCCTTCTCCTGTCCACCTTCACAAAGCCTTCCTGCTTCAGAACCGTGTATGCCTTATTCACTGTATGCATGTTGATTCCGATCGTATCCGCAAGCTGACGCACGCTGGGCAGTACATCCCCCTCATGAAAGCGGTTGGTCGCTATCCCAAGAATAATCTGGTTTCTTAGCTGAATGTACAAGGCTTCCTCACTGTTAAAATCAAGTTCCAAAATCATGTCCACTATCCATCGCTCTTCTTTCCGTAATGCCGGGTCTGAAAACCTTCAAATACTCTTTGTATCTTCTTCCTTCTCAGGATGCTTATTGTTATATTTATAGTATAACAGCAGACACATTCTGTCAACCGTTTTCATTTGGCACGCCGCCTGCCCTCCCGCCTGCGCGGCGTCCCCAGGCAGCCGCCAGATACGTGGCTGCCCGGCTGGATACATGCGTAAAGCGAGAATGGCACGCTGTTGATACGTGCCATCCTGGTGTGTAAAGCGTTTCTATTCCGGATCATCTCAGATCATTTCAGATCAAGGAATTCAAAATCAAGGTCGTCATCCTCATCGTCCTCCAGGAAGTTGCGGGGCCGGCTGTCCCTGCCCCCTGACTGGCGGGAGGAACGCTGGGAGCGATCTGACTGACCACGGCGGCTTCTCCTGGGAAGGTCGTCCTCTTCATCCTCATCGTCCTCCTCATCCTCATAGCGGATGTCCTCATCCTCTTCATCATCGTAACGATCCTCGTCATCGTCCTCCTCATCCTCGTAGCGCCTCCGGACTGACGGGCCTCTTCCTCTGCCTCTCGCTGATCCCCGTTTTCTTCCACGACGATAGTCGTCCCTATCGTCCTCCTCATCCTCGCTTTCCTCCTCATCGTCATCCTCATCGTATCCATTATACTCATTATCATACGCGCCCTTGAGTTTGAAGATCAAAAAGGTAAGCATCACCACGAGAAGGCCAATGATAACAGACAGGATAATGATGATCATCCGCATCCTTCCGGTCTGCTCATCCATCTTCTCCATGTTGCTCTCATTGATCTGCTGAGCCTCCAGCAGTTCTGAAATCCTGTGGCTGTTTCCATTGATATTGTCATTGAGAAACCAGTCGCTTACACCCGTTCCATCATCTGCGTATACCGCATCATACTCATTAAAGGTACTCTCTCCTGTATCGGAGGGCTGCTCCACCGGAGCCTCCGTCTCCGGAGCAGGTTCAGGTGTTTCCGGCTGAGCCGTCTCCGTCACCTCCACCAGATCAGAACGCACGAAGCCGTCGATCGCCTTTCCGTCCTTCTCTCCTCTAATCTGATACCACAGCATGCCATCGCTTCCGTTGGTTTCCCCAACCACATCCATGGTATCCCCGGAGGACAGGCTTCCCACAACCTCTGCATTGGTGCTCGCCTCCCCGCGTACCCTCACACTGGAGGATTTCATCGTCACTTTGGAGGCTGTTGATGTGCTTCCCAGATCCTCGGTGTTCTCTCCAATGATCTCATCCACCACTGCATCCTGCCCGTCTCCGGTATCCTGTGTATCTCCACCTCCGCCGTCCACAGTATTCCCCTGACTTCCAAGGCTGTTGCTGGCACTTGTCACCAGAACCGGCTGAACCCAAAATGTCAGGCCAAGTGCCAAAGCCAGCAGGCCCGGCAGGATTCTTCCTGATTTTCTGTTTCTTTTTATCCTTTTGCTCATTTCATGCTCCAGTCCGCGCCCAAAGCGCACTTGCCCGATCCGGCTTGTACAGACCGTCTCTTATCCTGCACAGCACTCAAGCCTCATCAATGGCTTTTCCAATATCCGTGCGCATGTATTTATTATCAAAGTCTACCCACTTCACAGCTTCATATGCGTTGGCTCTTGCCTGCTTCAGGTTCTCACCCGTGGCGGTAATGCCAAGTACTCTGCCTCCGGCCGTCACCACCTCATCTCCCTTCCGTGCGGTTCCGGCATGGAAGCAGTAATACCCTTCTGCATTCTGAAACCGCTCCAGTCCGTGGATGGGAAAGCCCTTCTCATATTTCACAGGATACCCCTGGGAAGCCAGCACCACGCATACAGCTGCATTATCTTCAAATTCCAGCTTTATCTGATCCAGCTTTCCGTCGATGCAGGCCTCCATCACGTCCAGAATGTCGTTTTTCATCCTGGGAAGCACCACCTGGGCCTCAGGATCGCCGAATCTGGCATTGTATTCCAGGACTCTGGGGCCGTTGGGAGTAAGCATCAGCCCGAAGAAAATGATTCCCTGAAAGGGCCTTCCCTCCGCAGCCATGGCATCCACCGTAGGCTGGTAGATGTACCTCTGGCAGAACTCGTCTACCTCGGGCGTATAGAAGGGAGACGGGGAAAAGGTTCCCATACCGCCCGTATTCAGGCCCTGATCCCCATCGCCTGCGCGCTTATGATCCTGGGCTGAGGTCATGATCTTAATGGTCTTTCCATCCACGAAGGACAAAACGGACACTTCCCTTCCGGTCATGAATTCCTCCACCACCATCCGGCTTCCGGCTGCGCCGAACTGCCTGTCCATCATAATGCTGCGCACGCCGTCCAGCGCTTCCTCCACTGTATTGCAGATCAGCACACCCTTGCCCAGAGCCAGCCCGTCCGCCTTGAGCACCACAGGCATCTGTGCGCTTCGCACGTACTCCATGGCTGCCTGAGCGTCATCAAAGGTCTCGTATGCCGCTGTGGGAATGTGATACTTCTTCATCAAATCCTTGGAAAACGCCTTGCTTCCCTCCAGGATTGCCGCATTCTTCCTGGGGCCGAAAGCGCGCAGCCCCGCCGCCTCCAGCACATCCACAAGACCGGCCGCCAGAGGATCGTCCGGCCCCACGATCACCAGATCGATCTTCTTCTCCACCGCAAAGGCTGCTATTTTGTCAAATTCATTGACACCGATAGGAACGCACTCTGCCAGCTGCGCAATTCCCGCATTACCGGGTGCGCAGTAAAGCTTCTCTGCCCTGGGGCTTTTCGCAGCGGCCGCTGCAATGGCATGCTCCCGTCCGCCGCTGCCTATAATCAGAATTTTCATCGAAAACTATTCTCCAATCTGTACTCTGCCTTCCTGTATGCTCACCTTCCCATTGGCAATCAGATCGATGGCCCGGGGAAGGATCTGCCATTCCGCCTGCTCCATCACACGCCTCTGCAGCGTGCCGGGGGTATCCTCATCCAGCACCTCCACACTCTTCTGCAGGATGATCGGGCCGGTATCCGTTCCCTCGTCCACAAAATGGACGGTGGCTCCGGTTATCTTCACACCTCTTGCCAGGGCTGCCGCATGTACCTTCAGCCCATAGTACCCCACACCGCAGAAGGAAGGGATGAGGGAAGGATGGATATTGATGATTCTGTTCCTGTAGATCTGAATCATCTCCGCCGGAATATTCACCAGGAAACCGGCCAGCACGATCAGATCCGGCGCATAGGCGTTCACCTTCTCCAGAAAAGCCCGGTTAAAGGCTTCCCTGTCCTCATAGTCTCTGGGGGACACACAGACTGCATCAATTCCGTTCTGCCTTGCCCGCTCCAGGGCATAGGCTCCTGCATTGTTGCTGATCACGCCCGTAATCCGGGTATTGGTAATCCTTCCATTCCCGATACCGTCGATCACCGCCTGCAGATTGGTGCCTCCTCCCGATACACAGACCAGAACGTTTAACATAGCTCTACTCCCTTTTCTCCTGCCTTCGTCTCTCCGATCACATAAGGAATTTCGCCGGCCTGGCGGATGGCCTCCATGGTCTTATCCACATCTGCCGGATCCACCGCCAGCACCATGCCGATTCCCATATTGTAGGTATTGTACATCATCTGCTCCTCAATACCGCCCCTGGCCGCCAGCAGACGGAAAATAGCAGGCACCTCGTAGCTGTCCTTCTTCACCACGGCACATACTCCCTCAGGAAGCATCCTGGGGATATTCTCATAGAAGCCGCCTCCTGTGATATGGCTGCAGGCCTTCACCGTAACGCCTGCCTCCCTCACACTGCGCAGGGCCTTCACATAAATCTTGGTAGGAGCAATCAGCGCCTCTCCCAGAGTCGTCCCCAGCTCATCATAGTAGGTATCCAGGGATTCCCTCGTCATCTCGAACACCTTCCTCACCAGTGAAAAGCCATTGCTGTGCACACCGGAGCTTGCCATACCGATCAGCACGTCCCCGGCCTTCAGCTGCGCTCCTGTGATCAGCTTCTTCTCATCCACCACGCCCACTGCAAAACCGGCCAGATCGTATTCATCCTCAGGATAAAAGCCGGGCATTTCAGCCGTCTCGCCGCCGATCAGGGCAGCGCCCGCCTGCTTGCAGCCCTCTGCCACACCCTTCACGATGGTGGCAATCTTCTCGGGATAGTTCTTGCCGCAGGCAATGTAATCCAGAAAGAACAGCGGTTCCCCTCCTGCGCATGCAATATCGTTTACACACATGGCCACACAGTCAATTCCAACCGTGTCATGACGGTCCATCAGGAAGGCCAGCTTCAGCTTGGTTCCCACACCGTCCGTTCCGGAAACCAGCGTGGGCTTCTCCATATCCTTAAAGCCTTCCATGGAAAACGCTCCCGAAAAGCCTCCCAGTCCGCCCAGAACCTCAGGACGCATGGTCTCCTTCACGTACTTTTTCATCAACTCCACCGACTTGTATCCGGCTTCAATATCAACACCCGCGTTCTTATAATCCATATGTCCCTCTTTCCTGCTGCCAAAATGCAGCAAACCTCTTTCGTTATCCGTATCCGCTTCTATTTATCTATTTGCTGTAGTTTTTGTACCCAACCTCCTGGAGATGGGCGTCCTTCTTCTGTACGCTCTCCTTCAGGCTGCGGCTGTACTCCTTCAGCCGTCCAAGCAGAGCCTCGTCAGAGGTAGCCAGAATCTTGGCTGCCAGAATACCCGCATTGGCTCCCCCGTTGATCGCCACTGTGGCTACGGGGATACCGCTTGGCATCTGAACGATGGAGTAAAGGGAATCCTGCCCTCCCAGGGATGTGGTGTGCATCGGTATTCCGATAACAGGCATAGGAAAAATTGCCGCACACATGCCGGGCAGATGGGCCGCCATGCCCGCTCCTGCGATGATCACCTTAAACCCCTTCTCCTCTGCACTCCTGGCATACTCAAAAAAAACATCCGGTTCTCTGTGCGCTGAAATAATCGTCATCTCGTAGGAAATGCCAAGCTCCTCCAGAATATCAGCTGCCTTGCTCATAACAGGCATATCAGAATCGCTTCCCATTACAATACCAACCTGTGCCAATGTTTTTTCCTCCTTTTACAGCCGCAGACACAGCGTTTTCCGTCAAAAACCCCGGCCCTGGCCGCTCATTGTTTATTTATTTGATAGCTGTATTTATTCAAATTACAGTGTACTAAACTTTTTCGGGATATGCAACCGTCTCTATACGAATTAAGAAAATTTTCAATTTTAGCGTCAAGAATATATTTTTTTAAGATATGATGGTATAATAGACAAAAGGTATTAGCTGAGCCGCGCTCTTGGCAGCAGCTCGAATGTGCCTGATCGCCGTCAGACATCCAACGGAGGTAATTTACAACATGTGCCAGATTCAATATGACATCTCCTATGAGGATCTGAATCCCACTTTTCTATTTGCCTGTGCACTCACCCGGCATGAGCCGGAAAATCCGCACAGCCATGATTTTATAGAGATTGCCTTCATCCTGTCCGGTGAAGGCCATTTTGTGGTGGACGGGAAATGGTATGCAGTCCGGAAGGGGGACGTTTTTCTTTTTAACCCGGGAACCTCCCATCAGTGCTGCTATACCTCGCCCACTCTCCCCTTGGAGGAATTTTATGTCGCCTTCACCGATATCCATATCCGCAATATGGAACGCAACCAAATCAGCTTCCCGAAGCATGAAAGGCTTCTGCATCCTTCTGAGAAAACGTTTGTCAGCCTGACCCGTCTCTGTTCCATGATGCAGACGGAATATGAAAGCCGCCAGCCCGGACGTTATTTTATGCTCAAGGCCTATGTGACCCAGATGATCCTGCTGCTCTACCGGGAGCAGTCGGCTGTCCCGGTTTCCTCCCTGAGGGGCTATGAGTTTGAGTCCACCAACAAAAAGTATGTGGTGGAGCAGATCATTGAGTATCTTGACGCCCATTATAACGAAAAAATATCGCTGGATCAGATTGCGCGCAATATGTATCTGAGTCCCTTCTACATATCAAAAATCTTCAAAAGCGAAACAGGCGATACTCCCATCAATCACCTGATCCGGGTACGTATGGAAAAAGCCAGGGAGCTTCTGGAAGAAAAAAATAATACCAGCATACAGGATATTGCCATGTGCGTGGGATATGATGATGCGTATCATTTCAGCAAGCTGTTTAAGAAGCATTTCGGAGCGTCGCCCTCAAAATACAGAAAAAAACAGGAGTGAAATCTGCCTGATAATGCCTGTGCCGAAGCCTTACAGATGCCAAGGACCGCCAGGTGCGTAAAACCCCGTCCTCTTGAGGGATGGAATTCTAAATTCTCCCGCCTTGTTAAGAGGGTGCCATGACACGCCTTCCAGCCGCCGGTATGAAAGGTAATGGAAAAATGCAGCTGAACAGGGCTTCCGGGCAGGCGGGCAGAAAAAGACAGATACGGTGTTCCCCACACTTTGCGGAACAAAGCTCCTCTTTCTCCGGCACAGGCCGGAACTTACGTTCCACGCCCTTATACTAACAGATATTTTCTGTTCTGTCATTCAAGCCGTACTTGAATTTATTTTGCTCAGACAAGAGCTGCGTAGCAGCGGAAAGCTCCGAAGGCGTTTTGTGGAGCAGCTTGCTGCTGCTCCATGGGCGCGGGCTGAACTGTTACGGCTGAGGAGCGCATTCCGGCCTCCTGCCGCGCTTTTGACCCGTCATGCCGTACCGCGTATGGAGCACAGGCTTATATAATAGGTAAGCATACGTTTTCTGGCAGCCGCCTCCCTTTCCTGAGCGAAAGGCCTTCTGTTTCCACAGACCAGCCTGTCCAGCGGAACCCGGAACAGACTGCTGAGCGCATACAGGTTGTCTATGCTGGGCATTGTGGTTCCGTTCAGCCACTGATAGATGCCCTGAACACTGCCCAGAGAAAGATATTCCTTTATTTCTTTTACACTGATCCGGTGAAGCTCCATCAGCTCGCGGATGCGCTGTCCGGTTTTCTTTTTATCTATAGTCGGTATCATGGACACTCCTTTCCCCCGCAGTCAGCGGATACAGGTTTTATAGATTTATTATACCGGATAAAAGAACGCCCGCAAGTTTTTTATCCGATTTGATATGGTCTTTTTACGATCGGCATTTTCTCCTTGACTTTTCCCATTCTCCCGTCTATAGTAGAAAAGAACAAAATACCAATGCACGCTAGGGGAGCCGATTGCTGAGATTGAAACCACTGGTTTCTAACCCTTACTACTTGACCCGGATAATACCGGCGTAGGGAAGCAGACATGCAGATATGGAAGATACTTGATTTTCTTTCGTATTCGATGGAAAGTTCAGGACGTTATTGCGTCAGGGCTGATGCCCTTCCGCACATGACGGACTCTTTCCTTACGATTCCCCTCTTTGTGTATGAATACCAAGGAGGTTTTTTTATGAACAAAAGTTCTGTCACCATCAAACAGATCGTCTTTTCAGGCGCCGCCATTGCGCTGGCAACCGTGATCGCAACCGTGATCAAGCTTCCCAGCCTTCCGAACGGCGGTTCCGTCACCCTCTTTTCCATGCTGATCGTATGCCTCATAGGCTACTGGTACGGGCCTAAGGTGGGAATCATCGCTGCGCTGGCCTACGGCGTCCTGCAGTTCATCACCGGCCCCTATGTGGTGCATCCCGTGCAGGTTCTTCTGGATTATCCCCTGGCCTTCGGCGCGCTCGGCCTGTCCGGCTTCTTCAGCAAATCCAGGCATGGACTGTTAAAGGGCTATCTTCTGGGCGTTGCCGGACGTTTTCTGGTACATGAGGTGTCCGGATTCATTTTCTACACCACCTACGTGGGAGACTTTGGAGGAAATGTGGCGGCGCTGTGGGCTTCCACGCTGTACAACTTAAGCTACATCCTTCCCGAAGCGGTTCTCACCGTGATCCTGCTGGCGCTTCCTCCCGTGGATAAGGCGATGAGCAGGCTGAAAACAATGGCCGTTTCGGCCGGCAGATAAAACAGTGTGCGCGGCATCCATTCCGCTGGAGCCGCGCACCTTTTTTTCTCTCTAATGAATCTCCACACTCCACCGTTTCCGGCAGCTCCTTCCGCCTTCCAGCCGGATCAGCCCGGGCTGTCCGGTCAGCTCCTCCACCACTCCCTGCCTGGAGGGAAGGGAGGACCAGGGCTCGATGCACACATAGGGGGCATCCGTCCCCACCGCATGCCAGAAGCCGATATAGGGCATGTCCGGGAAGTGCACCCGCACAAAGCGGCTGCTGCCGCCGCTGCGCAGGGATACCGTTTTGGAGGTATGGGTGAGAACGATAGCGTCGTCGTCAAACATATCGTGGCGGAGCGGAATGCTTTTTCCCTCCTCCAGCTCAAAGGGCACGTCCTCCCCATTCAGGAAGCAGTCCGGGGAAAAACCGATGCGTATGGGCGTTTCATATTCCTTCACACCCTCAAACTCCAGCCGCCAGCCGGTAAAAGAGCTACCATTCTGCGGCCATGCCGATTCTTCCTCCGCTTCTGTACCGCGGGCAATCCCGGCAGACTCCATACCGCTTCCCACAGGCACGCAGAAGCCGGGATGGCCGCCGATTCCAAAATACATGGCCTCCTCCCCATGGTTTTCCACCTGGTAAGTCACATTCAGCACGTCCTCATCCAGCTCATAGATGATCCGGCAGGTAAAATCAAAGGGATAACACTCCCTCGTTTTCTCGTCTGCATCCAGCCGGAGCACGATGCGGTCTGCGCTCTGTTCCTCCCGCACCATTTCGGCGGCAGGCAGGAAACCGTGGATAGGCATTTCGTAGGTTTTTCCCTTATAGGTGTATTTTCCCTCCGTCAAGCGGGCGATATAGGGAAAAAGATTGGGCGCTTTCCCTTCCCAGTACCTGGGATCCCCCTGCCACAGGTACTCTCTCCCATCCCTTTTGATGGACTGGAGCTCCCCTCCCAGGCTGTCCACCGTCACGCTCAGGATTTCATTTTCGATCCGATAGTTCATTTACAATCCCCTTTTCATGCCGCCGCACTGCCCCTGGCAGCACAGCATTTTCTTCTGTCCGAAGCCCGGTTTACAGGAACGGATTGTAGAAACGGTTCCCATCCGCAAAGGTGATCACCAGAGACAGGAGCATGAAGCAGATCACAAAGGCGAGGGTGAGATAATCGTTTCTGGCCAGCGGCCTGCCCATGTACCAGGTTCTTTTCTTTTTCTTGCCGAAGCCCCTCAGCTCCATGGCATTGCTGACCACATCCACCCTGTCCATGCTGGAGAAAAGCAGAGGGAAGATGATGCTGCTCATGCTCTTGATCCTTTGAAACAGAGGCGCCTTTTTGGACATTTCAATTCCCCTGGCCTCCTGAGCGTGCCTGATCTTGGTAAAATCAGACTGGATATCAGGAACGTAACGCAGGGCGATGGCCAGAGCGTAGCCCACGTTGTAGCTGATTCCCAGCCGGTTCATGCTGGCCGCAAACTCACTGGGATTGGTGGTCACCATAAACATGAGCACCACCGGAACCACAGTAAAGTATTTGATCATAATGTTCAGCTCATAGAAAAGCTGCTCCGCCGTTACGCTGTAATTTCCCGCTATGTGAAAAAGCACCGTTTTGGACTGATAGATCTCACAGCCCTCGTAGGGAGAAAAAAGGAATACGAACAGCAGGTTCAGAGTGAGAAACACCAGGATGAATTTGAATACCGTGCCCACCTGCTTCCACTCGGTGCGGGAGGTTTTAAAGATCACCAGGCTGAAAACCAGCATGACCACAAGGATCCTGGTGTCATAGGTGAGCATTCCGGTGAGGGACCAGAGAATGAAAAAAGCAAGCTTCGTCACGCCGGACAGACGGTGGATCCAGGTTCCCTTTTCCTCATAGGACAAAAGTCTAGCCATGTTTTCTCTCCTCTCTCTCAAAATGGATGAACCGCTCCACAAAACCGGAGGGGTCGTCTATCCCGCATTTCACCGCCAGATCGTACAGGGAGGTTTTTTTCAGATAAGCCTTCTGCGCAGTCTGTTCATTGGTGAGCACCCTGGCCGGGGTATCGTCCGCCAGAAGCTGTCCGTCCGCGATCACCGCCGCCCTGTCCGTGTATTCCAGCATCAGGTGCATGTCGTGGGTGATCATAATGATGGTGATGCCAAGCTTTCGGTTGATCTCCTTCAGGAATTCCATGATCTCCGTGTAATGGCGGAAGTCCTGCCCGGCCGTGGGCTCGTCCAGGATCATGACCTCCGGGTTCATCACCAGGATGGAGGCGATGGTCACTCTTTTTTTCTGCCCGAAGCTTAAGGCTGACACGGGCCAGTTGCGGAAGGGATACAGGCCGCAGATCTTCAGCGTTTCGTTCACCCGCTCCCTGATCTCCTCCTCCGAAACGCCGCGCACTGCCAGTCCTAGGGCCACCTCGTCAAAGATCATGGGCTTGCTGATCATCTGATTGGGATTCTGCATCACCAGGCCGATCACCTCTCCCCGCTCCTTAATGGATCTGTCGGCGATATTCTGGCCGTTCAGCCGTATCTCACCTTTTACCGGATCGTGAAAGCCGCAGATCAGGCTGGCAAGGGTGCTCTTTCCCGCTCCGTTCTTGCCCACAATGCTCATCATCTCGCCCTTGCCAATGGTAAGCGTTACATTTTTCAGCACATATTTCCCCGGATTGTAATAGAAATCCAGATCCCGGATTTCCAGCACCGGCTCCTGAGCCTTCCGGGCAGGCGGCAGCTCCGCCCTCTGATACCAGGCCTGCACCTTCTCCCTGTAGGGCTCCAGCTCCATGGACTCGATATGCTGGGGATGGTGCTCAGGACGGACGGTGCATCCGGCATGCTTCAATGCAGTGATATAAAGAGGCTCCCGGATCCCCTCCTGCTCCAGCACATCCCGGCACAGCAGCTCGTCCGGCCTCAAATCTGCCACGATCCGGCCTTCCCCCACCACAATGATCCTGTCCACATCCCGGTACAGGGCATCCTCCAGCCTGTGCTCGATGATCAGCACCGTTTTCTTCGTCTGGCGGCTGATCTTGTCAATCAGATCAATAGCCCTCTTACCCGTGGCGGGATCCAGATTTGCCAAAGGTTCATCAAATAACAGAATGTCCACGTCGTCGATCATCACGCCCGCCATGGAGACTCTCTGCTTCTGGCCTCCCGAAAGCTCTGTGGGCGCATGGTCCAGAAGCTCCTTCACATCCACCACTTCTGCCACTTCATCAACCCTTGAAAACATCTCCTTCTGGGGAACGCAGTCATTTTCCAGGGCAAAGGAAATATCCTCCGCCACGGTCAGCCCGATAAACTGCCCGTCCGTATCCTGCAGTACGGTTCCCACCAGCCTCGACATGCCGAAGATCCCCGCCTTTTTTGGCTCCAGGCCTCCCACCGTCAGGCTCCCCGTGCTTTCTCCCGGGAAAGAGAAAGGCGCCAGTCCGTTCAGGCAGTGCGCCAGCGTGGACTTGCCGGAGCCGGAAGGCCCCACGATCAGAACCTTTTCTCCCGGATAAACGGCAAGGTTGATGTTCTTCAGCGTCGGCTCTGTCTGGGCGCGGTATTTGAAGGAATAATCTTTAAATTCAATAATCGGCTCCATAGGTATCCTTTCTTTCATTGGGTTATAGGGTGCGCGCATCCCTGTTTCTCCGGCACGGGAAAACGATTTTCCGCTGTCGGTGAAACAGGCCGGCCCTGCGAACAGATTTCAGGCCGGCCTGTCAGTCTTATCGGATCAGTCTTCTTTGGAAAGGCTGGAGGATTTGGCCCCGATCCTGGAATATGCCGCTGCAAGCAGGGTTCCCAGGACCCCGATCATAATGATATTGCCAAGGGCTGCGAATACTCCCTGAGAAAATACCTTGTTGGCAGGCTCCGCATAGATCAGTATATCAAGGACAGGAGCTACCAGGATCCATGCGGCAGCGTTGGCGATTACCTGCATGACATTGAACAGGATAATGGCCTTGCGGTCAAAGCCGCCTTCCTTGATGGCGTATTTGGCAGCGAAAAGTCCGATGATAACTCCCATCACGCCTTCCGGGAATACCCAGCTCCACCAGATGCTTCCGTAAAAAATCGCATCGCCCAGAGCATGGCTGATCAGTCCGATGGCGCCGCCCACAATGGGGCCGAACACTGCGGCGAAGAAGGCAAGCACTGCCATCTTGGGCGCAAGAAAGGTATTGGGAATGATCCCTAATGGAATAGAGACGTTGTTCAGAACGATACAAAGCGCGGTTCCGATACCGATTGCTACTACGTGTTTAATTCCAAATGTCTGCTTCATGTGAGTATCCTCCTCATAAGTATGTTTTCCGGCAGCGCCCCTTTTTACTGATAAGGGCAGGCTGCCACTCATTCACTATAGCTGATTTTGGCGGGGATTGCAATGGGGAAAATACGATTGTTGTGCAGGCTCGGATGTGATAATATAAAGAAAAGGATCCCGAATCTGAAAGGAGAAAAAAATGTTGTGCATTGCAAACGCTCCATGCAAAGTCTGACCGGACAGGGCTGCATGGAGTAACTGACTGTCCAGGAGCATGTTTGAATATTCAAACGGCTTACAGACTTTGCCTGACTGACACGAACACGTATCATCGTCTGATAAGGAGCAAAGTCTATGAAACAATATCAAAAAGCTTTCCATGAAATGAAAATGTACCTGCTATTCTGGGCCACCCAGGCTTTTTCCGCTCTGGGCAGTTCCATGACCGGCTATGCGCTGGTGATCTGGTCTTACACCCAGGAGGGCTCCGCGCTGATGAGTGCACTGCTCATGGTGTGTTCCTATGCGCCCTATGTAATTTTCAGTATTTTTGCCGGGGCGCTCAGCGATCGCTGGAACAAGAAACGCACTCTGCTGCTCTGCGATACCCTGGCCGCCGTAAGCACTCTGGTCACACTGCTCCTGCTGCTGGGCGGCAGCCTGCAGGTCTGGCATCTGTATCTGATCAACATGGCGGGAGGGCTGATGAACACCGTACAGCAACCTGCCTCGGAGGTGGTCACCACCCGGCTGCTGCCGGAAAAATATTATCAGAGGGTGGGCGGGCTGCGCTATCTTTCCGGCTCGCTGAATTCTATCCTTACTCCCATCATCGCCACGGCCTTCTTTGGCCTGGCGGGTTTGGAAGCGGTGATCGCCTTCGACCTGTTCACCTTTATAGCAGCTTTCCTGTCGCTGGCCTTCTGTATCCGCATCCCGGAAGAGCCTGCGTTGTCCGGGGAAGGCAGAGGCCAGACAGAATGCCGTACAGGACAGGATATGGAAGAAACGGACTGCCGCCAGGGTGGGGCGGCAGCCCGGAAGGAAGAGCTGCTGGACGCTGTAAAAGCGGGCCTGGGATACCTGAAAAAAGAGAAGGGGATCTTCGGGCTGATCCTGTTTCTTGCGGCCATCAATCTGGTGGCCTCCGTCTACAATGCGGCTTTTCCCGCCATGCTTCTGTCCAGGGAGGGCGGAAGCGAGAAAGCCATGGGGCTTGTCAATATGGTCATCGGCCTTTCCACCCTGGCCGGAAGCGTCCTCGCCTCCCTGGCCAAAAAACCCAAAAGCCGGGTCCGGGTAATATGCAACTGCCTGCTTTTCTCCATGAGCTTTGAGAACTTCCTGCTGGCTCTGGGGCGCACACCGCTCGTATGGTGCGTGGGCGGTTTTCTCGGATGGATCAGCATTCCGCTGATGAACGCCAATCTGGACGCCGTTATGCGTCTTCACGTGCCTGTTTCCATGCAGGGGCGTGTGTATTCGGTGCGCAATTCCCTGCAGTTCTTCACCATCCCTGTTGGGTATCTACTGGGAGGGGTTCTGGTGGATCAGGTGTTTGAACCGCTGATGGCGGCCCAGGGTTCCGGCAGCCTGCTGATCCGCATATTCGGCGGCGGAAAAGGCTCCGGGGCAGCGTTTCTGTTCTTCGTTCTTGCTTTTGCAGGGATCGGAGTGTGCCTGTATTTCAAGCGGGATGAGAATATATGGAGGCTGGAGGAGGCGCAGGAGAAGGAAGGGTAGCCTTTTCTCAGGGTCTGCGAACCTGCAGACAGCGTCCCCTTCCTCTGACCGGGCGGCAGAAACCCATTCTGCCGCCCGGTCATGGCTTTACAGTCTGCATACAGCATCCCGCGTCATAATAATTTTTCAGCCACCAGATATGACATCCGGAAAGGCAAACACTTTTCAGAACGACTTTTACCCTCCTGTCCACATTTTTTCTACCCACTTTTGCCTATATCCACACACAAATCAGAGTGCCTCACTCCTCCTTCATGATCCGCACCAGTCTGCTGGTTCCCAGCCGGTCTGCGCCCAGACGGATCAATTCCTCCGCATCCGCGAAGGAGGCGATGCCGCCCGCCGCCTTGATCTTCACCTGCTCCCCCACATGGGCGCGCATCAGCGCCACGTCCTCAAATGTGGCCCCGCCTGTGGAAAAGCCGGTGGAGGTTTTGATATATTCCGCCCCGGCGCGGGTTACAATGCCGCATACTCTGATTTTTTCCTCCTCAGTTAAGAGACAGGTTTCCACGATCACCTTCAAAAGCCTTCCCTGGCAGGCCTCATGCACCAGGCGGATTTCGTCCTCCACCTCCTGGTTCCTGCCGTCCTTCAGGAAGCCGATGTTAATCACCATGTCGATCTCGGAAGCGCCGTTTTCCACCGCATCCCGGGCCTCCCACGCCTTCACCCGGGCGGTGCTGTAACCGTTGGGAAAGCCGATCACCGTACAGATGGGAAGCCTGCCCGCTGCGTACTGCGCCGCCTGCTTCACATAGCAGGCCGGGATGCAGGCGGAGGCCGCGCCGTATTTCATGGCCTCATCCAGCACCTGGCGGATTTCCTCCCAGCGGGCCGTCTGCGCCAGAAGGGTGTGGTCTACTCTTTTTAAAATATCCTGTCTTTCCATGTCTGCCTCCTATTCTAAAGCGTGTTTGAGCATTCCTTCCCGCTGTCTGTACACCCTAGAGCGTGTTTGAAAATTCATTCCCGCCATCTGCACGCTCCAGTCTGTCCAGAAGGGATTCCCCGATGGTTCCCTCCGGCATCTTCACGCCAAAATTCTCCGCCACGGTGGCGCCCACCACCGCGAAGCAGTCCTGCTCCGGCAGACGGCCTCCCTCCTGCATGGAGGGCGACCAGGCCAGGAAGGGTACCTTTTCCCTGGTGTGATCCGTGCCTGTGTAGGTGGGGTCGTTTCCGTGGTCTGCGGTGAGGATCAGAAGATCGTCCTTTCGCAGAAGGGGCATCAGCTCTCCCAGCTTCCGGTCGAAGCGTTCCAGCTCCGCCGCGTATCCGGCCACGTCCCGCCTGTGTCCCCACAGAGCGTCAAAATCCACCAGATTCACGAAGCAGAGTCCGTGAAAGGCTTCCTCCGCCGTCTCTATCGTCTGCTCCATTCCGTGTACGCTGGACTTGGATTTCAGGGCTCTGGTCAGTCCCTCCCCGTCAAAAATATCGTAGATCTTCCCGATGGAGATCACATCCAGTCCCGCCTCCTTCAGCGCATTCAGCGCCGTGGGGCCGTAAGGCTTGAGGGCATAGTCGTGGCGGTTGGCCGTCCTCTTAAATTCCCCCCTTCTCTGCCCGGTGTAGGGCCTGGCGATCACCCTGCCCACCTTCCATTCATCCCGCAGGGTCAGCTCCCTTGCGATCTCGCAGTAGTGGTAAAGGGTTTCAAGGCCCATGGTTTCCTCGTTTCCGCAGATCTGAAGGACAGAGTCGGCGGAGGTATAGACGATCAGATGGCCCTCCCGTATCTCCTCCTCCCCAAGCTCCTCCAGGATCTGCGTCCCGCTGGCGCTCTTGTTTCCGATGATCCTCCTGCCCGTGCGCTCCTCCAGCTCCCGGATCAGCTCCGGCGGGAAGCCATTCTCCGTAAAGGTCTGAAAAGGCTTGGTGATCTCCAGCCCCATCATCTCCCAGTGACCCGTCATGGTGTCCTTTCCCCTGCTTCTCTCCCTGAGAAGGGCATATCGGGCAAGAGGCTTTTCCACCGGCTCCACGCCCGGTAAGGGGCAGAGATTGGCGATCCCAAGCCGGCGCAGGTTTGGAATGGAAAGCCCCTGCCCGCCATGGGCTGCCGCCTCTTTCCTGGCTCCCCCGGCGGAGCCTTCCTGATGCCCCGCCGGCCGGGCGCAAGCCCACTGCGCGATATGGCCCAGGGTATTTACGCCCACATCCCCGTACTTTGGGGAATCCTCCATGGCTCCTGCTCCCAGGGAATCCATCACGATCACAAAAATCCTGTTATACCTTTTCACTTAAAACCTCCTCGTCCTGCCTGATCAGTCTGCGCAGCGCCTCCACTGCCACCCGGATGGGGGCCTCCGTGTCGTGCACGATTCTGTTTTCCAGCCCGGCCGCCTGGCGTTCCTGATTTCCCATCACCAGAAAAACGGATCCGCAGCGCACCCGCAGATGGCTGGCCGCCACGAACAGGGCCGCCGACTCCATCTCCGACGCCTTGCAGCCCAGACGCTTCCAGGCTTCCCATTTATTCAAAAGCTCGTAGCTCACCGGCATCCGTTCCGGCTCATGCTGTCCGTAAAAAGCGTCCTTGCACTGTACGATTCCTGTATGGCACACAAAGCCCAGCTCCCTGCCTGCTGCAGCCAGGGCGTTCGTCACCTCCAGATCGGCCACCGCAGGGAACTCGATGGGGGCGTATTCCCGGCTGGTTCCCTCCATACGGACGGCCCCCGTGGCGATCACGATATCCCCGCCCTTCACATCCAGATCGATCCCTCCGCAGGTTCCCACACGGAGAAAAGTATCCGCCCCGCACTGCACCAGTTCTTCCATTGCAATGGATGCGGACGGCCCGCCGATCCCTGTGGAGGTCACGCTCACCTTCACCCCATCCAGATACCCGGTGTACGTCACATACTCCCTGCTGTCCGCCACCAGACCGGCATCCTGAAAGAATGCCGCGATCTTGGCGCACCGCTTGGGATCTCCGGGCAGGATCACGTAACGGCCCACGTCCCCCCTTCTGATCTGTAAATGATACTGTAATCCCGCTTCTCCTGAATAATTCTGCATATTTACCTCCTTGCCGAAGCGTAAGCGACGGGGCAGAAAAGACGAACGTCAACCTCTTTTTTCCCCGATATGCCAGCCTGCGACGCTCCTGCACAGGCCGCGGCGCGGCCCTACAGCCAAATCTCCTGCTGCAGGGCAAAGGAATAGATCAGCTTCTCCTTCACCCGCTTTCCCGTCAGCTGCTCCAGCGCACGGGCATAATAGTCAAGCTGAACCCGGTAGCGGTCTGCCAGCTCCTCGGGCCTCGTCACCGCGTCCGTCTTGTAGTCCGCCACCACCACGCCGTCCTCCTCCTCAAAATAAACGTCTATGATTCCCTGGATTAAAACCGTCTCCTCCTCCGGAAATTCCTCTGACAGCTCCCTGGCAGACAGGCCCAGCACGAAGGGCTGTTCCCGGTGGAGCCTTCCCTCCCTGGCCGCCTGCCCCATGCGCCGGGCCAGTCCGCTTTGGAGAAACCTTCCCAGCCGGTACGGGGAAACCGCCTTCCTGTATTCCGGGGACAGCCTGCCCGATTCTGCCATTCGGTCAAGCTCCTCCTCCGCTCCCGTCTCCGTTTTTTCAAAAGGATACAGCTCCAGAGCCTTGTGGTAGGCGCTTCCTCTGGCCGTCCCCGCCGCCTGCTGCTCCTCCTTTCGGATAAAGGCAGGCACATAGGGAACCGGGACAGCCTCCTCGAACAGCCGGTACGCCTCTCCGGCGTCCTCCTCCATCCCCGCCTTTTTCAGCTCGGAAACGGTGGTCTTGGTATACAGCTTTTCCAGATCGGTATGAGCGTAAACGCTCTCCATCCGCTCCCGCAGACGCCTTCCGCCCCAGTCCTCTGCCAGAGAAGGGCGCGTTTCCTGTCCCCGGCTCCGTTCTTCCAGGCCCTGTTCCTGCTCCTCCTTCTTCGCGGCCAGCCTGCGCAGGCGCAGAAGCAGGCTCTCCTGTCCCTGCTCCTCCTTCACCTGGCGGGCCAGAAGGCCGGATGCTGGCAGAAGCTCCACCCGTTTTCCCCATCCTGTCCACGCGGGGAGCAGCCAGTCCAGATAGCAGGAGGCCTGGGTGCGCAGGGAAAAGGGAAGCAGTCCGCCCCCCAAGAAGGGTTCGCCCGTCGAAGAAGCCTCCGGGGCGGCATCCGCGGGGGAGACGCCCCCGGCCGGCAGAAGCCCTCCTTCCTCCAGCTCCTCCCTCAGCCTCTGCGCCCGTTCCTCCTTGATATTTCCGGTCAGGATCAGCTTTTCCTGCGCTCTTGTCATGGCCACGTACAGCACCCGCAGCTCCTCGCCCAGGCTGTCCCGCTGAAGCCTGCCCGCCATCACGTTTTTTTTCAGAGTGGAGCGCTTTACCCGGCTCACCGCGTCCACGCAGTCCACACCGATCCCCAGATCCATGTCCATGATCACAGGCTTTGCGGTATCCTGCATGTTAAAACGCTTGGCAAGGCCGGAGACGAAGCAGACCGGGAACTCCAGTCCCTTGGATTTGTGGATGCTCATGATCCGCACCGTGTCCGCGTTCTCATCCTGCAGGCTGGCTTCCCCGTAGTCAATGTCGTACTTTTCCACCTGCTCCATATATCGTATGAAATGGAACAGCCCGAAATAGCTGGTTTTCTCAAAGTTTTCCGCACGCACCAGAAGCATCTGCACGTTTGCCCGCCGCTGCTCCCCGCCCGGCAGGGCAGAAATGGTGTACAGATACCCTGTCCTGTCCAGAAAAGCCTGGATCAGCTCATGGATGGGCATATAGGCGGCCATCTCCCTGAATTCCGAAAGCCAGCCCAGAAAGGCGGCGCATTTTCTGCGAAGAGCGGCATCCTCCCCCTCCCCGGCGTACTTTTCCAGGCTCCGGTACAGCTTTCCCTGGCTGGCGGCCGCCCGGATGCAGGCGATCTCCTGATCTGTGAAGGAGGCCGCCCCGCTTTTGAGCACGCCGAACAGAGGAATATCCTGCCTGGGATTGTTCAGCACCTTCAGGAAATTCAGGATGGTCTGCACCTCCGGGGCCGCAAAATATCCGGTGCGGGAGGTGATGTACACCGGGATGCCGCACTCCTCCAGCACCTTTTTAAAGGTCTCATCCCAGCCTGCCGTGGTGCGCAGCAGAATCACCATATCCCCGTATCTGGCCGGGCGCAGCTCCTTCGTCACCCCGTCCGTCACCGGCAGGCTTCCCACCAGCTCCCTGATCCTTCCCGCCACGGCCAGCGCCTCCCGCTCCTTATCCTCCAGGCCGTCCTCACCGCCCTCCGTGAGAAGAAGCTCCGTCTGATAGAGCTCCTCCCCTCCCTCCGGTTCCGGATAGACTGCGCCGGGATAAAGCGCCGCATCCTCATCATAGGCCACTCCCCCCAGATCCCTCCCCATGATGCAGGAAAAAACCTGGTTCACGCTGTCCGTCACCTGCCTGCGGCTGCGGAAGTTCTTTTTCAGGTCGATCCTTCTCTCCCTGGGCGCGGGCTCCCCCTCCCGCGCTCCCCGGTAGGCCTCAAACTTTTCCATGAAAAGCTCGGGGCGGGCCAGCCGGAACTTGTAAATGCTCTGCTTCACATCCCCCACCATGAAGCGGTTGTAATGGCCCGTTTCCTCGCCGGAAATACTCTTCAGCAAAAATTCCTGCACAAGGTTGCTGTCCTGATACTCGTCAATCATGATCTCCGCATAGCTTTCCCGCATTTCCACGGCCGTGGGGGTGGGGATTACCCTGCCCTCCTCCCTCCGTGTCAGAATGGAAAGGGCCATATGCTCCATATCATGAAAATCCAGCAGATTTTTTTCCCGCTTCTTCTCGTTAAAACGTCTGATAAAATCCTCCGTCAGTCCCAGCAGAGCGCGCACATGGGGAGCGCAGTGCTCCATTCTGCGGCGCTGCTCCTGTGGGGAGGCATAAAAATATTTTTTGGCAAGCCCCGTCAAAAGCTCCTTTTCTCCGTTCCTCCACTGCTTCGCCCGCTCCCGCTTGGCGGCGGATACGCTTTCATCCTTCCTGGAGCTGATCCTGGCAAAGGAAAGACCGGAAAAGGCGGTATACAGCTCCTCCAGCGAACGGGCCTGCATCAGCTGCTTAAGCTGAGCCTCATCCGACTCCAGCGCATCCAGATACATGTACGGGCCGTCCGGCTCCTCACACAGGCTCCTGGTCTGCTCCAAAATACGCCCGGCCTCCCGGAGGATGGCGTTCACATATCCCTTAAGCTCCTCCGCCCAATCGCAGCTCTCAAGCGCCTCCCCTGACAGGTCATAGTCCTGTCTGTGCACCGCCAGCCATTCCTCCGGCCAGGGATAGCTCATGGCAAACTCGTACAGGGACAGGATCTGCTCCTCCAGCCGCTTCTCATCCCCGCCCGGGGCAAAATACTCCACGCAGTCCAGAAAGCCCTCCGGTTTTGCGTCAAAATATTCCTCCAGCATGGTGTGGAGCACGTCGTGGCGCAGAAGGCGGATCTCCCCCTCATCCCCCACCCTGAAATCAGGATCCAGGTCGATCTCATCAAAATGGTTGCGGATCAGATACAGGCAGAAGCTGTCGATGGTGGTGATCTGGGCGTTGTGGATCAGGGTGAGCTGTCTCACCAGATGGCTGTTCCCCGGCTGCTCCTCCACCGCCGTAGACAGAGCCTGGGTGATCCTCTCCCGCATCTGGGCCGCCGCCGCGCTGGTGAAGGTCACCACCAGAAGGCGGTCAATGTCCACCGGGCGGGTGGTATCGCTCACCATCCTGATGATCCGCTCCACCAGCACCGCTGTCTTGCCGCTTCCCGCCGCCGCGGACACCAGCACGCTGGAATCCCTGGCTTCAATCGTATCCTGTTGATCCTTGGTAAAAGTGACTGCCATAGCTGCCTCCCTATCCGTAACCGTTCAGCCCGCGCCCACCGGGCGGCAGGCTGCCCATATCAAACGCCCCTTTGGGCCTTTCTGCCATTTCCAATCTGTTCTGTCTGCCGGTCTTTTCTGCCGCCTTCCGGGCTGCCGGAAACCGTTACTGTCCTTCTGTGCTCCGGCCCGTTTCCCCGGCCCGGCTTTCTTCCACTGTCTGGCCTTCTTCCACTGCCCGGCGCATCCGCTCCAGGGCTTCTTCCTCGGTGAGCTTTTCCAGCTCCCGCCTGTCAAAGCCCGGTATCCTCCTGTCGAAGCCGCAGACCTTTCCATAGGGACAGTAGGTGCAGGCCCCCCGCACGGCGCCTCCCCCCGGCTGGATGTAGGGATCCAGGGGAATCCGTCCTTCCAGGATGCGGGTTCCGAGCTCCTTGATTTTCAGGTTCACATATTGGGAAATCACCTGAAAATCCTCCTCCGGCAGGACGCTGGAACGGGCGCTTAAGCTTCCGTCCTTTTTGCGTTCCACCGGGATCACGTCCGATTTGGCGGCAAAGCCTGCATCCAGGCTGCGGATCACCTTCTCCTCGCCGTTCACCACGCCGGTGGGACGCAGGGCTGCCAGAAGCTCCTCCTGTACCCGCAGCTGTACGGCTTCGGCGTCCTCCTCTCCCTCCGCCTCCACCAGAGGATCATGCACTCTGTAGTAGAGCATGGCTGCAGGGATCACACGGCTGCCGGGATGGTTTCTGCGCTCCATTTCCATGGCCGCGTTCATGTAGACCACAAGCTGCAGCTGCAGCCCATAGTACAGCGCCGCCAGGCTGAAATCCCTGCTGCCTGATTTGTAGTCGATCACCTTCACGTAGATCTGCTCCCCGTCCTTTGTTTCCTCCCGCCAGGTATCCACCCGGTCGATCCTGCCCCGCAGGCGCAGCTTCTCCTTCTCCGTCAGCGCGATGTTCACCGCGTCCAGCTCCTCCAGCACGGAAAAAGAAACCTCAAACTGCTCCGGGGCAAAAACCCCTTTCCGAAGCTGGTACTGCAGGGTCTTCACCGTCCGCTTCAGGATCCGTTTCAGCCTGGTGATCATGTACTGGTTACGGGCCGTATCATAGAGGATCGTCTCCCCGTAGGAGGCCGCATAGGTCTCCACCGCCTCCTCGATCAGCTCCTCCCCCGCTTCCTCCGGGAAGTCGAACCAGGTAAGCCCCCGCTCCTGAAGCTTTTCCCCGAACACCTCCAGTACGCCGTGGAAAATGTTTCCCATGTCCACCGCCTCGAAGCTGAAATCCTCCCTTTCCTTCAGATACAGGCCGTATTGAAGGAAGTGGGCGTAGGCGCAGGAGGCGTACTGCTCCAGCCGGCTTACGCTGCCCAGAAGGGTGCTTCCGAACAGCGCCAGAGCCGCCGCCCGGCCAAGAGGACGGTCCTGGTAACGGCGGAAGGCGGCCTGTACCATTTTCTCGATCCAGGGGAGAGGGCGCTCCGGCCGGCTTTCTGCCGGGCCGGCCTCCTTCTTCCCGCTCTCTGCGCAATCTTCCGTCTCCAGCCCATCGCCTGCCCGGTTCTCTGCCGCCGCCCCGCTCTCTGCACAGCCTGCCGTCTCTGTCCCGCTCTTCTCCGGCTCGTCCGCATATACCCGGAACAGGCGGAAAAAGTCTCTCTCCTGCCTGCTGTCCGGCTCCATCCGTCCGTCCGCGAACCGCCTCAGCCCCTGCACCAGAAGATCACGTCCATCCGCAAAGGACTGCACCTTACTGATCTCATCCGCTTCCTCCGGCCGCTCTATGGGGATGCCGGGAAAAAGCCTGCGCACCATGTCGATCAGATAGGCCGGGCGCAGCGACCTGCCCTCCCCGCTCATCCTGGCGTAGGACAGGATAAGTCTGTCGGAGGGCTTGGTCATATTCAGGTACAGATACAGCCTTTGGATATACATCTGCTGGCGCGGCGTGGGTGCAAGCTCCATCCCGCTCTCCGCCAGGAATTCCCTGTCCATATCGGAAATGATCCCCCCTCCGGAGGCATTCTTGGGAATCGCCCCGTCGTTCACCCCCAGGAAAAACAGCGCCTTCACCTGATTCAGCCTGGTTCGCTCCATGTCTCCCGCCACCACCCGGTCCACGTTCTGGGGGATGGTGCCCACCTGGATTTCCGAAAAGCCCGCCTCCAGGATCCGGCAGAACTCCTCCCGCTTCACCTTCTCATCCCCGATCAGCTCCACGATCTGATCCAGCAGCTCCATCACCAGCCGGTAGATCTGGGCGTATTCTTTGGCTCTTACCGTATCCTGCGCCGCCGTGAAGCGATCCTCGTACTCCTTCAGCCTGCGCTGTACCTCATTTTTTTCAATGAAAAGATACAGCCCGGTTACCAGCTCCTTCACATCCGCATAGCTCTCCATCAGGGGGGACAACTGGGACAGCAGTTTCTCCCGGCTTGCATTCAGAGCGGCCAGCTCAGTTTCCCCCTCCTCCATGCCTCTGGGCCTGGCCGTGAACCTGTCGCTCCATTTTTTCTTTCCCCGGATCCCCAGGGCAAGCACATAATTTTCCAGCTCATCCGCTTCCTCCGGCGTGAAATCCGCCAGGCCGCTCCTCAGATAGTGAAAAACGGCTTCGTAGGAAAAATTCTTTACCACGATCTGCAGGGCGCTTTTCACATACTCGATGAAAGGATTCAGCACGATCCCTCTGGTTCTGTCCAGGTACAGCGGGATCCCGTACACCGCCGCCTCCGTCTCCAGAAGGCTGGCATAGGAAGCAAGATCCCCGGCAATGATGGCCACATCCCTGTAGCAGCTGCCCGTCCGGCGCAGATATTCCCGGATGGCGATGAACACCTGGCGCACCTCCTCCCGCTGGGTGGAGGCCTCCATGATCCGCACGGACAGACCGCCTCTCTCTTCCGCCTGCGCTTTTGCTGCACAAGCCCTCTGAGCCGCCGGATTTTGATCTGCCGCACGGTTCTGATCCGCCTCAAAGCTCCCCGCCCCGGAATCCGCCCCGCCGGGCCAGGCCTTCACCGGATAGCGGAAAAGCTGCTGTTCCAGCCAGGCCATGGAGGGATTGTCCCGGAAACGGTACACCGGGCTGCCCGGCAGGCGCACGTCCCTGCCCCGGCTCACCCCGGCTTCCTCCGCCAGACGGGTCAGCGTGCCGATGGTTTTCTTACTCAGGTGAAAAAGCCCCTGCTCCTCCCCCGTCTCCCTCATGTCCTCCCCGTCTCCCAGGGTCACAGACACGATCACCTCGTCCGCCAGCCCCATCAGCGTCTGGAGCACCCGGTTCTGAACCGGGGTAAAGCCCGTAAAGCCGTCCACTGCGGCCACACAGTGGCGCACCAGCTCCGACTGGGGCAGCCTTCGGGCCAGCATTTCCAGCGTCTCCTCCGTGGTGACGAATTTTTCCTGGGTATAGGCCCTAAATTCCCGGTACAGAACGCCCAGATCCTTCAGCTTGTGGTACAGGCCTCCCCTTTTTCTGGCATACTCCGTGAGCGCATCCAGCTCCTCGGGGCCTATCCCGTACTGCATGAATTCGGATATGGCGGATTTGACCTCATGGATATAGCCTGTCTTGTCCAGACTGCCGCCGATCACCGTCGTCTGATCCTTACATTTTCCGGCGATCCGGCGCAGCACCAGGCTTTTCCCCGTATCGTCCAGGATCGTCCTTCCGTCCTGCCCCACCTCCTCCATCACACGGTGGGACAGACGGCTGAAGGAAACCACGTCTATATTCATGATCCCCTTTCTGGAATGCATCCGCACCAGATCCATCTGGGTCTGCATGGTAAACTGATCCGGCACGATCACCAGAAAATTCCGATCCGGCTCCGCCATGGATCTGTCTATGATCTCCCGATAAAGGGCTGTGCTCTTCCCTGCCCCCGACGCCCCTGTATAAAAACGCAATGACATATCTTTTCCGCCCTTCCGTGTTCTGCTGTCCGGCTTTTGTTCCTGTCCGCTGGTTTGCCAGTGAACAAAAGCTTTTTTCTTATTTTAACTGAAAAACTGCGGCGTGACAACTCATGCCGCAGTTTTAAAAACACCACCATCTTATAACGTTACTGTTCGCGGGCCTATTCAAAGTTTTACTGCGTAAAAGAGGCCCGCTCACTCCTGAATCACATTCTTACGCCTCAAACGGCAGGCGTTTGAGGCTGCCGTGAACAGTAACCTTATAACTTCTGCATATATATTTTTTCTTCTGAACTCCACGGGGCAATTTTACGGTCAATGATAACCAAACCATACTTCTCATATAGATTTTCAAACACGCTCCGGGGACTTTCCGGCTTTCCATGAACAGTTATAAGCATATTCTTTTAATCTGTTCCATAACTCATCCGTTGATGTAATCCTTTTCGTTTCCATGTTTATCCGCAAACTCCTGCTCCAATCCGGTCTGCCTGGCAAATTCCTCCACCGTTCCGGCTTTCGCGGCAGCCCTGTGCCACTGGCTCAGAATTTCTCTGTCCTTTTCC